>NZ_AJZM02000227.1 GCF_000272405.2 Vibrio tasmaniensis 1F-187
AAACACATTTCAGGACGGGACATATAATAAAAAAGAGCCTGTTGGCTCTTTTTTTGATCCTGCTAGATAATACTCTGGGTCTCAATAACGACTCGATTCTAACGATAGAGGTAGTTGCGCTTCGATCTCTTCAAGTTCTACCAACGGAACTGCATATTGCTTATGACTATTATAAGACTCAAACAACGCGAACTGCTCTTGCTCATCGATAACCAATATCTTGCCCAAGCGACCTAGATAGTTAACATTCATCCCTTTTTGTACTCTAGTCATCGTTCAATACCCTAATTCTTCGTGGTTAGAAAAAGATTACGAGTGGATTGAATACAAGGATCAAAAAAGCCGATCGCAATGATCGGCTTTCGTTAACTGTCGTTTTAGCAGAGTTCAGTTATCTATCGCTTATTTAGCGAATTCAACACCAATCTCAATATCGCCATTTAGCGTTTCTAGCATGCTGTCTAGTGCATTGCGTTCGAAGTCGCTCAGTTCACCGTAGCTAAGAATCGCTTCAGCGCCTTCTTTGCCAAGTTTAACTGGTTGTGCGAAGAATGGTGCGTGCTCGCCTTCACCTTCAACGTAGGCACACTCAATCACGTTCTCTTCGCCTTGAAGTGCTTTCACTAGAGCAAGACCGAAGCGACAAGCCGCTTGACCCATAGATAGGGTCGCACTACCGCCACCCGCTTTAGCTTCTACTACTTCAGTACCCGCGTTTTGGATGCGAGTTGTTAGCGCTGCGATTTCTTCGTCAGTAAACTCAACACCTTCAACTTGAGAAAGCAGAGGAAGGATCGTTACACCTGAGTGACCACCGATAACAGGAACACGAATGTCGCCTGGATCTTTATCTTTCAGCTCAGCAACGAACGTTTCAGAACGAATGACATCAAGAGTAGTAATACCGAATAAACGACGCTTGTCGTAAACGCCCGCTTTCTTAAGTACTTCAGCAGCGATTGGCACTGTTGTATTTACTGGGTTAGTAATGATACCAACACAAGCAGTAGGACAAGTAACGGCAATTTTTTCAGCTAGAGACTTAACAATGCCAGCGTTCACATTGAAAAGATCCGCACGATCCATACCAGGTTTACGAGCAACACCCGCAGAAATAAGCACAACATCCGCACCTTCAAGTGCTGGAGTTGGATCTTCACCCGCGTAACCTTTGATCGAAACAGGCGTTGGGATATGGCTAAGATCGGCAGCAACCCCCGGGGTTACCGGAGCGATGTCGTAAAGTGCAAGATCTGAACCAGCAGGCAGGCGGTTCTTTAGTAGTAGGGCTAGGGCTTGACCGATGCCACCAGCGGCACCAATAACAGCTACTTTCATTGTTATTCTCCTTGAGAGCTTTCTCTTATAGATTCTTTGTAGGGTAATTCTTGAGCTAAATTTAAGTTAAAAAACTATATTAATCACAAAGTGATTACAATCAATTAACGCTAGCTTTGCGACTTCGCGCAAGTCAATAAAACCGTGCTACACAGCAAGTTCGCATTATGGCGATAATCATTTGAAATGACAAAACAACTCGTCTTAAATAACACATTATCCTATTAAATTTTTACAGTGATATGACTAACAAATTACCGTGATATTTTGGCGAGAACTGAATATGTATGCGAGAATATGCAAACATCTTTGTTAATGAATAAGAATGACATATGCGCAATACAGAAAAACAAGACAACTTAGTTCGAGCTTTTAAATCACTACTAAAAGAAGAACGTTTTGGTTCGCAAGGCGAGATTGTCGATGCCCTGAAGCATGAAGGCTTTGAAAGTATCAACCAATCTAAAGTTTCGCGTATGTTAACTAAGTTTGGCGCCGTGCGAACACGCAATGCAAAAATGGAGATGGTTTATTGTCTTCCTGCTGAACTTGGTGTTCCGACGGTTTCGAGCTCTTTAAGAGAGTTAGTGTTAGATATTGATCACAACAATGCATTGGTTGTGATACACACTGGCCCTGGTGCCGCGCAGCTTATTGCTCGCTTATTAGATTCATTAGGTAAGTCAGAAGGCATACTGGGGGTAGTTGCTGGAGATGATACTATCTTCATTACTCCAACCTTATCAGTTACCACTAAGCAACTGTTCGATTCTGTATGCGAACTGTTTGAATACGCAGGATAATTGCTCACAGTTTCATAACTATCAGCCATTACTATTGGATCACAAACACCTATTTAGTTCGTGATCCAAATCACATCCTAAGATATCTATCCCGCCTCTCCCAAAAATCACTAACTCATTGATTTTAAAAAACTCAATAGCAAATCAAACACGAGATCCAACCGTCATTTGTTAGATTTTTTCGCTATATCTTTTAACATTTGAGTAATTTTCTGCCAATTTTTGATATTATTCAGCCACTTTTTCATCACATGGATTGAAAAAGGTGCCGTTTCCAAATAGGAAACTCCAGAAACGACTACACTTGTTTCAGGGTTAATAATGAATAAAGGAAGGGAAATTCATGGCATTTACCAAACTGATTAAAGTTGGGGCTATTGCAGCTGCTGTAATGGGCGCTGGCGCAGTTAACGCTCAAGAGTTCATCACAATTGGTACTGGTTCAGTAACGGGTGTTTATTACCCGACTGGTGGTGCAATTTGTAAGCTAGTGAACAAAGGCCGTAAAGACCACAACATTCGTTGTTCTGTCGAGTCTACTGGCGGTTCAATCTACAACGTTAATACCATCCGTGCTGGTGAACTAGATTTCGGTGTTGTTCAATCGGACTGGCAATACCACGGCTACAACGGTACAAGTAAGTTCAAAGACCAAGGCGAATACAAGAAACTTCGTGCTATGTTCTCTCTACATACAGAACCGTTCAACATCATCGCTCGCACCGATGCAGGTATTAACAATGTTTCAGACCTAGCTGGTAAGCGTGTCAACATTGGTAACCCGGGTTCTGGCGACCGTGCAACGATGGGTGTTGTAATGGACTCTATGGGCTGGACTAACGATAGCTTCAAGCTTGCTTCTGAACTGAAAGGTTCTGAGCGTTCACAAGCACTTTGTGATAACAAGATTGATGCATTCATCTACATGGTTGGTCACCCGAACGGATCAATTAAAGAAGCGACAACGTCTTGTGATGCAAAACTGGTTTCTGCAACAGGTCCACAGATCGACAAGATCGTAGCTGAAAACCCATACTACGCATACAGCACAGTACCTGCTGGTATGTACCGCGGTACAGATGCTGACGTAAATAGCTTTGGTGTTGCTGCAACTATGGTAACAACTTCAGACGTTTCAGATGAAGTAGCATACAACGTTGCTAAAGCAGTATTTGAAAACTTCGCAACATTCAAACGTCTGCACCCAGCATTTGCTAACCTGAAAAAAGAAGACATGGTTAAAGCGGGTATCTCTATCCCTCTTCACCCAGGTGCCGCAAAATACTACAAAGAAGTAGGTCTTCTAAAGTAACTCTACTTTAAGCCTACTAAACCAATAAGGAGGCTAGTCCTCCTTATTGGCTTTTCACGTTTTATAAAAATAATTTAAGTGAAAAGAACAACCCTTTAAGTTTCTCCAATTTGGAGGACTTACCTTCGTATCAAGCCTAAGACAAAGACGAACAAAGAGCGCATTTCTCTATCCATTCACTACACTAGATAGGAAAGAAATCACGTTTAGTTGTTCGTAACAAAAGGCAGACCATCAATAATAAGGATAAAGTACATGACGCAGACAACATCACCGTCTCCAGATGTGCAAGAAATGGTGGCACAATCAGATACTGGTGCGCGTAGCCCTCGTGGTATCCAAGGCCGTATTTTATGGTTTGTGCCTCTATGTTGGTCACTGTTCCAACTTTGGTATGCATCTCCGCTGCCATTCATTTTTAACTTCGCAATTTTAAACGACACTGAAGCTCGAGCAATTCACCTTACGTTTGCTATTTTCCTAGCCTTTACCGCTTATCCAGCCATGAAGAATTCGCCTAGGGATCGCATCCCCGCCGTCGACTGGATATTGGCGCTTGTAGGTAGCTTTTCAGCTTCTTATATCTATATTTTCTATACTCAACTCGCTGAACGCTCAGGCGCTCCAACAACGTTTGATATTGTTGCTGCGGTATTCGGTATGGTTCTACTGCTTGAAGCAACACGACGCGCTTTAGGTCCACCTCTTATGGTTGTGGCAGCAGTCTTCCTACTTTACACCTTTGGCGGCCCTCACATGCCAGACGTTATCGCCCATAAAGGTGCAAGCCTGAACAAGGCAATGTCGCATCTGTGGTTAACAACAGAAGGTGTGTTCGGTGTTGCTCTTGGCGTATCAACGTCATTCGTATTCTTGTTTGTACTGTTTGGTGCAATGCTAGAGCGTGCTGGCGCGGGTGCTTACTTTATCAAGGTAGCATTCTCACTACTTGGCCACATGAAAGGCGGCCCAGCGAAAGCAGCCGTTGTAGCATCGGGGTTATCTGGTCTGGTATCAGGTTCTTCGATTGCTAACGTAGTAACCACAGGTACCTTTACTATCCCGCTAATGAAGCGTGTTGGTTTCCCGGGAACAAAAGCGGGTGCAGTAGAAGTCGCAGCTTCAACCAATGGTCAATTAACACCACCAATCATGGGTGCAGCAGCATTCTTGATGGTTGAGTACGTGGGCATCTCTTACGTAGAAGTAATCAAAGCAGCACTACTGCCCGCTCTGATCTCTTACATCGCCCTGATTTACATTGTTCACTTAGAGGCATGTAAAGCAGGTATGACGGGCTTACCTCGTCGTCACACACCAACTATCGTGCAAAGCCTACTCTCTTTCACTGGTACTATCTTAGGCCTATGCGTCATCAGTGCTGCGGTTTACTACGGTGTCGGCTGGACAAAAGATGTCTTTGGCGCTGCAGCCACACCAATTGTGACTGTTGCTCTATTAGTCTCTTATGTCGCTCTGGTTCGTGTTTCTGCTAAATACGCAGCTGAAGGTGGAATGGAAATCGACGAGAACCTAACAGAAGTACCTGATCCAGGCCCAACGATTAAGTCTGGCCTTCACTTCCTACTGCCTATCGTAGTTCTAGTTTGGTGTTTAACGGTTGAACGTTTCTCTCCAGGTCTATCGGCATTCTGGGCGACCGTGTTCATGATCTTCATTTTGATCACGCAGCGTCCTTTAATGACTCTGATGAACAAATCAGACGATCTCGCAGAACAAACAAAAGCAGGCTTCGTTGATCTAGCAGAGAGCTTAGTTTCAGGCGCACGTAACATGATCGGTATCGGTGTAGCGACAGCTGCAGCAGGTACGGTTGTAGGCGTGGTAACGCTGACAGGTATCGGCCTTGTAATGACCGATTTTGTTGAGTTCATCTCAGGCGGTAGCATCATTCTAATGTTGTTATTCACTGCGGTAATCAGCTTGATCTTAGGTATGGGCTTGCCAACAACGGCGAACTACATCGTTGTATCAACATTGATGGCACCAGTAATTGTTACCTTAGGTGCAGCGCACGGCTTGATCATTCCACTGATTGCGGTTCACTTATTCGTGTTCTACTTCGGTATTCTTGCGGACGATACACCTCCGGTAGGTTTGGCTGCATTTGCGGCCGCTGCGATTGCTAAATCAGACCCGATTCGTACCGGTATTCAAGGTTTTACCTACGATATCCGGACCGCGATATTGCCGTTCATGTTCATCTTCAACACCCAACTACTGTTGATGGGCATTGATTCTTGGTGGCACTTAGCACTGACGATTTTCTCTTCAGTTACTGCGGTACTTATCTTTGCAGCAGCGACACAAGGTTGGTGGTTCACTAAGAACAAGTGGTGGGAAACTATACTGCTTATCGTTCTGACCTTCTCTTTCTTCCGCCCTGGCTTCTGGTGGGACATGATTTATCCAGAGAAAGTTCTTTCACCTGGAGTTGAGATCGCTCAAATCACAGAAAATCTATCTGTGGGACAATCACTTGAATTGAGAGTCGGTGGCGAAAACTTAGAAGGTAACTATTCTGAGAAAACAGTTCGCCTTCCGTTTGAAGATTCTGCGACAACAAGTGAAGACCGCATTGCTTCAATGGGCCTAATGCTGACCCAAGCTGACGATAAGATGATTGTTGATATGGTTGAGTTTGGTAGCCCTGCTGAAGCTGCTGGCATTGACTTTGATTGGGAAATTAAATCCGTTATCCAAGATGCAGAACGACCAATGAAAGAGTGGGTATTCTTACCTGCCCTATTAATTTTGATTGGTTTAGCGATGAACCAAAGAAGGCGTGCTCGTAAGGATGAGATTAGCGCGTAATGGATAGAGCCAAATAGCGCTCTACTCTATTTGGCTTTTTTACTACATGGAAAAGATAATTACAGCGCTTGGTATGTACTCGGCGCTGCTCAAAAAGAGACGAATACATGTATAGACAAATCCTTGTTCCCGTTGATCTGAACGACAAAGGCTTTTCTGATAAAGCGGTCGAGCTAGCGGTATGGCACGCGAAACACAGTAATGCTGAGATCCACATTCTGAACGTATTACCGGGCATCCACATGTCGATGGTAGCGTCTTACTTCCCGAAAGATGCAGCAAACCAAATGAAGCTTGATGTTAAAAATCAGCTGAAAGAATTTGCTGATAAGCATATCGACGATGATGTGATCTATAAAGTTCACGTTGCCGAAGGCAAGACCTACACAACGATTCTTGATTGCGCAGAGAAACTAGGGGCAGACCTTATCGTGATGCCTAGTCATAAGCGTTCAAAAATCGACAAGGTTGTACTTGGTTCTGTTGCAAGCAAAGTAGTACAGAACTCACCAATCAATGTACTGGTAGTTAAGCCGCAAGGCTAAATCACTTAATCGACACAACGATCTAAAAAGGTTGGCCTAAAAGCCAACCTTTTTTATTTTGTGCTTGCACCATTCAATTCTTCAATCAACTCACTAAGTTCTGCGGATTACCTGCAACAAACCCATCAATATTATCGATTAAGATATCAGACAGCTTTTGAATTGAACTGTCGCTGCCCCACGCCACATGTGGTGTCAGCAGTAAATTAGGTAAGTGGCTGTTAGCCAATAGTGGATTCGAATTGTCTGCAGGTTCTTGTGTAAACACATCCATGCCCGCACCTGCAATCTCATTACTTTTCAAAGCTTCAACTAAGGCCTGCTCATCGACAAGTCCACCACGGCCAGCATTAATTAATACCGCACTTGATTTCATAATGGTTAGCTCTCGCTCTGAAATCAGATTTCGAGTCGCTTCAGTTAATGGACAATGTAAGCTAATCGCATCCGCTTGCTGTAACACCGTATCAAAAGGTAGATACCCTTCTCGACAAGAATCTGCCCCTTTACGCTCAGTAAAGATGACGTTCATACCAATCGCTTTTGCTAATATCGCGGTCGCTTGCCCTAAGCTACCACTCCCTATTAAGCCCAATGTACTGCCTGCAACATCTTGAATCGGATGAGTAAAGAAACAGAATTGTTTGTCCTTTTGCCACTCGCCCGCCTTGATGTCCTGATGATAACCAACGAGGTTTCGCTTTAGCGTAAATAGCATCGCGATAACATGTTCAGGTACCGATTGAGTCGCGTAGCCTTGCACGTTTGTCACCGCTATGTTGTTACTCTTGCAGTAGCCAACATCGACATTGTTCACACCCGTTGCTGAAACAGCTATTAGCTTAAGTTGTTGTGCTTGAGCCAAATTCGATTCGTTAAGCACGACCTTGTTGGTAATAACCACATCAGCGCCTTCTATTCGTTCAGACACTTGTTCTGGCGAAGTGAAGTCATACTCAACCCATTGATGTTCAAAGCTAAGGGGTTTTAAATGTATTTGAGATGGGATGGTAGCTCTGTCGAGAAAGACCACTTTCAACTTCGGCATTGTACGTCCTTGCATTGGTATTGATGGCACCATTCTAAGCTTTTAGCTTACTGTAGTCTGGAAGCTCTGGCGCAATTTCAAAGTGCTGCTCGATTTGTGGCGATGCTTGAGGGTAAAAATCACAAAGCACGAAGGCTTTGAACAGTTGGTTGTTCGCTGGATGATAGAAGCTCAGTTCACACGCATGTAAAGCTAGCCGATCGCTATACTCAAAAGCTTCAGGCGTTGCGTAAAACTCGTCGCCCACAATTGGATTCCCTATTTCCATACAATGCACACGCAACTGATGAGAGCGGCCGGTGATAGGCAGTAGCTTCAATAAGGTCGTTTGAGCCTCTTGTTGCTCAACCACATAGCGAGTCTGAGATGGTTTACCCTCGTCGAAACACACTTTCTGTCTAGGACGATTCGGCCAGTCGCAAATAAGAGGAAGATCAATCAAACCTTCCTTGTCTTCCATTGAACCCCACACTCGTGCGTAATAAAGTTTGTGTGTCAGTCGATATTGAAATTGCTTCTTCAAATGACGCTCAGCTTGTTTGTGTTTAGCGAGCAGCATCAAGCCCGATGTCGACATGTCTAATCGATGTACGACTTGAATCTCTGGAAATTCGACAACTAACCGACTCCACATACTGTCGTAGTGTTCTGGCAGTCTCCCCGGCACCGAAAGTAGGCCTGCTGGCTTGTTCACCACAAGAATATCATCATCTTGATAGACAATATCAGTCCACGGTTCACGTGGGGGCGTGTACTGTTCTAACGCCATTAGAGCCTCTTAATTACTGGTTAATAAATAATTCATGGTCGAATCGTTTATTAAAAAATACAATTTTAAACACTTTTGTACATAAAAGTTGACGAAATTACGAAACATGGTATTGATAAGGTAACGGAAAATAAGAACTAAGCCTCAAAGGAAAAACGATGGAAAGTACGGCTAAAACCACCTCAACACCAACCTCCGCACCACTTTCAAGCCTGATTAAATCTCTTGGCCCAGGAATCATGATGGCCGCTGCTGCGGTCGGTGGATCTCACTTAGTCGCTTCAACGAAAGCTGGCGCTATTTATGGTTGGCAACTAGCCACACTGATTCTTTTAGTTAACGTATTTAAATACCCATTCTTTAGAGCCGGCATCCAATATACCCTTGGTACTGGGCAAAGCTTGGTGGAAGGATATTCTAACCTCGGTCGACCTTACCTTGTTATCTTTTCGATACTAAGTGCCATTTCCGCAGTGGTAAATACCGCAGCCTTACTGCTATTCAGTGCAAGCCTACTTAGTTACTTTATTCCTTTTGATTTGGCCACCAGCACATTGTGCATGATCGTTTTAGCTACGTGCTTGATTATTCTATTCGCTGGCCATTATCGCGCGCTCGATACACTGTCTAAAGCGATCATGGCGATCCTGACTATCACAACCTTGGCTGCAGTCGCCATTGCTATCGGCTCTCCAGTTGAACCTGATGCGGCTTTTGTTCCACCATCACCTTGGTCATTGGCAGCTATTGGCTTTATCGTTGTAACTATGGGTTGGATGCCCGCGCCTATCGAGATATCAAGCATCACCTCTATGTGGCTAAAAAGCCAAAAAGAGAAACAAGAAGTGACCGCTCAATCTGCACTGTTCGATTTCAACGTAGGCTACATTGGTACGGCACTGCTTGCTTTGGTATTCGTTGCTTTAGGTGCACTAGTACTTCATGGAACAGGCGTTGAACTGTCTCGCTCTGGTGTTGGCTTCACCCATCAATTGGTCGGCATCTACGCTTCCACGATTGGTGAATGGTCTCGCCCACTGATCGCTCTTATCGCCTTCTTCTGTATCTTTGGCAGTACCATTACCGTTATCGATGGTTACTCACGCGTGCTTGCCGAATCACAGCGCCTGTTATTGAAAAAAGAATCGAGCCCAAAAATGCTGCAAGGCTGGATCATCATTGTCTCTCTCGCGGCACTCGCAATTGTGATGTTCTTCAGCGCAGCACTGATGCCAATGCTTGATTTTGCGATGGTGCTTGCCTTTGCGACTACGCCATTCTTCGCATTGCTTAACTTCATCTTAGTAAGCAAAACTAAGCTTCCTGAAGCACTGGCGATTGGCACTAAGCTAAAATGGTTGTCTGTGGCAGGCCTTATTTACCTATTTGGCTTCTTAGCTCTGTTCGTTTGGTGGAAATGGTTGATGTAATCTGCTCTCCAAGCTCTTAACCAAACTACAGATACAAATAAGGCCTTCGTAATGAAGGCCTTATTTCGTTAAAGCATTTAGCTAATTCAAAACTAGTTGTGAGAAACCACAATCAAGCGTAACGAATCCAGCTGAACTTGAGCTTTGCTGATGTAACCCGTCAGTTCATTGATTTGAGCTTCGATAACCTCTAACTCTTCATCACGAATGTTAGGATTAACCGCTTTAAGCGCTTGTAGACGTTCTAACTCACCGTTCAAGTTAGTTTGCATATCTTTCTGAGCTTGTTGACGAACTTCTTCAACCTTCGGCAGTACATGCGTCTCACCTGCTTCGATTAGCTTGTGAATCTCACCTTGTACCGAGTTCACTAGCTTGCTCGCTAAATGACGGTTTACCGGGCTTAGTTGACGGTTAAAGCTATCGAATTCAACCTGAGCAGATAAATCGTTACCACGACCATCCATCATCAAGCGAATCGGCGTCTTAGGCAGAAACTGGCTGATACCGCTGCGCTTTGGCGCTTGTGCATCAACAAGGTAAACCAACTCAAGTAGAATCGTACCCACTGGCAGCGCTTTGTTCTTCAGTAGAGATACCGCAGACGCACCCACACCTTCACTCAATAGCAGATCAATACCGCCCTGAATCATTGGGTGTTCCCAGCTAATAAAATTCATGTCTTCACGAGAAAGCGCGGTTTCACGGTCAAACGTAATCGTTGCACCTTCATAAGGTAAGCCTGGGTAGCTTGGCACCATCATATGTTCAGAAGGTGTCACGACTAACGCATTTTCACCCTTGTCATCTTGGTTCAGACCAATGGTATCAAACAGGCTCAGTGCAAAAGAAACTAGGTTAGTATCACCATCAGTACACGCGATCTTTTCAGCAATCTCATGGGCTTTATCGCCACCATTTGAATGCATTTCTAATAGTCGATCTCGGCCTTTTTCTAGATCCGATTTCAGGCTTTGATTGAGCTTCGCTGACTCTTCAATCACTTCATCAAGCTGCTCGGTGTTACCAGAAGCCAACATTTCGATCAGTACATCAGAATACTTATCGTAAACTGTACGACCAGTAGGACAAGTCTCTGCGAACGCATTCAATCCTTCATCGAACCAACGCGCTAGAATCGCTTGTGACGTGCCTTTTAGGTAAGGGACATGAATGTCGATATCACGAAGCTGTCCGATACGGTCCAAACGACCAATACGTTGCTCGAGCAAATCTGGGTTGAATGGAAGATCGAACATCACCAACTGGTTAGCGAACTGGAAATTACGACCTTCAGAGCCAATTTCACTACAGATAAGAACCTGAGCTCCGCCCTCTTCTTGAGCAAAGTAAGCCGCCGCTTTATCACGCTCTAGAATCGACATGCCCTCGTGGAATACGGTTGCACGCACACCTTCACGCTCACGCAGTGCTTGCTCTAATTGAAGCGCGGTACTTGCACGCGATGCGATCACTAAGATCTTTTCGCTGCGCTTGTCTTGAATTTTTTCAAGCAACCAATTAACACGCGAATCAAACTGCCACCAGCTTGAATCTTCACCTTCAAACTCTTGGAAGATCTCTTCTGGGTATAACATTTTCATCGCGCGAGCTTCTGGTGCCATCTTGCCACCAATCATACCTGATACACGTATAGAGGTGGTGTACTGCGTTGGAATGTCCATCGGCAATAGGTTTACGTTACGCTTAGGGAAGCCTTTGATAGCTGCACGTGTGTTTCTGAATAGAACACGGCCGGTACCATGGCGATCCATAAGATTATCAATCAACTCTTGGCGTGCGAGTGCTTGTTCTTCTTCACTGCTGTTACCTTCGATAACACGGAACAGTGGCTCAACATCTTGCTCAGACAGAAGTTCTGTAATTTGGTTCTTCGCGCTGTTTTCAAGCTTCACGCCAGAGAACAATGCCGTTACTGCATCAGCAACTGGCGCATATTGGTCTTCTTCTTCAACGAATGCTTCGTAATCGTAGAAGCGATCAGGATCAAGCAGACGCAGACGCGCAAAGTGACTCTCACGACCCAGCTGTTCAGGGGTCGCTGTCAGTAGCAATACACCAGACGTGTTTTCAGCTAATCCTTCAACCACTTGGTATTCGCGGCTCGGTTTGTCTTGGCTCCACTCAAGGTGGTGCGCTTCATCGACAACCAACAAATCCCATTCACCTTCAAGTGCTTGCTCGTAGCGCTTACGGCTCTTGCGTAGGAAATCCAAAGAACACAGAACGTATTGCTGTGTATCGAATGGATTATCTGATTCTGCGAAAGATTCTATGCAACGCTCTTCATCAAAGATCGAGAAGTGCAGGTTGAAACGGCGCATCATCTCTACTAACCACTGGTGTTGTAGAGTTTCAGGAACCACAATCAGAATACGTTCAGCACGGCCAGACAACACCTGTTGGTGGATGATCATGCCCGCTTCTATGGTTTTACCTAGGCCAACTTCATCAGCCAGTAAAACGCGCGGAGCGTGACGACGACCCACTTCATGAGCAATGTAAAGCTGATGAGGGATAAGACCTGCACGCATACCACACAAGCCGCGCATTGGGCTCTTATGTTGTTGGTATTGGTTGCTTAAAGCACGGTAGCGCAACACAAAGTTATCCATACGGTCGATTTGACCTGCGTACAGCTTATCTTGTGGCTTGTTAAAGCGGATCTGGTTACTTAAAAAGATTTCACGCAGAGTCACCTCTGTCTCTTGAGTATCTTCACGAGTACCCAAATAAGTCAGTAGCCCTTTATCTTCGATAACTTCTTCAACAGATAAAGACCAACCTTCTTGGCATTCGATGACATCGCCTACATTGAACGCCACTCGGGTTACGGGAGCATCTGTGCGTGCATAGACGCGGTTTTCTTCTGACGCAGCAAACATTATTGTTACTGTGCGAGCATCCATTGCTACAACGGTACCTAAACCTAAATCGCTCTCCGTATCGCTTATCCAGCGTTGCCCCAAAGCAAATGTCATGAATCGACTACCTCAATCTTATAGTTGGAATTTGGTCTTTCTAACTGCAATTTCAAACAAGAACGTTATTGCTCTTGAACTAAAAATATAGCCAAAAATGCCTAGTTTGCAGCCACTTTTTAAGTGCGCTCTTAATAATAAATATCTTGAGAAAATGGTGCAGAAAAAGGTCGCTAATCTTACTCGATGCTGTGATTTAGGTCACGCCTAAAGGAGACGATTTCATACTTTTTTTCTGTTTTCATAAGTGCAATCAAACTGTCAAAAAATCATGGTTATTCTATGGAGAGCAGAATTCAGCTCTCAAATGAAGTTTAGGTGAGTTGTTGACTATCACTAGAATCAGATACTAACCTTTATATGAGCTTAATCTACGTTCAATGAATGCAAGGCAAGCCGCACGTCGGCAAGGAGATGCTATGGGCGAGACCAACCGGAAGCTATTTGTTTTAGACACCAATATCCTACTTCACGAACCCTTCGCTATATTTTCTTTCCAAGAGCACGATGTCGTTATCCCAATGACAGTGCTAGAAGAACTCGACAGAATCAAAGACAGTAAAAGAGATGTTGCTCGAGATGCGAGAATTGCGATTCGAACGCTCGAAGACTTATTCAGGGAAGCCACACCAGACCAAATATCGGAAGGCATCCCTTTTTCTAAAGACATAAACGCATCTGGCAGTATTTCAATACTCGCTGACTACGAACTTCAAGAAAGTATCAAAGCCTTCGCCGATGACAAAGCTGGCGATAACCGAATCCTCAACGCAGTCCTCTATCTTCAAAATAAACGCGCGCCACGCGAAGTGGTTCTTATCACCAAAGACATCAACATGCGTTTACGAGCCAAAGGCGCCGGTGTCCGTTTTGTTGAAGACTATCAAACCGACCAATTGATTGATGATATCCAATACCTCACCAAAGGCTTCCAACAACTGGAAGGCTCATTTTGGGATGGTATCGATAATGTCGAGAGCAGAAGTTTAGGCGGAAAGACGCTGCACACCTTAGCAAGAGCGCCGTTCGAGCCAACCTTTCTCAACCAGTATGTGATTGACGAAGAAAGTGACTTTGCCGCTCGAGTCGAAGAGATTGAAACTGAAAGCATTACACTAAGAGACCTCAGTCGCGAAAGACTAATGAATCGCAGAGCATGGGACATCACACCCAAAAACGTATACCAAGGTATGGCGATCGATGCCCTGCTCGACCCTGATATTGATCTGGTGATTCTCACTGGCGCTGCGGGGAGTGGTAAGACACTGTTAGCCATGGCAGCTGCACTTGAACAAACTATTGAACGTAAACAGTTCGATAAGATCATCGTAACCCGAAACACACCTGATATAGGTGAGTCGATAGGGTTTCTTCCGGGTACAGAGGAAGAGAAGATGTTGCCTTGGTTAGCTGCAGTGACTGATACACTGGAAGCGCTGCACAAGAACGATCACTGCACAGAAGGCTCGATGAAGTACATCTGTGATAAAGCCAACATCCAGTTCAAATCGATTAACTTTATGCGTGGCCGTTCAATTCAGAATGCATTTGTGCTTTTGGATGAGTGTCAGAACCTGACCGCTTCACAAATCAAAACCATCATCACCCGTTGTGGTGAAGGGACCAAGATCGTCTGCTCAGGAAACCTAGCGCAGATAGATTCTTCCTACCTAACTCCTGTGACCTCGGGGCTCACCTACATGGTTGAGCGTTTTAAAAACTTCGAAGGCAGTGCCAACATCCACCTCAATGGTGTGGTGCGTAGCCGACTGGCTGAGTTCGCGGAAGAGAACATGTAGACTCTGCGCGCTCACAGAACCAGTAACCTATAAACAAAAAGCGCCTCACAATAGAGGCGCTTTCAATCTATTTTATGACGAGAGATTTTGAAATTAACTCGTGCTGCTGACCTGAATTACTCAGTACCACCAACCGTTAGCGAGTCTAGTTTCAATGTTGGTTGACCAACACCCACTGGTACACTTTGACCAGCCTTACCACAAACACCAACACCACGGTCAATGCTTAGGTCATTACCGACCATAGACACCTGCTGCATTGCTTCGATACCAGAACCGATCAGCGTCGCGCCCTTCACTGGGTGAGTGATCTTACCGTTTTCAATCATGTACGCTTCAGAAGCTGAGAACACAAACTTACCTGATGTGATATCAACCTGACCGCCACCGAAGTTCGGTGCGTAGATGCCTTTCTCAACCGTTGCAATGATCTCTTCCGGTGTGTGTTCGCCTGGCAGCATGTATGTATTAGTCATACGTGGCATTGGAAGATGCGCGTAAGACTCACGACGACCATTACCTGTCGGCGCTACACCCATTAGACGAGCGTTTAGCTTATCTTGCATGTAACCTTTTAGGATGCCGTTTTCGATTAGCGTATTGTACTGACCATTAACACCCTCATCATCAACGTTCAATGAACCGCGTAGATCTGTTAATGTGCCGTCATCAACAATCGTACATAGGCTTGATGTAACTTGCTCGCCGATTTTGCCAGAAAATACTGAAGACTCTTTACGGTTGAAATCACCTTCTAAACCGTGGCCTACCGCTTCATGCAGTAGAACACCCGGCCAACCAGAACCAAGAACCACAGGCATTGCACCAGCAGGCGCAGCAACCGCTTCAAGGTTAACTAATGCTTGGCGAATGGCTTCATCAGCGAATTGGTAAGCAACTTGAGAACCGTTAGCATCACTTAAGAAGAAATCGTAACCAAAACGACCACCGCCACCGGCACTGCCACGTTCACGACGATCGCCTTTCTGTGCAAGTACGCTAATTGATAGACGAACCAACGGGCGAATATCACCAGCGAAAGTACCATCAGTTGCCGCAACGAGCATCTGTTCATGTACACCACTTAGGCTCACCGATACTTCAGTTACCATCGGTTCTTTAGTGCGAATGTAAGCATCAAGCGCTTTAAGTAATTCTGTCTTTTGCTGCTTTTCCCAGCTTGCTAGCGGGTTAACTGCATCATAGTAAGCTTGGTTAGAGTTACGTTTGAAAGCTTGTACCTTACCGTTTTGCCCTTGCTTAGCGATACCGCGAGCCGCGATTGCACTCTGTTTAAGGCCATCCAATTGGATTTGGTCAGAGTAAGCAAAACCGGTTTTTTCACCAGATACCGCTCGTACACCAAGACCACAATCGATATTGAAAGAGCCGTCTTTAATAATGCTGTCTTCTAGCACTAAAGATTCATGCCAGCTTGACTGAAAGTAGATATCAGCATAATCAATTTGGCGGGTAGCAATGCTCGCCAATGTATCTGCGATAATTTGCTCCGTCAGCCCTGTTGGGTTCAGTAGCGCTTCTTCAATTTGATTGATGCTCATAAATGGCTCTTATTTGTAATTAAAATTGATTGGTAAATCGAGAATGCTGCGCGATTGGCATATTTTGCCTGATTGATTCGCAACTGGATGTGTCTATCTCAACCACCATACTTTTAGGATCTTGGTCTAGCTGTGCAACCACTCGCCCCCATGGATCAACCACCATTGAGTGTCCCCATGTTTCTCTTTGGCAAGGGTGATTTCCGCCTTGCCCTACCGCGATAATCCACGATTGCGTTTCGATCGCGCGGCATCTTAATAATGCTTCCCAGTGAGCTTGCCCTGTTACTGCGGTAAAAGCTGCCGGTACCACTATGATTTGTGCACCTTGCTTGCGTAACTCTGAATACAAGTGCGGAAAGCGCACATCATAACAAATACTCAAACCTAAGCGACCAAAAGGCGTTTCCGTTGTTACCACTCGGTCACCGGGCGTGAAAATATCCGATTCTCGATAGCACTTATGTGCATCAGCAACATCCACATCAAACATGTGTAACTTATCGTAATGGGCCACTAGACAACCAAAATCATCAATCACCAAGGTTGTGGTAGTCACGCCTTTAGCTGTGCTTATCGGCATACTGCCAATAACAATCCAAATTCGGTAAAGCTTTGCTAGCTCAGAGACTTTCTTTTGCAGTGGGCCATCATTTAGAGGCTCAGCATACTGGTGATAGTCGGCTTTACTGCCAAAGACTAACGCGTTTTCAGGGCACACAACCCACTTAGCCCCCAACTCTTTGCACTTTGCTACTTCTTGAGCAAGATAATCAAAGTTCAAGTCAGGGCGAGGGCCTGATGTCATTTGAATCAACCCAACACAATCCATGTGTATCGCTCCTCCATTCATTATGATTCAGAAATCAGCATTTCACCGTATATTAGCTGATTAGGATACTAAGGTCTTTTCGGCTAATTTAAGGTTTATTTGGCTAATTTAAGGCTTATTCGGCTAATTTTCTGAGTTTTTCTGGTAGCTGAAATTCTCCAGAACTGCGAGAAAGCTCGCTCACTGTTGGTGAATCCAACGGCCCTTTCACCGAATAATTAACTTGGGTAAAGACTTCAACAACCGGAGAAATAACCGTAGTCACCGCTAACACGTATAGCGCTGTTTGAGGCGTTACCGCAAAAGCCGTTAATACTGGAATCCCGGAGGTGATATCTGGGGTGAAGTTCACTTCAGCATCGACCTCGCGTGTATTGAGGTTGGCGATCCCTTTTATTTTCATCTCACCGGCGACCGCATCCATATTCAGATCATTAGTCAGAAAGATACCATTTTGAATCTCGCCAGTTCCTGTGATGCTGTTGAATGCCATGCCATTATCAAATACGTCCGAGAAGTCGAGCTGCATCTTACGGATAATCGAATCTAGGCTAAACAGCCCCAGTAATCGAGCTGCGCCACTCACATCCGAGATAATACCTTTACCAAATTGGGTTTTAACGTTGCCATCAAGGGTATCCATTTTGATCCCCCAAGGCGAACCATCCCAAGTCAATTGACCTTCTAACTCAAAGGGCGCTTTTTGAATCCCGGAAGTAATACCGAAACGCTCCATTAACTCACTGTTGTTTTCACCTTCAACATCAAGAGTTAACGATGAATGACTCTTATCGCCTTGCAGTTCCCACCAGCCACTGATATCCGCTTTATTTCCGCCGCTTCTCACCTGAATCTTATTCCACTCAATGCGGTCTTCCTTTCTCGCCATTTCAACATCAACCTTGCCAACTTTATAGCCTTGAAGCCAGAAGTCGTTCAAGGTCAGCGTCAAATTCGGCATCGCATCATGGAGCTTTCTATCCAACTCAGAGATCAATGGTGCTTCTTGCGCCTTACGCTGTAGCAGTTGATCTTGGTTTTTCTTGTCACTCCACCCAGGAACAAACAGATGCAGGCGATCCAATGAAACCGTCAAATCATAAGGTGGCAGGTAGTTAATATCCCCTTCTAGCTCTTGGCTAGACACTTCCATTTGCCATGCTTGCTTATTTTTTCGAGCGCTAAAATCAACATCATTCCAAGAAATACCACCTAAGATCAGCTCTTTGCTCTCGAAGGTGATGCGACGTGGCGCTGGAATGGTTGGCGTGTTCATCTGGCTAAGGACAGCATCCGATGGTTGCACTGGCTCCATGACTACTGACAGCCAGTCATCGGCATTGAACTTATCGGTACGAATCAAGGCATGGTGCCCTACCACGGGGCTAATTTTATAGCCACCACGACCAAGGACTAAATTGGTCGCCGTTAATTCAGGAACATCGCCGGAAATATCAATCTCAGCTTGGTATTTAGTGCTCGGCAATTGCAGACGCGCGGTAATCGATTCTTGATTGCCCGAGGCTTGTAGCCTTGCCGAGCCACTTTCTAATGACTTTTTAGCTAATGGGTATGGGTAATCACTCGCTAAGTATTTGAGGTCTGACTGTAAGTCGAGTTGGTAAGTAAAACCAATATCATTAAGTTGAATATCGATCTGGCTTTGCCATTGTGCATGACCCGACAAACGGCTTAACCACTGCTCTCCGACATACGGCTTTAGAGGATTGACGTCCCAATCACCTAACACATCAAGATCCACTGCATAGCCAGGTCCATCATTAAGACCTTTAAAGTCAACCGAGATACCTTGATTAAGCAAATCAGCTGCAAGACCACTTGCTGTCACGACATCATTATCAAATTCAATACGACCAGTGGTGTTCTCTAGCACCATTGGTGGAGCTTCAATCTCAACATGATTACCACTCAGATCTGCATATCCCCACGCTCTAGGTTCTTGTTCAGAATCAAACGGAATATTAAGCTGGAACTCAGAAGAGACATCACCACTCACTTTAAGCGCAGTTAACGCAGCACCCACAGAATCTACGAGTGGCGAAGCAGTCATGTAATTTCGAACTGCATTACCAGACGCCGTTGCTTTAGCTTCAATTTCGATATGACCGCCTTCCCCTAAATAAGGAATACGACCAGTGATTCGATCTGCCGCCACATCCATCAATTGAGCGGAGCGAGAGTCTAAATACATCGCATCATTTTCAAATAACAGATCAAGTTGAAGGTCGGTTATCAATGGCCACGCGGTATCGAAGCTGAACTTAGCGTCTTCTAAGCCAACCCAAACTTGGAAAATGCCATCATGATTGGTGTACGGATATTGGGCTAATTCACCATGCCAGAGTAATTTAACGGTGTCGGCCTTACCCGCTTGAATCGCCGTTGAAAGGTAATCGGTTAAGTCTTGGCCAAGTGCCAATGTCGGTAAATAGCGCCATGTTTCACCGACGTTGTAAGCGTCCGCTTCACCATAAAAAGAAAGGTAAGGGCTAGCGTTATTTGGAAAGTCCAAGCGAAATGCGCCTAGTACTTGTAAATCTGGCGTGGCTGCAGTGATTTTGTCCGACCACAGTTTCCAGCCGTTTTCATCTTGCTGCCAAACAATATCAACCTGACCTTGTTTGATATTCAGAGGCGCTTGGAAAACATCACCATAAGGAAACACATCATCAATAACATATAAGCTGGCTTTCGCTTCCGAAGCCGAGCCAAACACATGCCCTGATACTTGGCTAAAGCCAGGGACTAACTCCCATTGTTCGATCGCCAAATCGGAAAAGTTCGCAGAGTAACGCAAGCTTTCAATTCCAGAGTCCATCGCAACGCGAATGTCTGAAACGATACCGCCCGGTGCCAATGCATTGATCATTTGGGTAGATTGCGAAGAATCTGGCATCAACTTGATCAACGGAGTAATGGTTTCAACATCAAGTTCAGAAACATTAAGTTCCCACGGGCCTTTATTCCACTTGAAAGCGACATCAAGTTCAGGCCAAGGCCTGTCATCCGTTCTTAGATTTAGTGAGTGACCATTAACCTGCCATCCACCATCAATGGGGGATAATTTAAAAACACCCGACTCAAGCATCAAGTCATGTTGACCATCTTCATTCCAAGTCAGTTCTGAAGGTAATACCTCAACATAAGCGCTAACTGGCTTGCTATTTCGTAGCGTTAGCCAGCTATTCAAGCTCACCGTGCCCGTCTCAATGCCGGATTCTGCCTGCATATAACGAGTTAACCAAGGCATTACTGAGATACTATCCGCGCTGACATAAAACTCGCCCGTCATATCAGTTAAAGAGCCACCATCAACAAAGTTAGCACTTACTGACAAAGAGTTGAGATTAGCGTCTTTAATACTTACTACACCCTCCGCAAGGTGATGTTTACCTGAGTTTTGCCATTTTAAAGTTTCGATATCAAGCTGACGTTCTTCACCAGAGATAGTTCGATATAGAAGAGAGGAATCTTTAGCGGTCACATCCACCAAAGTTTTTAAAAGTAAATTGTCCAGCTCCTGCATCACTCGCTTGGAAGAGCCGGGGTCTTTAGGTACATCTTTACCGTTTTGCCCGGCAAATAGATCAATTGAGCGGATGTCGAGGTACATTTGATTCATGACCAAATCGGCCACGACAGGACGCATCTGCACGACCGATTGAATCAAGTCAAACTCAACTTCAACACGCTCAACAGAGAAAGCTACATCTTCTGCGTTGGGAAGGCTAGCCTTAACACCTTGCAGAGCAATAGAGGGATGAGTGTTACGCCAAAAACCACCCACATCTTGAATAGAAAACTCAAAACCGGAATGTTGGTTTACCCAAAGCTCAATTTCAGATTGATACTTATTTAAATTGGGTAAGGCTACACGCAGTGTAGTGACAGCAATGGCTAGTGTTACTAAGAGAGTAACCACTAACCATAAACATGTACGAAGAATCAGAGTAACGCTTGAACTCACAAAATATCCATTACATCATAACAACATCAAACTGCTCTTGTATGTACAGAGGCTCAGCCTGGATTTTAACTTGCTTACCAATAAACACTTCAAGCTCAGCAAGCGCGTGAGATTCCTCGCCTTCTAACGCCTCGGCAACGGCAGCCGCCGCATAAACAACAAACTTATCGGCGTCATACGCGCGATTCACTCGTGTGATCTCTCGAAGAATTTCATAACAAACGGTTTCAACTGTCTTCACGCTACCGCGACCTTCACAAGCAGGGCAGCTAGAACACAGAATATGCTCAATACTTTCACGAGTACGTTTACGAGTCATCTCAACCAAACCAAGCTGTGTGAAGCCATTAATGTTGGTTTTCACACGGTCTTTGTCTAATGCAGCTTCTAAAGAAGTTAGTACTCGCTTACGGTGTTCTTCAGACAGCATATCAATAAAATCGATAATGATGATGCCGCCTAAGTTACGAAGGCGAAGTTGACGAGCAATAGCTTGTGTCGCTTCGACGTTAGTATTGAAAATCGTCTCTTCTAGATTACGACGACCAACAAAGGCACCAGTATTGATGTCGACGGTTGTCATCGCTTCTGTTTGGTCGATAATCAGATACCCACCAGACTTCAATTCGACTTTGCGATCCAATGAACGTTGAATTTCGTTCTCGGTATCGTACATATCAAAGATAGGCTTATCACCTTCATACAACTCAAGCTTGTCTGTTAGCTCAGGCACGTATTCAGAAGTAAACTCTTTTAGATTTTCATATTCTAGACGAGAATCGACCTGAATCTTGCTCAGCTCAGTACCGACAAAATCACGTAAGATACGTTGGCTTAAGCACAACTCACCATACAAGCGAGTACGAGCTTTGTGCTTACCACGACGTTCTAACACCTTTAGCCATAATCGCTTCAAGAATGCGGCATCTTGCGCCAACTCATTTGAATCTGCGCCTTCTGCTGCCGTGCGGATGATAAAGCCACCGTGCTCGTCACAGTAACGAGACACGACTTTTTTTAGGCGGTTGCGTTCTGACTCACTATCAATTCTCTGAGAAACACCAACGTGGCTTGCGCCCGGCATGAATACCAGATAACGAGATGGCAAAGTAATGTCTGTGGTTAGACGGGCACCTTTGGTACCAAGAGGATCTTTGACCACTTGAACGACAATATCTTGCCCTTGGCGAACAAGCTCTGAAATATCACGAACCTGAAATTGCTTCTTTTCATTCTCAGCAACACATTCAGTGTGGGGGACAATATCAGAGGCGTGCAAAAAAGCTGCTTTATCAAGGCCAATATCCACAAATGCCGCCTGCATTCCAGGCAAAACACGGCTTACACGTCCTTTGTAGATATTTCCTACGATCCCGCGTCGAGCATCTCGTTCGACATGGATCTCTTGAAGAGCTCCCCCTTCAATCATGGCCACACGAGTCTCACTCGGGGTCACGTTCAGCAACAATTCAGCACTCATGGTGCACCTCAGATTAGTAATTATAAGAATTCTTGCAGTAGCTGGTCCGTTTCAAATAAAGGTAAGCCGACAACGGCGTAATAACTACCTTCGATTCGGGTAACAAAGCGTCCGCCCAAACCTTGGATCCCATAGCTACCAGCTTTATCGCATGGCTCCCCTGTTTGCCAGTATTGTTCTATTTCTTTTTCACTGAGGGGTTTAAACCATACGTCGGTAATAATGATTTCTGTCTTTTGTTTTTCTTCCGATACAACAGAAACTGCCGTCATCACTTGGTGACGATCATTCGCTAACTGAGTAAGCATACGCTTAGAGTCAGCAAGGTCTATTGGCTTCTCGAGCACTTGCCCTTGGCTTACGACGACTGTGTCAGAGCCCAGAACCACTGTTTCAGAATCAAGAGAACTAGCAACTACAGTATCAGAACCAGAAGCAACATGCTGTTTTTCAGAAGGGTTACCTTTCAATAAAGACAACGCAGCTAAGGCTTTATCTAAAGATAGTCGCTTAACGTACTCTTCGGCGGTTTCTTGAGCGTGTTTACACTCTTCGACATCAGTTACAAGGACAGAAAACTCATAACCGAGTTGAGATAACAATTCTTTGCGGCGTGGAGAGCCGGATGCCAAAACTAAATGTTTCTTTTCCATCGTCACTCTACCTTACATGCCAATGGCGACGTACACGTCTCATTAATAAAAACATCCAAGGCCAAAGTATACAGTTTATCAATGCGCTCCATAGCGATAACGGATTGAAAACGACATCTTGGATCAAATATTCACCAAAGAATATCAGCACTTCAAACAACACTGTTAAGGCTGCAATGATTATCGCTTGCTGCCATAGCGCCATATTTCGAATCACGAGGAAGTTCATTGCAATAATGTACATTACTATTGCCATCATCATGCCTCTAATACCGAGAGTCGAACCGATCAAAAGGTCCCACAATAAGCCCAGTACTAGAGCACTACCAACGTTAACTCTGTAAGGTAACGCTAAAACCCAATAGCAGGTAACCAGTAATAACCAAGATGGCCTGAATAGGTCTAAACTACCCGGCCAAGGGATCGTTTGTAGAATAAGTGCTATCAAAAATGAGCAGCCAATTACGACTTTGCTTCTTAAAACGCTATTGGCCATTTTCACCTTCTAACAATGCTTGTTCGATACTGGATTGTTCTGCTTGCATCTGTTTATTTTCATCAGGCCACACAAGCAACAAGTATCTGAGCTTATCAAACTCAACTACAGGTTCTGCTTTAATAACGGCGAACTCACGCTTCGGATCATAATCAACGGCAGTCACATAAGCGACTGGGTAACCCTCTGGATATACACCACCAAGTCCAGATGTCACCAGCAGATCTTCTTCTTGTATGTCAGTACTGGTTGGAATGTGCTCTAACTGGATCTCATCAATCATGCCATTACCAGAAGCAATAACACGTATATCGTTACGAATAACCTGAACAGGAATTGCGTTATTTGCATCAGTCAGTAGCAAAACACGACTATTATGAGCAGCAACAAAAGTGACTTGACCAACAATGCCTTTTTCATTGATCACAGGCTGACCTTCGTACACTCCATCAATCTGACCTTTGTCGATCACGACTTGATGTCGGTATGGTGAAGTATCCACCGCCATAACCTCTGTGACGACCTTCTTCTCATCACGAATAAACGGAGAGCCTAATAGCTTGCGAAGGCGCTTGTTTTCTTCTTGATATTGCTCAAGCAGAATCAACTCGCTCTTCAGTCGCAAGACTTCTCGTTTAATATTATGGTTGGATTCAATGAGCCCTTTACGAGTACTAAAACGGTCGTATACGCCATCAAACATGGTGCGAGGCAAATTAGCGGCATACTGAATTGGCGCAACCATGCTGTTTAATAGATAGCGGACATTTGAGAATGCATCTAAACGACTATCAGCCAGCATAAGGCTGGCTGATAATGTTACAGCAAAAAACAGGCGCAATTGTAGAGAGGGACCTCTACCAAAAATTGGCTTCATTCTATATTTGGTCCTAGAGCGACATTTGATCCTATAGACAAGGTGTTAGGCTCTTTACATAAAACTAGATAAGAAAAGAGCCTAACACTAGATACTATTCTTCGCTGAAAAGATCACCGCCGTGCATGTCGATCATCTCTAGAGCTTTACCACCGCCTAGAGCAACACACGTTAATGGCTCTTCCGCCACAACAACAGGGATACCCGTTTCTTCAGTTAGCAGGCGATCAAGGTCTTTAAGCAGTGCACCACCACCTGTCAGTACCATACCGTTTTCTGAGATATCAGAAGCAAGCTCTGGTGGACACTGTTCAAGTGCAACCATGACTGCAGATACGATGCCAGATAAAGGTTCTTGAAGCGCTTCAAGGATTTCATTTGAGTTCAGGCTAAAGCTACGAGGAACACCTTCAGCAAGGTTACGACCACGTACTTCAATCTCATCGACTTCATCGCCTGGGTAAGCAGAACCGATTTCGTGTTTGATCTTTTCGGCTGTTGCTTCACCGATCAAGCTGCCGTAGTTACGACGAACGTAGTTGATGATAGCTTCATCAAAACGGTCACCACCGATACGTACAGAAGACGAGTAAACCACGCCGTTTAGTGAGATAACGGCAACTTCCGTCGTACCACCACCGATATCAACCACCATTGAACCTGTTGGCTCAGATACACGTAGGCCTGCACCAATCGCAGCAGCCATAGGCTCATCGATTAGGTAAACCTCACGAGCACCAGCACCCAGTGCTGATTCACGGATTGCACGGCGCTCAACTTGCGTTGAACCACAAGGAACACAAACCAATACGCGAGGGCTTGGTTTAAGAACACTGTTATCATGCACTTGCTTAATGAAGTGCTGAAGCATTTTTTCCGTTACGTAAAAGTCAGCAATTACGCCGTCTTTCATTGGACGGATTGCTGAGATATTACCAGGCGTACGGCCAAGCATTTGCTTAGCAGCGTGACCAACCGCAGCGACACTCTTTGCAGAACCCGCACGATCTTGGCGGATAGCTACAACTGAAGGCTCATCAAGAACAATGCCTTGGCCTTTTACATATATAAGGGTATTGGCAGTACCTAAATCAATCGATAGGTCGTTTGAAAACATGCCACGAAGCTTTTTAAACATATTCTTCGCTCATCCTGCAAGAATTAGAAGACAAAAATTGCACTAAATGTACCAATGCCTTGCTGTCACGGCAAGGCATTGAAGTATAAACATGGACTGAAACCCACAATTTCTTACAGATTCCTAACTTAACAGCCAAAAAATCATATTATTGCTGACCTATTAAGCCACTTTCACCTCGGTAGATCACACGATCGTTCCCGCGATGGATACCAAAGGTGACTACTGTTGATGGATCTTCTTCACCGTCAACTTCAACTCGATTCGCATCTTGCCAACGATAACGAAGCCAAGGAGCAACATTTCCACCACGATTCAGCTCTAACCAAAGTTGAGTTTGCTGTCGGATCGGATTTGACTGAGCCACCTGTATTGAATTAGATATACCATTCACAACACCACCACCCCCTGAAAAATTTACATCAGCGGCCGTAGCTCCCGTTTCAACCCAAATATCTCGGTTGTCACCTTCCGTATTTATACCGGCTAAATTAGTCGAGTTATCACCTTCATGAGTGACAAAACTTGTTCCATCCCAATGCTCAATACGAAGCGGAATATTCATACCACCTCCAGCGACACTACCAACACTATCCATGACCGCACGACCAAAGCGAATAGTAGGCTGAACCGTTAGTAATCGAGGAGTACCATTATAGTGATAGCTAATAGGATCGACGTTGTTCCCCACAGCATCAATTGAAATCGTCGAGGTTGCACTTACCGCGGTATTGAATGGTCCATCCTCATAGCCATCAACCGATGATGCTTTAGCCCAACACAACTCGCTAGCACAGTTAGTAGAAGGCGAATTCTCATGTAGCGTAAATGTGCCAATACTCTTATCCGAGGCGGAAGCCCACGACTTACTCGGAGTCCCAGAATGAAAACGACTGACAAAAACAGGGTTAGCCTCATACAAAGCAAAGTTAGCGGTAATTGTTGGATTAAAATATCCATAGTTCTTCACCGCAGTGAGTTGTAGACTCAGTGCTTCCACATCAAATGTAACGCCGTCAAAAGGCTGATTCATGTATGCATATGATTGATTTCCCGGGTAATCCCACACCGCATTGTTCACCACTTGAAAATATTTAGGATAAAAACGACCAGCGGTTGTTTTATAACCTGGCACCGTCATCCCATTCAGGTAGTCCGGTTTGTCTGCCCATAGTTTAATGCTACCTACTTCAGACCAAGCTAAGCTCTTATACGCGTAGCCATTCAACCACATATCAGCAGGGATAGGTTGCGGTGACAATTCATCACCACTGTTTTTATTACCAACGCTTAATACGCCATTATGGCCATTACTCGGGCTTTCAAGAGCATAATTGACATACACAACTTCATCATCAAAGCCAGATACTGAAAGAGCCCTACATAAATCCCCCGAAAATGAACTGTCAATGAGACCGTCATTATTACGATCAGCACTAGGCTCCCAAGCTATCGCACTAACCGCTAAGTAAGCAGTATTACCTGCGGCGATAAATGAAGCTCCTCCTGTTGAGCTACCGGAAGGGAATGGGGCATTTGGTACACCGGAGTTATCTTGGCAACTCACCAAAGCAAATGGCCTAACATACACATCAATAGAACTCTGTAAGCCTTTCCAATTGGGTATAGATTGATTCGAGGGCTGCCAGTCAGCATCTGCCAAATGAAGTTTTATATGACCAGCCGACCAGTATTGAGAAGTCAGTTTTGCAACACCATTTTTAAAGGCAATATTGTTCACTTTGGTTCCATTTAAAGGTGAACTACCGACCTTGATGCTATACGAATTGAGAAATAGCTCATTATTCCAACCACTATTGCCTTGAGTTATCTGCTCATAGGAAGCATAAAGCGATTTAGCTCCATCATAATCCGATATTTTCTGACACGCCCTTGGGTTAGCCGCTCCTGATGCCACTGCGGTAACTTCGGTCTCAAATGTTCGGAAAGCAACCTGCCCCTTACCTCCATCAACCCTTTGTTTATCTTCAATTTTAAATCCATAAGGTACAAATTGATAAGGTCCACCTGTTGCACTTATGTTACTTTGCCCTCGAATCGAAGCAGAAATTGAAACCGGAGATAGACCAATACTTGACAGGGATTTGGTGTAAGTAGCCATCTGCCCTGCGACGAAATCATGAGTCAATGACGTAGAGCAGGAGTTATCAGAATTTAACCAACACGCATCACCCGAGCTGTTATTTGGAATAGTAACATCAAGCGTCCCAGTGTAATTATTGACAGGTTGCTTGGTTATTTTATCGACCAACTTAAAGTTTATAGGAATACCGGTACAAGCTAACCCAGAGCTAGAGCCTGGAGTAATAACCAACTCTGGCTCAGAAAAACATTGGCTTTCCCCGGTAATCTGAGATGCTCCACTCATATGAAGGTCACGAACGGTAACCGCACCGTACACATGTGATCCATTAGATAACCGAACCTCCCCCTCGCTGTAAATCAATGCTTTGATTTGTGATTGACTGGATAAATCCATTTCACAACCATATGCAGGGCACGTTTGTCCAGATGAACCTTTAGTAGGGTCATACCCAACTATTACAAGGTTATCTGCATTACCTGAATTATTAATCCTTGAATTATTCGATAAATTTAAGTATCGAGTATGAATAATCACCTTCCCTTGAATATTCAAGGAAGAGTGGGTATTGATATTCAAAGAATTAAAATAGTAGTCGCCAGCAGTCAGTGTCACGGTTGACTGACCAATTGATAAGCTCTTTTGAGATAAAGGTGTTAACGTTTTTGTTGTATTCCAGATATCACTACCTGAATTTGTTATCAGGAAATCATCCAGTTTAGATTGTACAATTTGCTTTGTGGGATCGTTAGTACACGATATCCCATCACATTTCACTGCATTCCCAAATTGAGCACTTCCAAACCCGACCTTTCTTTGGCCAGCCTCCAATAACGCATTGGTAATTTTAGATTGGTTCCACATCTCAATACTGCTACCTGACGAGTTTCTCCAACCTTGAACTGCAGAAGGAAAAGCCGAACAGTAGTTTTTCGTAAACTTAGGGAGCTTATTGACTTGAAAAGCAAAGTACCCGATCTTTTCGTCAGTATGAGACCTCCATCCTTTTGAACCACTCAGAGACAGATCTTCATCAACAACAAGTCCTACTTGATAGTCATTATCGTCACTGCCGTTATGCTTCACGCTACAAAGTCTCAACCAACCACCTTGACCTCCTTTACGGGTGACTTTACTTGCGACAATTCCAGGTAGGGACTGATATTCGTTTTCAAGATCATGCATATCATTACAAGATTTAAGGATAGGTTTTGAGGATCCGCTGTCATCATCAAGAGAAATGCGGCCAAACTCATAATTAATTCCGTTTGACGTGCCATCATGTTCATCTGAAATTAAAAACGCTATTTTTTCTGGCTGAGAAGGCGGGTTATTTGTATCCACACGAGTCAGCTCTAAATAGAATTTGGCACTCGTTTGATTTACGTCATCAATGCCGGCAGTTAACCATCGGTTCGTCGAGCTATTAATCTGAGCAAATACAACGGGATCATCATCCCCTATTCGATGTGAGCTAAACCTTGAATAAGGGACTGACTCCCACTTAGGATCGCTTTTTTTTCCATGCGCTTGATACGCTTTGGTATCGAGGTAACCTGCAATTGCCTTATGTCCATCACTGAATGTTATAGTGCCGGGTTCAACCACAAGGTAACTAATCGAAGACATTGGTTTTGAAGCAAGATTGTAATTCCAGTGTTGAGGAGCAACTTCTTGGTGGAATGTCGCTTGCGTTGAACTGATGTTTTTTATAGAAAGTGTTGCAGGCGCATCACTATCAGGATTAACAGGATCAATCGTTGGCATAAGAAATACCAATGGAGTCGTTCTATAGGTTTTATTGAAGGTGATCGTGCAATCGCTAGCTTTACAGTTGGCTGAGTCCAAACGACCGAACTCAAAGCGAGCATCATCAAATTTTGTTACGGGTGGAGGAGGTAATGCTCCACAGCTACCACTACTAATACAATATTTATCGCTATCGTAAAATTGTGTTCCTTTTAAGTTCAATCTCAAATATGGGTAAAATTTATCAACACCTGTTTTTTGAGACAAATTGATCGCAAAAGGAGAACCTTTTACTACTCCATCAACAGAGTAGGTAATTATGCCTTTAATATGCCTAGCATTATAATTTGAAGTTCGTGTAAATTTAACTTGGAAAGTTCTTTGTTTTCTTTCTGATACATAGTCTCTTTCATAAACATTAGAGCTATAACCTTGATAAACAGTATCATCGGTCCAAATTGGGAAATAGTAAGTTCCTTCCAAACGAGCACGATTTTTTCCATCAGAATCAATTTGAAAAGTGAAACAAAAACCATTTCGAGCATCTACCCATGCCCCTTTAGATAAACACTGATTAGCCAATGCATTAGTTTGAAACAACACACTAAAAAGAATAAAAAATACGAGGCTAACTCTACTAAGTAGGCGCATTTATATTACTCCCCTCACCCACACATCTTGACTACGTTGCATTAAATTCACACCCGTTCCGCACATTGCGACCGCTCTTACTGTGTATAACTGAGAACTATCGACAAGTTGACCACCTGTTGGTGAGCACGTTATTTGAACATCTGCACATGTAATTGTCGTTGCGAAGTTCATTGCTGTTCCATTCAAGTTTGTACACTCTGCAGCCACATCAAATGAAACCGTTGTGTTGGCTCTAGGTGGATATATCTGCATTAAGGCTCGCTCTATTGCCGAATGAGCTAAAAGATGGGCTTGAGTACCAATCACATCTTTTGTATGTGCGTCATTATTGGACCACTCTATGCGGCTTAAGGTTGTAGCAAGAAACCCCATCACCACCAAGACAAAGATGACGACAATATACAGGCTTCCGACTTGTCTTTTTTTAAGGAACATTGATCACCTGTATGTCTTGCTGGAAATTGGTCAGTTCATCCCCGACTTGGTTTCTAAATTCAAACTCAAGATGGACGATACCATTACGCTGAACATTTGCGGGTTGATAGTCTAAAGTCCCAGTCACTCCCGTATCCGAAATTGGGATTAGCGCGCCATTACCTTCACTTCTCCATACTCGGCCATTCACAATGCAATAGGTGACGCGGCCATTAGGATTGTAAATATAATGTCGATTTGAAACCGAATTACCCACAAGGTTTACAGACTCATTAGCAAGCAAGAAAGTATTATTGGTTGCAGTTACAGTAGCTAAGGGGAAAATATTATTGGTCGGCGCCGCCTCTGTAGGGTTTATCACTAAAGATAATGGGGTTAGCGCAGCTGTCGTCAGTGTATTATCAGCCGTAACAAATTGAATATCATCGCCCGACACCGCATAAATCCCAGAGGTAACGATAGGGAAAAATGAAACACAGCGAGCTCCCGGGACGACAGCATTCTGATTGAACATATTCGGTACAGCATGACGCACTTCACGAGTGATTTTTTCCAAGACAAACTTGGCTTGAGTTTGTAAACGCTGCCTATCTACGGTGTCCGCATAGCCACGCGCACCCAATTCAACAAACCCAGCAATGCCTACAACTAAAATACTACCAACAATCATGGTGATAATCATTTCAATAAGAGTGAAACCTTGCCTTCTCATTAGTAATTCCCTCGATAGGCATCCAGCACGATAGGAGGATAATTTGAGGCCGAGATCGTTAGGCTGATTCTTTTCAGTTGATCGACCATTTGGTACGTCACATCAACATCTAGGCGGTAGTTTCTGTAGGTTGTTGCGCCATTTTCATCCAGTAATAGATTAAGGTCTCGACACCCGTTAGTTGCACCGGGTTCCCAACACCCATCATAGTCATCGACATCATTGTATAGAGCAATGTCAGCCTCTTCTGGGCCAAAGTTAGCCTCAGCAGTGCAATTCACACCAGACGCCCCCTCACCGCATCTAAATTCCCCACCATCAAAATCACTATTCTCGTCGAACCCTCGAGCAAGAATCATCGACATCACGCTTTGCCCTAGCGCGGCTGAACGAGTCTGATAATGAGGATCACCAGATCGACTAACCTGAGGCGCTAAAAAGTTTATGATGGTCATCATCGCGAGCCCCATAACCACAATCACAATCACACTTTCAATTAATGTAAAACCACGTTCTTTTACAGGTGATTTATGAATACTATTCATGAGCACACCCCATTTTCGACATAACCTTGCGCGTTAATTTCCACACGGCAGGTATTCACATTTGAAGTAATCGTAATCACCACACCAGCTGCAACGTTAACGACAACGCCTGCAGGTGTTTCACCTGTTGTAGGGTTACCTAATAAATCAAAGTTAACTAGAGATAGAGGAATAGCGGGAGTGGTATCAGATGCAGCCGTTAAGTTAACTCCGTTGAGCATAACCCAATCACTGCGAGCTTGGTTTTGCACGGTACAGCTCACTTCGGAACCGATACAATTCCCAACGATAGCGAGAATAAAATTGCTCTCTCCAACGACGGCCCCAAGGTCCACATTGGACTGCATACGATTCACTTGAACTTGGCGGACAACAGAAGTTACTTGCTCTTGAGCTGCAAAGGCAGAAAAGCTATCCCTTCCAGAAAGACGGCTAGCAGCGTAGGCAGAGACAATCGCGATCAACAAGATCACAATGATTAACTCGACTAAAGTAAAACCTTGTTGCTGAAACCCGATGTTTCTGTATGTTCTATTGAATTGATTCACCGAAATCCAATCCGCTAAATATTTGATAGTTTGAAGATTAAGTGTAACTCAGGGAAAGGAAGTTGTCTTTGTCGCTTACCTAAATTTCAGATAGAAAAAAGGCCAGCAATGCTGGCCTTGATATTCCATGACAATACTATTAACAGCCATTCGCACCAGTAGTGACAACATCAACAAATGCAGGTGTTGTGGCATTGGCAGCTTCAACATAAATGACAAAACAGCCATTGTTATTAGCAGGTGTAGTTGCATCGTATACAAAACCATTGTTCGCTTGTAGTGGGTCAGTCCCCGCAAATGAATAAGCGACAGCGTCTGGAACAACACCAGTTTCGGTCACATTCACTACAACCCAATCGGTACCAGGTAAACCAACTACAGCAGTTTCAATGCCACGAGGTAATACGCCGATTGCCGTAGCTGTCGGATAACCAAAATTGATCGCAATGTTATCTGTAGTTTGCGGCGTTGTTCCCGCATCACCTGTTTTAATTTGAGCTTCACGGCCATCTACTGCTGCACGGCCGTAAACGATACCCGTCGCACCCGCCATTGCCCCACGCAAACCTTGCATCGACGATGTACGAGCATCGCCTTGTAAGTTTAAGAAACGAGGTGCTGCAGTAACTGCAAGAATACCTAGAATAACAATTACCACCACTAGTTCTATTAGGGTGAAACCGCTTTGTTTTTTCATAGTCTTTTCTCTCTATGTATATTTAAACGCAGGTTTACTGCAGTGTTACGGTCACACGACCAGTTCTAATCTCGTAAACGAATTGATGCTGAGTACCGCCTTCCAATTGAATGTAAGTGCAGTAGTCATTGCTATTATCCGCTTGCGCTGAATATTTGTAATTCGAACCATTAGCCACATCGGTTAATGTTCCAACTTTTGGTGGGTTCTGAAGAAGGTTTTCCATCAAATCGACACACGAAGCATCAGTCACATCATTAGACGGAGCTGAAGCTGAATTTGTGTTTATAGACCATGGGTAGCCGTCTCTAAAATTAGTGCTTCCATTGCTACTTGTTGATCTGGTTAGCCAAAAATCAACACCATCGTAATTTACAGTATTGTATATTTCAACACCAATTCTTTCTGATGGACGAGCTTCTGCTTCCCATTGCGCTCTTGCTGAAAGTACGCCTGTCGCAAAACCACCCGCGACACCTTCAATACTGGCTTTCTTGGCTTCGTCTGTCACATCCAAGAAACGGGGTAAAGCTGCAACAGCTAATAAACCCACAACAACAATCACTATGACTAACTCGACTAGGGAGAAACCCTTTTGATTTTTAAGCACTTTCTACCTACTCATCTAATTGCTAATGCGCATTATACATTTGACCATGCATAAAACCATAAAAACAGCGCCAATACGTTCACAAGGGCAATATATTGACTTTGACACTAAATCTTTCTTTTTTGAGTAATATATCTATCTGATACTTATCACTATAATGATAACGGCAATGAAAATGAATGTTATCACTTTTGTCTTCAATGTTTGGAGAGCTGAGACCTAAAATACGCCCCTTAGGATATAATTGCTCCAACCAATAACCGCAATTTCGAGCCGAGTCTTGAATTGGCATAACCCACCCCGTTCTGCTGTAAGTCTTTGGCGGTTTCGCATCATTCTTTTGCTCCACACCAGATAACAAATACTGCTGTTTGAACAAATTCGCTTGCTCAAGAATTCGCTTGCTCGCAACGATTAATGCCGTGTTCGTTGCTTCTTCTTCTACTGTTTTCCATACAGAAAGCAATCCCATAACGAGAAAAAGAATAACCGCAACCCAAATAACAAAACGTGAGCGCTGTAGGTTATTCAGCATCCCCTAACCTTTGATTGCATCCAGCATTCCCCACATTGGCAAGAAAATACCCAGAGCTAAAACCAGCACCATTCCCGCAACGATGGTCAACAGAATAGGTTCAATTCTAGCGGTTAACGTTTTTAGATCGTAATCAACCTCTCGGTCGTAAAAATCCGCAACTTCAAGCAGCAACTCATCAATACGACCCGTTTCTTCACCCACAGAAATCATTTGTATCACGAGTGGTGTGAAAATCTCGCTGTTAATCGCGGTAGAAGAAACGGTACTTCCCGCTTCTATTGCCGATTTCATACCTTGAACACGAAGTTCTAAAAAACGATTGTCCAAAGCTTCAGCCGATAGCGATAACGATTGGTTAAGCGGTACACCTGCTTTTAGCATCAAAGCAAAAGTACGTGAGAAGCGCGACAATAGAGCTCGATTGACCACCCCACCAATCACTGGCATTTTTAAGCGCAGCCGATCCCACTTTTCCCACCCTTTATCTGTCTTAACCCATGCTTTAAAAGCAAAAACAAGACCAAAGATTAATCCAAGCATTAACCCCCAGTAATTAACAAAGAACTCAGACATCCCCATTAAAATACGAGTTGGAAGTGGTAAATCGACCCCAAAACGCGCGAACATACTCGAAAACTGAGGAATCACGAATATATTCAAGACAAACATAGCGATTGTAATAAAAGTAATCACGAACGTTGGGTAACGCATTGCCGTTTTGATTCGCTTTCGAGTTTCAACCTCTTGTTCGTAGTATCCAGCCAGTTGTAACAATGCCTGGTCTAAACGACCGGTATTTTCACCAACACTGATCATCGATACAAACAATGAACTAAATACCTTAGGGTGCATTTGCATCGACGCCGCTAACCCACGACCGTTTGTGAGTTCAGCGACCACTTCTTCAAGCGCTACTTTCAATTGCTTATTTTCGCAGTGCTGAGTTAACCCTTTCATCGATCTTAATAGCGGGACGCCCGCCTTAGTTAAACTATACAACTGTCGGCAAAACAGAACCAACACCTCTAAAGGCACATTCGGAGAAAACAGGCTGGATACATCCATATCCAGGATTGAACCGCCACTTTTTCCAAGTTTAATCGAAGTTGGAATGATCCCTTTACTCATCAAACTGTCAGCAGCAAGATCTTCGTTATTCGCATCCAACTGGCCTGTCACTTGAGTGCCATCAGAACTGCGACCTACATAACGATAAGTTGGCATATCACTCTACCCCTACAGATAAATTGGATCAGTGGCACCAGAAGCATCGCCTTCGCCAAGGTTCATTACCTCATCAAAGCTCACAACCCCCTGTATGGCCAATTCCATCGCAGAAGCTAACAGCGGTTTGTAATTTTCAGACTGCCTTGCCGTTTGAGCAAAACCAACGGCATCATTGGCTCTAAGCGCATCCATCATAGGCTGATCGAGCTCCAACATTTCAAACACACCAATACGACCACTGTAGCCTGTCAAATTACAATTTTGACAACCACGCCCTTTCATAAATGGCGTACCTCGCTGGTTTGGGAAACGAACACTCAACCATTGCTTACGCGCTTCATCCAGCTCATCATCAACCTTGCAATCAGTACATACCTTACGAACTAACCGCTGTGCGACCACGGCTCGAACAGCACTTGCTACCAGATAACCCGGAGCCCCCATGTCCATCATACGCAGTGCACTGTCTACTGCATCGTTGGTATGCAGAGTACTTAACACTAAGTGACCAGTAAGTGCCGCTCTCAAACCAATTTCAACGGTTTCATGATCTCGCATCTCACCAATCAGAATGATATCCGGGTCCTGACGTAGGAATGTTCTCAAAATCGTTGAGAAATTGAGGTTAATCTTAGGGTTTACCTGAACCTGATTCACACGAGGAAGACGGTATTCTACAGGGTCTTCAGCGGTAATGATCTTTTTACCCGGTTCGTTTAATTCACTTAACGCACCGTATAGAGTCGTTGTTTTACCTGAGCCCGTAGGCCCGGTTACGAGAATCATGCCATGTGGGCGGCGTAATTGATGACGAAGACGAACGAGCAAATCACTCGGAATGCCTGACAACTCCAATTTACGTAGGCCAGCCGATTGATTAAGCAAACGCATAACCACTGACTCACCGTGCTGTACTGGCATAGTCGACATACGAATATCGACCGATTGACCTTTAACGCGAATATTAAAGCGACCATCTTGAGGCAGTCGTTTCTCTGAAATGTCGAGGTTAGCCATCAGCTTCAAACGCAAAACCAGTGCAGAAGCAATATTCACTTCATTCAACAACGTTTCATGCAGGACACCATCAATACGCTGACGTAAACGTAATACGTTTGAATCTGGTTCAATATGAATATCAGACGCACCAACTTGAATAGCATCTTCAAACAGCGAGTTTACTAGCTTAACGACCGTAACTTCGTCGCTGTCTTCTTCAGCGATATCAAAGTCAAAGGCTTCATTAACTTTATGCTCAGCATGAAGCTGCTCAGCAAATGAGGCAATCTCTTTGGTTCTTCGGTAATAACGGTCGAAACCATCAACTAATTGTCTCTCTTGTGCGACGACAAATTCGAGTGCGTAGTCGCCTAGTTGACTCAGCAAAGATTCTTGGGCAAACAGATCAGCAGGATCACTCATTGCAACACGTAATGTGTCACCTTGACGCCCAATGACCAAAGCACGAAGGCGGCGAGCATGAACCTCAGGTAAAAGCTGCACAGCTTCGACGTCAACGTTAGCTCGGCTAATATCAATAAGAGGAATAGCAAGCTGTTGCGACAAAAAACTGAGCATTTGCTGCTCTGATAAAAAGCCAAGCTCGATCAGTGCATCACCAAGCTTACGGCCTGTCCTCTTTTGAGCGGCCAGAGCTTGTTCAACTTGATCTTCAGTAATGATACCCTCTTCTACGAGCAAATCACCGAGCCTTTTTCTTAATCTAATTTGCATCGCTACTCTCCTCTAAAGCATTGATTATCTTTAAGCGATCACGAACAAAGCCTTGCGACTGAGATGAGATCCCAACTCTAACCAATGCTCCTTGGTATGATTGCTTTGCAGCCATGAAATCAAGCTGACGTTCTTGCTGAATCGCTAAGCCTAACCACCAGCGAGCATTATCTGAATCGACCTCAGTCAATTTTTGGTAGCTCTCTAGCGCAATATCTTCTTGTTGAGACTTTTGACTTAATGCAGCACGCATTGCTAAGTAGTCTTGAGTTGGACTAGGTGGTAAGTGTATTAATGGGCTCAAAGCAGCTTCCGCTTGATTGGCTTTCACAAGTAGCTTCGATAAACCTAGGCGCAGTTTTTCACTGTTGATATTGAGTTTGATACCCGACTGAAATAACTCATACGCTTTGCGAGTATCACCTTTACCAAAATAGAGAATTGCTAGTTTCTGACGGACATCTTCATTTCTTGGATCATAACGAAGCGCTTCGTTATAACCTTTCAACGCACCAGAAAGGTCATTGGCATCAAGAGCTTTCTGAGCTCGGCCTTGAGCATTAATAGAAAGTTGTTCAGGCGTTAATTCTACCTGCTCAATCAACATTCCATTACTTTCTAAATCGCCAGACGTTTCAGGTTGATTTGATACTGGTGTGGGATCTTTTTTAGCCACGCTAGCAACAAGCATTGGCTTTGCTACTTTTGCTTTAGGTGTGCTTTGAGATTTAGGTATAGCTTGAGATTCAGGGTTTACTTTAGGCTTTGTAACTGACTGAGTTGATGCAGCAATGACTGAATCCGATTTAGATTGAGTACTTTTTAGTATTACCGTGTTGTGAGCCGAAATGTTCGCTGAATCTAGCGTCACTAACTTCTTAGTCGGCGAGGACACAGGTTGAGTAATGGCCGCTTCAGGACTACCCTCTGAATTGCCTTCTGAAGTATCAATAACGGAAACTTGTATATCTCGAGTTGATATTGAGTTATCGACAGCAGGGCCTTGTGATATAGCCCAGCCCCCCATGGCCAAGCTAAGGGTAAAACCTGCGACCACCCAAACCAATGGAGAGCGTGTTTTTACTTTAGGTACCACCGCAGCTTCAATCGATGCTGTTGACTCTTTTTTTGCCAATTCAGACAAGGCGTTATTAATGACGCTCATAATTAGTTCCAACCCCACAGCATTGGCGTTTTAAATTTAGGTTTACACACATCGTATGTTTCATGCATTGCAGCAAAGAGATGTTGGTTTTCTATATTTTTCTTATCTTCACTAAAAGCAAGCAACAAAGCTTTATGACACAACTGGTTAATCAACCTTGGGATCCCCAAAGAAGAGCGCCAGATCGCTTTTTTATGGCTCAGGCTAAAGGGAGCATATTTGCCACCAGATTTAGCGATCCGGTTATCAATGTAAGCCACTGTTTCATCGAGAGTCAGTGGCCTCAGTGTCGAACTAAATGTGATTCTTTGACGAAATTGCCTTAGATGATAAGCCTCTAATCGAGCATCCAATTCCGGCTGCCCTAATAGAACAATTTGCAGCAGCTTTTTATCTTCAGTTTCTAAGTTACCAAACAACCTTAAGGTCTCTAGAGCTTCATCTGACAAAGCCTGAGCCTCATCAAGAATCGCAACCACTCGTAAGCCTGAGTTGTGCAATTCAATAAGTTTATGTTGAATGTTATCCACTAAGGTGGCTTCATTATCGGTAATCAAACCAAGCTCTTTAGCCACGGCTTGTCGTAAGTCAGCCCCAGATAGCACTGGGTTAGGCAGGTAGATTAAAGCAGTACAATCATTGAGATGATTGACCAACATTCGGCACACCATGGTTTTGCCTGTGCCGACCTCCCCTGTAACCTTAACTAACCCCTCGCCCATTTCTAACGCCGAAATGACCGTTTGAATTGCCTCAAAATGAGGTGCTAAGCCATAAAAAAAATCGGTATTCGGCGTTAACGTAAATGGTAACTGTTCAAAATCAAAATGAGCTTGATACATAAGACGACCTAGCTTAGTAATTCACTACCAATCTGCATTGATAAAGTGAGTGGTTGCTATTCATCAGGGAACCATTCTTGTAAAAGATCTCGAGAACGCTCCATTTCTGATTGCCAAGTATTTACACCTACAACCGTTGGCTTTAATAGAATAACGAGTTCAGTTTTTTGAGTAAGTTGACTGGTATTACGGAACAAATGACCGAGTGCCGGGATATCACCAAGAAATGGAACTTTTGAAGTCATGTCACTGGTGTTTGATTTCATCAATCCGCCAATAACAACCACATCACCATCTTGCGCTCGAATCACGGAGTCAGATTCACGAATAGAGCTTTTAGCCAACGGCAGCGTCACAACACCAGTTGTTGAGCCAAGATTAAGCTCTTTCACTTCCTCTTCCACCTCAATCACTGCGGGGTGAACATGCAGGAACACATTTCCTTTATCATCGATCTGCGGCGTCACATCCAAAGAAATACCGGAGAAGAACGGGGTTAGCTCAACTTCAGGGGCAACATTCGCGTTATCACCACTACCGACCGAACTTGATAAATTCGTCACGAAATATTTATCTATACCCACTTTTATAACCGCTTTCTGGTTATTAGCTGCTGTCACTCTTGGGCTAGATAACACATTCAAGTCACCCTGTGTATCCATAAAACTCAATACAGCTTCAAAGCTACCACCAGAAACAACGAGGTTAGATTGACCACCTAAAGCGGTACCGATTGGGTCCATGCCTGGTAGTTTGCCTGGGATGATCGTACCAGCTGCATTTTTAACGATAGAACCCATACCTAGCGTGTAGTTAGTACCGTTCGACGAAAACATCTTGGTCCAGTTAATGCCTTGTTGATAGCCGTCACTAAGTGTCACTTCCATGATTTTGGCTTCCAAGATAACTTGGCGCTGCAGACGTTTCTGAGAAATACCAAGGAACTCACGAACCTCTCGGATTTCATCGGGGTAAGCACGTACCGTAATCACACTCGCTTGTGGCGTAACCACAACGCTTTGCCCATCACCAGAACCAATTAAGTGAGCGACTGCCGCTTCAAGCTGCGGCCAAAAATCACTTTCAGATATCGTTTCAATCTCCGTACCACCGTTAGATGTGGAGCTAGACGAATTGGAGTTCGAGTTTGATGAGTTTGAATTCGAGTTAGACGAATTAGAATTCGAGTTAGATGAGTTCGAGTTAGAGTCTGAAGTGGAAATTGTTCCAGTAGTAATCGTCGTTAAAGAACGACCAGAACGCTTTACTTGCAAGTAATCCACTGGAATCGTGACTGTGCGCAAACCAGCCGGATAAATTTGAATCACTTTGCCACGTTTTTCAATATCGTAACCATACATATCCTGAGCAACAGCCAGAACTTCATCTAAGGTCACGTCTGTTAGATTTAGAGTAAGTTTTCCAGTAACGCTTGGATGAATCGCGGCACTGTACTCTGTACCTTTCACTAGGCTTGCAAAAAAGGTTCTCGCTTCAACGCCTTTTGCTTGAATACGAAAGCGCTTGACGGTTTCCACACTCGGAGACATAGAGTCCGAACTTAGCTGAGGCATAAGGTCATCTTGTACCGACGAAGGTAAGTCATGAAGTGCTTTGCTATTCGCTTCATTAATAGATTCGTTTAAAGACTCTTTTATCTCAACAGGGTCTCTATGCCCCATCGAACAGCCGACTAAAGATGACACTAGAATTGCTACTACAAATTTACGCATGTCTTCACTCTAACCTTAATTATTCTTAACATCTAAAGAGAACATCTCTAATTTCCACTGCTTAGAGCTTCTCTGCAGAGTGACGTACTCTGGATCAATGTTCTTAACTCGGTACCCTCTGATCGTTTCTCCTTGTTCGAGAATCTGACCATTCATAATCGCATAACAAGGTGTATCTCCCTTACAAACAATGCTCTCTAGAGACGGTAAACGATATTGAACTGGCGCCTTTTTAGCTGATGCTGATTTCTGTTGGGGCGAAAGCCAACCTAATGGCGCAGTTGGGTCTTGTTCTGCCCATACCACTGAACTACCAAACAGCAAAGATAACACTAGAGTTCTAACCACCGATAAACTCCTGTCTGGTACCTAGGGTGTAAACCTCGAACACAAGTCGAGCTTTGGGGTATTCTTCTACTGAATACTCAAACGTGCGCCAATAATAGCTCACAGGAAGTGACTCAAGTGCTTGAAGATAAATTGAAATATCGAAGTAGCTACCCGTCAACTCCATTCTAACAGGATGGAGAAAGTACTTTGAATTGTCACTGTTCTCTTGATTGTCCGAAATAGCTTCTGGTTGTAACGATTCTAAAGACTCAAGCTTCAGCCCATTACCTGCATTAAGAACACTCTCTAATAACTGCGCCATTTGAGAAGGCGTAACCAACCTATCAACGATTTCAGCGAGCTCAAATGATAGCTCTTGGCTCTCAACCAATAGTTTTTTTAATTCAAGATCAATTTCTTTATCTGGGTCTTTGTTCAACTTGGCTTGTAGAACAAGTAATTCACCTTGTTGTTTCTGATTTGACTGCGTAAGGCTCATCGACTTCACATTCTTTTCCTGTAAATCAAGGTATGCAGGTTCAATTAATAAGGTAAATACAAGCATGGATAAGCCCACTAGACCACACACGAAAAGTAGCCATTTCTCTCTCAGGCTTAATGCAAGAAACTTATCGCTAAGCTGATTCCACAGTTGCATTATTCACTCTCCCTATGAGTACTTAACTCAAACGTCACCACATCTTGCTCATTACGACCTATCTTTATCTTTTCAAAGGTACGTCCGACTAAATTAAGTTCATTCTTAAATTGACCAACCCAATTTGGAACTACACTTGCATCACGGGCAAAACCATTAAGCTCTAAGGTATCGTGAGTCATGTATATATACGAAAGCGAGATGTCATTTCGGCCTAATTGAGCGAAGGAGTTCATGACGCCAGAATACCCGACTTGCTGAGATTCATCGAATTGACCGACCGCCTTCAACGCCTCTTTTTTGGCTTGCGTCTCACTAGTGAGACGAGCTACCGCAGCTACTTTCACTGGAGACGGTTTATGTTGAACCAACTTACTATTTAATTGGTTAACTTCTTGGTTAAGCTGATTCAAATCATATTGTAAAGCTGCTAGCTCTTCATCCAAACTCGATGCTTGATACTGCATTACACAATAACTGCCAAGCAACAAGGTACACACAAGCCCCCAAACCATAACCACATTCACTAGAGTGAAATACTCTTTTTTAGGCTTAAGGTGCTCAGGGTAGAGATTAACGTTAAAAATATTCTTTTCAGCCGCGAGCGTAACTAACCATTTCTCTGAATTTTCGCGTTCACCTTCAACAAGCAAAGAAACGGTCGAACTCAATGTGCTATTTAACACACTCTGTAATTCAGCTTCATCTTCATCATCACAGCATATTTTTAACTGATGAAGTTGAGTGCCTTTAATTTGAGAAGACAGGTAATCAATCGATCGTTGGAGTTCTAAAGCTAGACCATCCAACTGCAATGCACTTGATGCGGTACCAGTTAAGGGGGGAGCAACACTGCGGATTGTTCTTTGGAAGCAAACCGTGTTCTCAACAAATGCACCAAGCTTAAAATGTGAGTTGGGGCTGCGTTGTAACAGAATGAAATTAGAGAGCTCACCAGCACTGTAGCCCCAAACTTCATCTTCGGGAGCAATACCTTTAAGATCAACTTGTGCTGAATTAGTAATGCTTACAAGCTTGTCCAATAGCTTTTTAGGCAAAACATACACTTGTAGCTTATTCGAGGTCGGTAGCGCTACCGCACTCGCTGTAATCTCAGTCACCCTTTCAGAGATCAGATCTTTCAATAGAAAAGGCAATGCAACCGACCATTCACTCTGTGGAATGTCCGGTTTATCAATTTGATAAGTTTGGTAGTAGTTAGCACAAACAATTAGCTGAAGGCAATCACTGGTAAGCGACTCACTGCTCAGCAATTTTTTCAGCGCACTTTCCCAGTCACCATTTACCACAGGAATGCTGGTGACTTGAGGTTCTGACTCAGTCGATGAAATATAAACAGTATCATTGCCCAAAAGGACAACTTGAGAACTACCGTTATTATTCGTTGGCTTTATTTTGTCTAAAATCGCTTTAAAATTCATGCTTAACTATTACTCTTACGCCATCGATTTCTTCGACCGACTTTTACAACGGATTCAGCTTTCACTGTCTTTTCCCCTTGAGTAGGCAAGGGAATTATTTGTTGTTCTTCGTCGAAATATCTCCCTTGATAACCGTTAATGCCTAACTCTATCAAGGTATTCTTTTCTTGCTTTGTCTCAACTCCGACCGCGATCACTTCAGTTGGAGAATCACCGCATGCTCCAATCAGACTTCGAACAAACAGTTGGTTTTCATGCCTTTGATCGATTTTCTTTACCAAACTTCGATGAAGCTTAATATAGTCAACCTTCAAATCCTTGATATAATGAGTGCTAACAATGGTTCGCCCAGCTTGGCCAACCACCACTTTACACCCTAACCCTCGTAACATCTTCGCCACTGGTCGCATATAATCAAGGTGAGTAATTAGATGGCCTTCTGAAAACTCAAAAGCAAGCTGAGAACGATGCTGAGCAGAGAGCTGTAACAACTCACTTCTGAACCATTTAAAATGTGATTTATTTGCAAACGGAGTGACACTCAAGTTCACCGAATAATTGACAGGCTGTGTTGATACTTTCAGCGACTTAAACAAAACCGTCAAAACCGATTGATCCATTTGAGCTTGATAACCGACTTGTTCTACCGCAGACATAAAACGAGAAGATTTCAATAGACCTTTGTCTGGATCTTGAATTCTAATAAATATTTCTTTATGCAATTCATTAACTTGACCGGAATCCGGCATAAGATAACACCGCTGAGCAAAGATTACTAAATTTTCAGGTAGTAGGGCTTTATCAAGTAATGTTCTCCAGCGAACACTGCCTCTGTCTATCTCACTTTTATTTTCTTTTGGGTAACGGCTCCAGTTATTAATGCGCTCTAACTGAGCGCTCTTTAACGCTGTTTCCGTTTCATCCATGATTTGGCTATGGCGTTCACCTTCGACATACATTGTCACGCCAATATGGCACCAGTTATCTGACTCCAAAGGCTCCGGCGGAGTCAATTTATCTAATTGCCTTAAACATTGAGCAGCCAACGTCGCAATATCCTTTGTTCCTTGATGCGGAATAAACACGGCAAAGTCTGCTTCGTAATAGCGAGAAAAAATGACATCGGGATAACGCTGAACAATATTCGACAATACTTCACCAACTTCAATAATAAATCCGTCGGTGATCTGCTTGTCATTGGCATCTCGAACTTGTTCCCACTCGTCGATACGTATCAGTAAAACGCCTCCACGAGCGCCACTTTCATGCAGTACAGATTCAAGTTTGTTATCAAATAGTACTCGGTTGGCTGTACCAGTGAGCTTATCTAGAAAAGTATGGGTGCGGATAAAAGTATCAAAGCGACTTCGCTCTTGGCGTGCATCTTTCAACTCTTCAATCAGTACATCAAGCGCTTCACTTGCCGTATATGGCCATTCTCGCTCGTCCCCTTTTGAATGAGCCTCTACCTGCCCAGCAAGGATCATTCTCCCTCGCTCTTCCAAAATCTCTGAGCCCATTAACTGTTCTTTTAACCAACGAACACCACGGGCCAAACAAAAAAGGATCAATGCCACCGCCAAAGTAATCGACCACATAGCTTCAATCGAGTAGTTGTAACCAATATAAGGGGGGAGTGCTTTAAATTCGATTTGATAGCCTTCATTTCGATCTAAAATGAAGCTTCTTTCATAGAGACGGTTTGGATCAATTTGTGGGGAGGTATCTTTAAATCGGTAAACGATACCGGTTTTGTTTGAAAGCTTCATCTCAACGATATTGCTTGCCTGCAACATCTTCGGCATCCAACGTTGCATTGAATACGCAGCATCTGGATCTTCCATCTCTTTATCTACGACGTCAACAATGCCAACCAAATAATGATCTAAATATTCCTGTCCTATACGCTTAAAGGAGAGTGTGCCACCAATAAAAAGGATGAACATCGCACTGATCACTATCACGGTGACAAATGCGACCAATCGAGTGCTCAATTTTAGTGTCGGGGTATATCTCATGAATAACGAAATCCTTTTCAACTCACATTATACCGTATTGCTACTTATACTATAAATTGACGTTGTAAATAAAGCGTTAAGAATTGTAGGTAACAAAAAGCCGCGATGAACGCGGCTTCTTCCAATTTAATACTGCTTTTATAATATATTAAAAACAGTGCTTAAAATGGGATGTCATCATCAAAATCCATCGGCGGCTCATTATATTGAGGTTGAGCCTGCTGAGGAGCTTGTTGAGGTGCTTTCGGCTGCTGTTGAGCTGGCGCACTGTATTGTTGCTGCTGTTGTTGTGGCTGCTGTGGTTGCCCCCAACTACCTTGCTGTTGGTTGTTACCCATACCACCTTGGGCAGGAGCACCGCCTTGAGCACGACCGCCAAGCATTTGCATTACACCGTTGAAGCCTTGAACAACCACTTCTGTTGTGTAGCGATCTTGACCGCTTTGATCTTGCCATTTACGCGTTTGAAGTTGACCTTCAATGTAAACTTGGGAACCTTTACGTAGGTACTCACCAGCAACTTCCGCCAGCTTGCCAAACAGAGCAACACGGTGCCATTCTGTTTTTTCGCGCTGTTCGCCAGTTGCTTTGTCACGCCATGACTCTGACGTTGCAATGGTAATGTTCGCTACTGCACCGCCATTTGGCATGTAACGAATTTCAGGGTCATTACCTAGGTTACCCACTAATATAACTTTGTTAACTCCACGGCTAGCCATGATTTGCTCCGTCTAAATTCATAGTCTCAGAAAATTTTAGCGCACAAGAATAGCATGCTTTTCTGCAGTGATAAATCGCATTCCTATTCTCTCCTCACGACAAAGATTAAAAACGTAACAAATCATGATATTCAGAGCGATGTTGCTTTTTCCTCCACTTACAAACCACTCATTTACTTTGAGAGTTGATATTCAACGCAAGTCACATAAAAGGTGCTAGAGAAGTAAAAATGTGCATGACAACGTGAAATCTCATTAAATATAAACAGGACGTTTCAATGAGAAAATCTCGATACGCTCGCACTTTACACTTTCTGTGCATCGATCCGAGTGACACTTACCTACACGTAAAAGAAATCGAAAAACACTTATCCATTATTCTCTACAAAATGACACCAAGTGAATTGATGCTAGTTGATAGAAAGCAGAGCAATCGCATCTTACTCGTTGATTACAAAGAGGTACCACAGCTATTGGCTATTTGTCCTAACCTACCCGTGATGTGGAAGAATCATGAGATAATTTTATTCAATGTTCCTCTGCAACTTCCTACCTCAGAACTGCTGACCTATGGGGTATTAAAAGGACTCTTTTACAACACAGATCAAAAGGACAAGATTGCTCGTGGTCTTCAAGAAGTGATCGATGGTGATAATTGGTTACCAAGGAAGGTGACTAATCAACTTCTGTTTTATTATCGTAACATGGTCAATACCAATACGACCCCAACCAATGTTGATTTAACTATTCGTGAAATCCAAGTCATTCGCTGCCTTCAATCAGGATCATCAAATACTCAAATAGCCGATGACCTTTTCATTAGCGAATTCACGGTCAAATCCCACCTCTATCAAATATTCCGTAAGTTAGCGGTGAAAAATAGAGTCCAAGCTATTGCATGGGCAAACCAAAACTTGCTTGCATAACCGCTTCGCCTCTAATCTGACAATAATAATGAGGGAAGCTCGAGTAATCATAGGTATTGTTGCTGAATTTTCGACATAACATATGCTAGAGTTGCCCTCAGAAATATCAACAAATCAGTTGAATCAATAATTATTATAGATAAAGGGTCTTATCATGATCAAAAAGTGCCTTTTCCCGGCAGCTGGCTACGGTACACGCTTCCTACCAGCAACTAAATCAATGCCTAAAGAAATGATGCCTGTTGTGAACAAACCTCTGATTGAATACGGCGTTGAAGAAGCCATCGAAGCAGGTATGGATGGTATGTGCATTGTTACAGGCCGTGGTAAGCACTCATTGATGGATCACTTTGATAAGAACTACGAGCTTGAGCACCAAATTAGCGGTACCAATAAAGAAGACTTGCTAATCAATATTCGTGAGACGATTGAAGCAGCAAACTTCACCTACATTCGTCAACGCGAAATGAAAGGTCTAGGTCATGCTATCTTGACGGGGCGTGAGCTTGTGGGTGATGAACCGTTCGCGGTTGTGCTTGCTGATGACCTTTGTGTGAACGAACAGCAAGGTGTACTGACTCAAATGGTTGCATTATACAAGCAATTCCGCTGTTCAATTGTGGCAGTACAAGAAGTTCCTGAAGAAGAGACTCACAAATACGGTGTTATCTCTGGCGAGATGATCAAAGATGACCTGTTCCGTGTCGATGACATGGTAGAAAAGCCAGAGCCAGGCACTGCTCCAAGCAACCTAGCGATCATTGGCCGTTATATCCTGACCCCAGATATCTTTGAGCTTATCGAGCAGACTGAACCAGGCAAAGGCGGTGAGATCCAGATCACTGATGCATTGCTGAAACAAGCAAAAGCAGGCTGTGTATTGGCTTACAAATTTAAAGGCCAACGTTTTGACTGCGGTAGTGTTGAAGGCTACATCGAAGCAACAAATTACTGCTTTGAAAACCTATATAAAAAAGATCAACAACAAATCGAGCTAGGTAAGCACTCAACGACAAAAGAAGCTTAATCGCTAATTTTGGCTTACTCGCTGTTTAGCTATTGAGTTGTTTAACAGCACATTAAATGATTCCAAGGGTGACTCAAAAGAGTCGCCCTTTTTTATTACTGTTTTTTTATCCAGTAAAACTTTGCACAAATCTCACTCTATGTAATACTTTAGCCACTTAAAATTACATGGTCTGTTGAGATGGATAAAATAGAAATTAGAGGCGCTCGTACGCATAACCTCAAAGACATTAACCTAACCATACCTCGTGATAAGCTGACGGTTATCACTGGATTATCAGGTTCAGGAAAATCGTCACTTGCGTTTGATACCCTCTACGCAGAAGGTCAACGTCGTTATGTTGAGTCTTTATCGGCCTATGCTCGTCAATTTCTATCTCTCATGGAAAAGCCTGATGTCGACCACATCGAAGGTTTATCTCCAGCCATCTCCATCGAACAGAAATCAACTTCTCACAATCCTCGTTCAACTGTGGGTACTATCACTGAAGTCTATGACTATCTTAGATTACTGTACGCGCGAGTTGGTGAGCCGCGCTGTCCTGATCACAATACCCCTCTTGCAGCACAAACCATCAGCCAAATGGTCGATAAAGTCTTAGAGCTACCGGCTGGTTCAAAGATGATGCTGTTGGCTCCAATAGTCAAAGAACGTAAAGGTGAGCACGTTAAAACGCTTGAGAACCTAGCGGCTCAAGGCTTTATTCGTGCCCGTATTGATGGCGAGACCTGTGATTTGTCCGACCCACCAACATTGGAACTGCACAAGAAGCACACCATTGAAGTTGTCGTTGATCGCTTTAAGGTTCGCCCTGATCTTCAACAACGTTTAGCCGAGTCATTCGAGACTACATTAGAGCTATCTGGTGGTATCGCAGTTGTCGGTTGGATGGATGATAAAGAACAAGAAGAGATCGTGTTCTCGGCTAATTTTGCTTGTCCAAAGTGTGGCTACAGCATGCAAGAACTTGAGCCTCGCCTATTCTCATTCAACAATCCTGCTGGTGCATGTGGTACGTGTGATGGACTTGGTGTTCAACAATATTTTGACCCAACTCGAGTAATTTTAGATGAGAACCTAAGCATTGCAGAAGGTGCGATAAAAGGCTGGGATCAGAAAAATTATTACTATTTCCAAATGCTGACATCGCTATCAGACCATTATGGTTTTGACCTTTATGCTCCGTTCAACTCTTTACCAAAGAAAACTCAAGAGATCATCCTCAAGGGCTCTGGTAGAACTGAAGTTGAATTCAAATACATCAATGATCGTGGTGATATCCGAGTCAAGCGTCACCCCTTTGAAGGTATTTTAAATACGCTGGAACGCCGTTACCGCGACACTGAATCTAGCGCGGTGCGTGAAGATCTTGCCAAGTACATATCAACGAAGTCATGCTCTAGCTGTGATGGTACGCGTTTAAGATTAGAAGCTCGAAATGTCTTTATTGGTGACACCACACTGCCTGAAATCGTTGAGCTCAGCATTGCCGATGCACTGCAATTTTTCCAAGAATTAAAGCTAGACGGTCAACGTGGACAAATCGCAGATAAAGTGATGAAAGAGATCAATGACCGACTGCACTTCTTGGTTAACGTAGGCTTGAATTATCTGAACCTATCACGCAGTGCAGAAACACTGTCTGGTGGTGAAGCGCAAAGGATTCGTCTCGCAAGTCAAATTGGTGCCGGTTTAGTTGGCGTCATGTATGTGCTAGATGAGCCATCAATTGGCCTCCACCAGCGTGATAATGAACGTCTACTACAAACTCTGGTTCACCTAAGAGATTTAGGAAATACTGTGCTTGTTGTTGAGCATGACGAAGATGCGATTCGTTGCGCTGACCATGTTATCGATATCGGCCCAGGCGCAGGTGTTCATGGTGGCCACGTGGTGGCAGAAGGTACCATGCGAGACATCATCGAAAATCCGAACTCTTTAACTGGGCAATACCTGAGCGGCGCCAAAGAAATTGCGATACCAAAACAAAGAACGCCTATCAACAAGAAAAAGGTCGTCGAGATCGTTGGCGCGACAGGGAACAACCTAAAGAATGTCACTGCGACGATTCCTGTTGGCTTGTTCAGCTGCATTACGGGTGTATCAGGGTCAGGTAAATCTACGCTAATCAATGATACCTTCTTTAAAGTCGCCCACACTCAATTAAACGGTGCAACAACTGCAGTTCCGGCGCAACACAAAAAGATAAAAGGCTTAGAGCATTTCGACAAAGTAATCGATATTGATCAAAGCCCTATCGGTCGAACACCAAGATCGAATCCTGCAACCTACACTGGTATTTTTACACCAATTCGAGAGTTATTTGCAGGTACACAAGAATCACGATCTCGTGGCTACAAGCCAGGTCGATTCAGTTTTAACGTTCGTGGTGGTCGCTGTGAAGCGTGTCAGGGAGACGGTGTCATCAAAGTAGAGATGCATTTCTTGCCAGATGTGTATGTACCGTGTGATGTGTGTAAAGGTAAGCGTTATAACCGTGAGACCCTAGAGGTCCGATACAAGGGTAAAACCATTGACGAAGTTCTAGATATGACTGTCGAAGATGCTCGTGAATACTTCAGCCCAGTGCCCGTTATCGCTCGTAAGCTGCAAACCTTAATGGATGTTGGCCTTTCCTACATTCGCCTCGGACAAGCAGCGACAACCTTATCTGGTGGTGAAGCGCAACGCGTTAAATTAGCGCGTGAATTGTCTAAAAGAGACACGGGGAAAACCTTATACATTCTCGATGAGCCAACAACAGGCCTACATTTCCACGATATCCAGCAACTGTTAACGGTATTACATAGATTACGTGATCACGGTAATACGGTTGTCGTGATTGAGCATAACCTAGACGTCGTCAAAACAGCGGACTGGATCCTAGATCTTGGCCCTGAAGGTGGTCAAGGAGGCGGTGAAATTGTTGCAGAAGGTACACCTGAAGATGTGGCGTTAGTCGAAGGTTCGCACACTGCTCGCTTCCTTAAGCCTATGTTAAATTTGAAGTAGGTGTAAAATAGCGCCCTGCGATCAGACAGAAAAATGTTAAAGTAACAGAGCTTGTTTCAGAAGGAACAAGCTCTGTTTTTATAAGGTTAGGGATTTATGGCAACAATACATACTAGCGGTACCCAGCTAGAAAATCAGAGAACTCAGCTTCCACTTAACAAGGCATTCCTTGCCTCTCTAGCTGTTGTATTCTTATTAGCCATGCATTTTTTCATGCCTAATCCTGGAGGCTCAGGCCTTGCTTTATCCTTTAATCCAACCACTTGGTTAGCTCTTAGCTTTACGTTGGCGATTGGCTTCTACCAGCTTGCAACTAACCGAGCACTCAAATATTCAAAGTTAACCGTTGGCTTGCTAATAAGCTGCGTGATACTGACGTTGCCCATTATTTACAGCAACGCCTCTCCTCAAGCCTCATCAGGCCGGCTACTTGGATTGTGGGCGGGCTTTACATTATTCGTCGTGCTGCAACAATTTAAGTTCAGCAATAAGCACAAGCAGCGCATGTTGTGGTTTATTGTGCTTGCTGTTGTCATACAGGCACTATTTGGCTATGTGCAATATTTCCTATTAGAACCTGGCAACCTATTTGGCTACAACACTGCTGCAAACCGACCATATGGGATATTCCAACAACCTAATGTAATGGCAAGCTTTCTTGCTACTGGTTTTGTGCTGTCAGCTTATCTTTTAGCAAGGCAACCAACTAAATATAATCACCAAATTAGCGAGTCGCTTCTACTTTATTTAACACCAGCCTTAACCGTACCTTTGCTGATCATCATCGCATCACGTACCGGATGGTTGGCTGCCGTCATTGGGTTTGTATGCATTCTGCCTTATCTATACAAGTTCTCGACCAAGAAACGCTTCTACGGGTGGTGTGCATCAGTGGTAGTCGGTATCGTCGTCGCCTTTTCGGTAATCAGCCTCAGCGCAACTGATAGTTTCGCCAGTAAAAAAGCAAACTTAGAAAGTCCACGAGCTTATACCTTTCCACAAGCGCTCGATATGATGATCGAAAAGCCATTTACCGGTTATGGCTACGGAAAATTCGAATCCGAATACACGCTATACACAGCCCGCCAACATCAACTTAACTCAAATTATCATCCCGGCCTTCCTTCAATGGATCACCCACACAATGAGTTCCTGTTTTGGGGGGTTGAAGGCGGAATAGTACCAATCATCGGGATCTTGATTGCTGCAGTGTTGGTGATGTCACGCATAGCAAGCTCAGCGAAAGGAACACGTCTAGCACTACTTGCGCTATTCATACCTATACTCTTACATTCTCAGCTTGAGTATCCTTTTTACCACTCGGCGATTCACTGGATAACCTTTATCATTTTGATTTACTGGGTCGACCAACGGACTTCTCGCCACTATCAGCAGCCGTTTAGTATCGTCAGTAAAATCCTATTCAGAGTGTCGAGCTTAGTCGTTCCTATCTTAGTGAGTTTTTACATGCTGAGTGCCTTACACACCAATTATGTGCTCACTAAATTTGAAATGTCTAAGCCGAAAAACCCAGATATTCTTAAGCAGGTAACGAACCCCGTAGTATGGAAAGATCGCTATGATTGGGACGTGTACAGTACCTATCTAAATATCGGCCTCTACAAAGCTGATCCTAGCCTGATCCAACCTTATATAGATTGGTCATTAGAAATCATAAAGAGTAAGCCAAGGCCAGCTTTCTACAGCAACCTGATTCTCGCATATCAAGGATTAGGAGATCACAGCAAGGCAGAACAAATTCGCAGTGAAGCGAGCTTCTTGTTCCCAAATCGAGACTTTTCCAAGGTTCAATATAAGAAAATATCGGAAGCTGAAAACAACATTTCTTCTGCTAAATGATGCCAAGGAATCTAGAGTTAATTCACCATATTGACGTTTAGTCTAGACACAAAAAAGCGCACGATCTCTCGTGCGCTTTTCTTTTGAACTTGAGTTTATTACCGCTATTTTAAAACGTCTTGCAACGCTTTTAAGCACAAAGCGACATTCTCTTTTCGAGCGCCATAACCCATTAAACCAATACGCCAAGCCTTGCCAGCCAAAGAACCAAGTCCTGCGCCAATTTCAAGGTTATATTCTTCTAGAAGTTGTGTTCTGATTTTGGCTTCATCGATTCCTTCAGGGAAATAAAGCGCATTGAGCTGCGGAAGACGACTCTCTTCATCAACCACAAACTTTAATCCTAGTGCTTCTACGCCTTCTTTAAGCTCTTGGTGCATCGCATGGTGACGTGACCACGCATTGTCTAGGCCTTCATTTTTCAACAAAACCAACGACTCGTGCAGAGCATATAGGCTGTTCACAGGCGCAGTGTGGTGATAGCTACGCTTACCTTCTCCACTCCAATAACCTAATACCAAGCTCTGATCCAAGAACCAGCTTTGTACGGGAGCTTGACGTGCTTTCATTTTATCGACAGCACGTTGAGAGAACGTCACGGGAGATAAACCAGGTACACAAGACAGGCACTTCTGACTGCCTGAATAAACCGCATCGAGTTGCCATTCATCAACCAACAATGGTACACCACCTAATGATGTCACCGCATCCACAATCGACAATGCATCAAACTGACGAGCTACTGCTGAAATAGCTTGAGCATCCGATAACGCGCCAGTAGACGTCTCGGCATGCACAAATGCGACAGCAACAGCATCGGGGTTTTCTGCCAATGCCTTTTCTACCTTTTCAACTGAAACGGGCTTACCCCACTCGTCATCAACAAGGATGGCTTCACCACCGCAGCGAACAACATTCTCGCGCATACGCTCACCAAAAACACCGTTACGACAAACAATGACCTTTTCACCAGGCTCAATCAAATTAACAAAACAGGTTTCCATGCCCGCACTGCCTGGAGCAGAAACAGCAATCGTAAATTCATTCTCTGTTTGGAATGCATACTTAAGAAGTTGTTTAAGCTCATCCATCATCGCAATAAATAGCGGGTCGAGGTGACCAATGGTTGGACGGCTTAAGGCCTGTAAAACTTGAGGAGAAATGTCTGAAGGCCCCGGCCCCATTAACGTTCGGTGTGGCGGATAAAAGCTATCGATAGCAGCAGTGAGTGTTAAATTAGACATGTATATCCCTTACGTTAATGTTGTGAACAGTCCACCCTAAAGCAAATTGATTACCTCAGCAATTAGCCATAAGTATTGAGGTCAAACCAGTGTCACATAATTGTTAAAATTATTTTTCAATTATCTCACGTTACGGATTGACATTATTTGCGCAAACACGTTCAATGAAATGGCTATCTAGCAGAAGAGGAGCACTGCCCAGGCAGGTGTTTTGTGGAACCGCATTTCCAATACAAAACATTCATGGGGAGCAGTGCCGAGATAATAAAAGGATGCAGGACCTTTATTATCGGTTGAGCGGGCTGAATCCCGTTAACTGTCGCCATTTCTATATGGTGAAGAGCTTCTGAGGTTACTATTCTAATAATTCCTCTCTTTTTTGCTCTAAAACTCTCTTCGAAAAACATCGGACGTTGGATTACCCAACAGTAATTTTATTTTAGGAAATCGTGGGAGATATATCGTGAGTGCATCTAATGTAGCTGGTTCTTTTAATGTCGCTAAGTTTGGTGGAACAAGTGTTGCCAACTTTGAAGCAATGAGCCGTTGTGCTGCCATTATTGAAAACAACTCAAATACGAAACTGGTCGTGAGTAGCGCATGCTCTGGCGTGACTAACCTGCTTGTTGAACTCGCGAATGGTGTTCAAGATAAAACTCGTCGCCAAGAACTAGTGACACAGTTAACCGACATTCATAATACGATTCTTGCTCAGCTAGCTGACCCAATTAGCATTGAAAAAGATGTGCACTGTATTCTGGATGATATAGCGAGCGCTGCAGAAGCCGCATCATTCCAAGCCAGTACCAAACTCACCGATCACCTAGTGGCATGTGGCGAACTGATGTCGACACATATCCTCGCTCAAATCATTCGCGAACGTGGTACACCAGCGGCTCGTTTTGATATCAGAGAAGTGATGCGCACCAATGATGATTTCGGTAAAGCAGAACCACAACTGGAAGATATTGCAGCCCTTGCACAGCAGAAACTGATTCCACTTTGCGAAGAACAAGTTGTCGTTACCCAAGGTTTTATCGGTGCCGACAGCGAAGGTAACACCACAACGTTAGGTCGTGGCGGCAGTGATTATTCAGCTGCACTGATTGCGGAGTCGGTACAAGCGATTGGCTTAGAAATTTGGACTGATGTTCCAGGCATCTACACCACAGATCCGCGCATCGCATCGAAAGCATCTCCTATCCCAGAGATCAGCTTCAGTGAGGCATCTGAGATGGCAAACTTTGGCGCGAAAATATTACACCCTTCAACTCTGGTTCCTGCACTACGCCATCAAATCCCTGTTTTTGTCGGCTCATCAAAAGCACCAGAGCTTGGTGGAACATGGATTCGTCAACAAGTTGAAAGCTCTCCTCTGTTCAGAGCGCTTGCCCTACGCTGCAACCAAACCATGGTTACGCTACGCAGCGCTAACATGTTCCATGCCTATGGTTTTTTGGCAAAGGTATTCGAGATCCTGGCTAAACATAAGATCTCAGTCGATCTTATCACTACCTCAGAGATCAGTGTCTCACTTACTCTCGATCAAACCGATACCTCTGGTGGTGCTCCTGAGTTACCTGAAGCCGCTCGCCTTGAGCTTGAAGAGTTGTGTTCCGTAGATATTGAGCACGACCTATGCCTTGTTGCTCTTATTGGTAACAACATGAGCGAAAGCAAAGGCTATGCAAAGCAGGTATTCGGCACTCTAGAAGATTTCAACCTACGTATGATTTGTTACGGAGCAAGCCCACACAACCTATGCTTCTTACTAAATGAATCTGTGTCTAAGTTGGCGATTCAAAAACTTCATCAAGAGTTATTTGAGTAGATAGTCCGTTTCTCATCGACAGATAAATAACTAAATTACAGATACAAAAAGGGTTGCTATTAAGCAACCCTTTCTCTTTTTTACGTTACGAATCAAAGCTCGTTATAGATTCAAACTAGTTAATGTTTGGGCCTAACCACTTCTCAGCTTCCAACATATCCCAACCTTTACGGTCGGCATAGCTATCCACTTGATCCTGTTGAATCTGTGCAATCGCAAAGTATCGTGCATCAGGATGTGAAAAATACATACCAGACACTGAAGCACCAGGCCACATCGCGTAGCTCGTCGTTAGTGACATGTCGATCGCTTTTTCAACCTCCATCAACTCCCACAACGTACCTTTTTCTGTATGTTCTGGGCAAGCAGGGTAACCTGGAGCGGGACGAATACCTTGGTACTTCTCACGAATCAAATCGTCGTTAGACAAATTCTCATCCGGCGAGTAGCCCCAAATGTCCTTTCTCACTTCTTTATGCAGGTATTCAGCGAACGCTTCAGCCAATCGGTCAGCAACCGCCTGAATCATAATCGCGTTGTAGTCATCACCGTTAGCTTTGTATTCATCAGCAAGCTCTCGTTCACCGATACCACCGGTCACCGCAAAGCCACCAATCCAATCCGCTTTACCGCTATCTTTCGGTGCAATGTAATCAGACAAACAGTAGTTAAAGCCTTTTGGCTTTTCGGTTTGTTGACGAAGGTTGTGCAAAACCTTTAACACTTCAGTACGAGATTCATCGGTATATACCTCGATATCATCGCCAACACTGTTGGCAGGGAACATCGCACACATCCCACGAGCTTCAAGTAACTTCTCTTTCTGTACTCGATCCAATAAATCATTGGCATCTTTGAATAAACGTTTCGCTTCCTCGCCCACTTCTTCATGATTAAGAATTGCAGGGTATTTACCGACCAATGACCATGTCATAAAGAATGGAGTCCAGTCTATGTACTGGCGCAAAGTTGCCACATCAAAATCATTAAAGATGTGAACTCCCGGCTTAGCGGGTGCCGGTGGCGTATAAGCATCCCAATCGATAGCAACTTTATTAGCACGCGCTCTTTCAAGAGTGACAGGCTTAGTACGTGGTTTTTTACGATTGTGCTGATCTCGAACGCGATCGTAATCAATATCCAACTTCTCGACAAATGCAGGTTTCAGTTCGTTAGATAGTAGAGAGGTACACACACCAACAGCACGTGAGGCATTATTTACGTACACAACGGGCTCGGAGTAGTTCTGTTCAATCTTAACGGCTGTATGCGCTTTAGATGTGGTTGCTCCACCGATCAGAAGAGGCAGCTTAAAGCCTTGTCTTTCCATCTCTTTGGCCACATGTACCATCTCATCCAGTGAAGGAGTGATCAAACCCGAAAGGCCAATGATATCGACGTTTTCTTCCTTAGCGACCTTAAGGATTTTTTCACATGAAACCATCACGCCTAAATCGATAATTTCGTAGTTATTACACTGCAAGACAACGCCCACAATATTTTTGCCAATATCGTGAACATCGCCTTTTACGGTCGCAAGTAAGATTTTTCCGTTAGTTGCACCTACGTCTTTGGTTGCATTGATAAATGGCTCTAGATGGGCTACCGCTTGCTTCATAACACGTGCAGATTTCACCACTTGAGGAAGGAACATCTTACCTTCACCAAAGAGGTCACCAACCACATTCATACCATCCATTAATGGGCCTTCTATCACCTCGATAGGGCGAGAGGCATTAACACGAGCTTCTTCGGTATCTTCAACAATAAAGTCGGTAATACCTTTCACTAAGGAATGCTCTAAGCGTTTTTCTACTGGCCAGGTACGCCACTCTAAAGCAGATTTATCTTCAACTTTTCCAACTGCACGCTCTAGATATTCAGTTGCGATATCTAGCAAGCGCTCAGTGGAATCATCTCGGCGGTTTAGAACCACATCTTCAACGGCTTCACGTAAATCCTCAGGGACATTATCGTAAATCTCTAATTGCCCAGCATTTACGATGCCCATATCCATACCGTTTTTAAAGCAGTGGTATAGGAATACTGCGTGGATAGCCTCACGAACGTAGTTATTACCTCGGAATGAGAACGAAACATTCGATACACCACCAGAAATCATCGCATGAGGTAAGTCTCGTTTGATGTCCCCTACAGCTTCAATGAAATCGACCGCATAGTTGTTATGCTCATCAATACCTGTCGCCACAGCAAAAATGTTCGGGTCAAAAATAATATCTTCAGGTGGGAAGCCCACTTCATCAACCAGAATATTGTAGGCATTAGTGCAAATCTCAACCTTACGCTCTCGAGTATCAGCTTGGCCAACTTCATCGAACGCCATCACGATAACGGCAGCACCATATCGGCGAACCAGTTTCGCTTGTTCGACAAACTTCTCTTTCCCTTCCTTCAATGAGATCGAGTTAACGATGCCTTTACCCTGAATACATTTCAGACCCGCTTCAATAACTTCCCATTTTGAAGAGTCGACCATGACTGGCACTTTCGAGATCTCAGGCTCAGACGCACATAGATTAAGGAATTTAACCATACACGCCTCAGCGTCTAGCATCCCTTCATCCATGTTGATATCGATAATTTGAGCGCCATTCTCAACTTGCTCTCGAGCCACACTCAAAGCTTCATCATATAGCTCTTCTTTGATAAGGCGCTTAAAGCGAGCAGAGCCCGTAACGTTAGTTCGCTCACCCACGTTAACAAACAGAGATTCCTTGGATATCGTCAATGGCTCTAAACCAGAGAGACGACAAGAGACGGGTAAATCTGGTAATTGGCGCGGTGTTACACCTTCAACGGCTTCAGCCATTTGGCGTATATGTTCTGGCGTCGTACCACAACAACCACCAATTAAGTTCAAGAAACCACTTTCAGCCCATTCCTTGACGTGTTCAGCCATATCTTCGGGAGAAAGGTCATACTCACCAAATGCGTTAGGTAAACCCGCATTAGGGTGTGCAGAAACATGACATTCGGAGATACGAGACATCTCACCGACATATTCGCGCAATTCATCTGGACCTAATGCACAGTTCAATCCAAATGAGATAGGTTTTACATGACGAAGGGCATTATAGAATGCTTCTGTTGTTTGTCCGGAAAGCGTCCGACCAGATGCATCTGTGATAGTACCGGAGATCATAACCGGTAAAATGATACCTACTTCTTCAAAGACAGATTCAACCGCAAAAGCACACGCTTTCGCGTTTAACGTATCGAAGATAGTTTCAATAAGAATTAAGTCTGAACCGCCCTTGATAAGCGCCCGAGTCGATTCAGAGTAAGCCTCAACAAGTTCATCAAAGCTAACATTACGATAGCCCGGATCATTAACATCTGGAGAGAGAGAACAAGTTCGGTTAGTTGGACCTAACACACCCGCCACGAAACGGGGTTTATCAGGAGTCTTCACTGTCCATTCATCTGCCGCTTCACGAGCCAACTTAGCAGCAGCATAGTTAATTTCTTCGCTAAGACTTTCCATATCATAGTCGGCCATAGCGATGGTTGTAGCGTTAAAGGTATTGGTCTCGAGGATATCAGCACCGGCTTCCAAATACTCCATATGGATATCTTTGATAAGCTTAGGCTGCGTAAGTACCAAAAGGTCATTGTTACCTTTTAAGTCACTATGCCAATCAGCAAATCGCTCACCGCGATAGTCTTGCTCTTCCAATTTATAATCCTGAATCATGGTACCCATACCACCATCAATCAGTAAAATTCGTTGCTTCAACAGAGCGTCAATCTTTTGCCTTACATTACTTCCCACGATACAACCTCATTCCTTTAATTATCTCTCCATCCTACCACACATTCAAAAGGAGTCTAGACGTCTAAAATATGAAGTAAATGACCAAGTCATGACAAAAAAATGTTTGCTATTTGAGCATGAGACAACGAGAATTAATATTCATATTTTGTTACATATTGAGTTCCCAATGTCGGTCTATTACACCTTATGCTTCTTGTCCGCTGCTGCCATGCTTATTGCTTTCGTTAATACCAAAATTGGTAAAATGCAGACAACCATCGCCATCACAGCTGGTTCAATGATGCTATCTCTATTGATTATCATTGCGGGACAAAACAATTGGTTCCAATTGGCTGACATCGCCTCAGAAACCGTTGCCAGTATCAATTTTGAAGACTTCCTCCTGAAAGGAATACTGGGATTCTTACTCTTTGCAGGTGGTTTGGGGATTAAGTTACCTAATCTAAAAGATCAGAAATGGGAAATAACGGTACTCGCTCTTGGTGCTACACTATTTTCGACATTCTTTATTGGCTTTGTACTTTATGGATTCTGTCAATTTATCGGTATTCAATTTGACCTAATTTATTGCTTACTGTTTGGTTCTCTAATCTCTCCAACCGATCCAATAGCTGTATTAGCAATAGTGAAGAAGCTCGATGCTCCCAGACGAATCTCTACTCAAATAGAGGGAGAATCTCTATTCAACGATGGTTTTGGCCTAGTCATCTTCGTAACCCTATTTACCATTGCGTTCGGCACAGAAGCACCGACTGTAGGTAGCGTGACCTTGTTATTCGTCCAAGAAGCTATTGGCGGTATCGTCTACGGATTTGTTCTAGGTTTGATATTCCACTATCTAATCAGCAACACAGATGACCACTCGATGGAGTTGCTATTAACCATCGGTATTCCTACAGCTGGTTATGCTTTTGCAGAGGTTCTGCATGTATCTGGACCATTAGCAATGGTGGTATCTGGTATCATGATAGGCAACTGGACACGCTTCATCGGATTTTCTAAGGAAAGTGAGGATCACCTAGACCATTTCTGGGAATTAATAGATGAGTTCTTAAATGGCGTACTATTCTTATTGATTGGTATGTCTATGCTGCTATTCAAGTTCCACCAAGAAGATTGGATTTTGATGGCGTTCGCAGTCCCTCTAGTATTGAGTGCACGCTACCTCAGTGTGTTCTTGTCTTATATTGGATTTAAACGTTTTAGAACTTACAACCCATGGTCGATTAAGATTCTAACTTGGGGTGGTTTGCGTGGTGGCTTAGCTCTAGCCATGGCACTTTCAATCCCTTCAGGTATCTGGGTGATTGAAGACAAGGCAATCGATGTAAAAGAGATTATCCTCGTCATGACATACGCTGTTGTTGTGTTCTCAATCTTAGTCCAAGGTTCAACAATTACTCCTATGATAGAGAAAGCGAAGCAAGCTGAGAAAGAGCTAGATTAACATCTAAATAGATCAACCGAGGCCGCCTACTGTAGGTGGCCTTTTTTATACCTAATGAAAGTCAGATCCACCGATTTCTTTACTGCACGCTAGCTGAAGGAACATAGAGCTTACCTTGGGTAGTTGATGTACTATTATTGGAGTACTCAAAAACTTAATGTAGGGGGAACATTTAATTTGGCCAGAACTATTTCAGGAAGTTAAGCCACGCAGATAATTCATTCTTATGCGCACTCGCTAGTCTACCTAATAAACCACCCTCAAGTTTTATAAGCATAAATCGAAAGGCTTGAACCTTTCACCTGAAAGCTGAAATAACGAGACTTAACATCTCGTTGCTATAGCCTTATTTATTAGCAGAACAACAGAGCAAAATGAGTGTTGAGCAGATAGATATAGCTAAAGGAGTACTCGGGGCTTTTAGCGTTGCTTCTAAAGATGACAGGAATAATAAAGGCTCTAGCACTTCTGCCGGAACGCGCAGTCTAGATCCTTATATATGGCAGGGCTCGAATGAGCCAGCACTCCGGAGATTCGACCACACTGGTGAGCTAAAAGCGCCTAGTTATCCAAACATAGCTTCGAAGAAGCAACAGACGTAAAAAAGCCCTAGCATTTCTGCTGAGGCTTTGTATGTGGCAGGAGTAGAGGTTTAGACTCCCAACACGCGCTATTTTGGCAAGCCGGGGAATCCGCAGCTTTGCTAATGGCGTATAATTAGCTTCAGAAAGCAAAAAGGCTCTAGCATTTCTGCTA
>NZ_AJZM02000228.1 GCF_000272405.2 Vibrio tasmaniensis 1F-187
GCGTTTGGAAAAACCCGCATTATAAGCGCCGACACTGTTCCAATAATAACCATGACTCGCAAAGTTAGAACTTAATACCCACGCACCTAATGAAACATTAAAACAAGGTTCGTAAATATTGGCTTTATTGACATTAAATTCAGCCAATCGAGGAAACCAAATAGAGTTAATTTGCATGAGTCCAAAGTCACGACTGGTTACTTGACCTTTTTTATTTTTGTTTTCGTTATAAGCATTAGGATCAAGACTGCTTTCAACTTGTGCTATCGCTCGCAGCAAAGCTGGAGCAACATTATAATGTTGTCCTGCTTCATCAAAACAAAACGAATACCCAACACTTGGAAATACCGACAATAATAAGATTGATTTTTTCATAAACTAAAAAATGGAGTCCAAAGGAACTCCATTATATCGCGTGAATTGACGTCATCAATATTCATTCGGGAGCAAAATCGTAGTGCAACTACGATCACGCTTGGTAATTATCCAGACTTGTTCATTACAAATGGTGTAACTGGATAAAACCCGCTCGCCTATCTTGGTGGCTTCATCATTGGTAAGTTTATCTTCAACACAGACATTTCCCCAATCACCATTTTGGTGACGATGTAAGTAAATCGGTAAATTCACACCAATATTGTTATTTAGCAGTTCAGCAATGCCTTGTGTACAAACGACTTGGCCAAGATCAAACGGCACAGCCGTACAAACATAATTTTTTTCTTTTATTTCTTCGTTACCTGATGTAAGATTTTTAATGTTCATTTTATTTACCCCTGTATTTAAATTGAATTTGCCTTGATATTTGATACAGCAAATATCAAGGCGCTTTACTTTTAGCGTTTAAGAAACGTCTTCCGTTTTACGAATGTGATTAAATACCTCATACACTTCATCGTAAGAAATACCATACCCTTCGAGACTTTCGACACAATCACAAATGTCATTGGTATAAAAACACTCGTGATTGAATAGCTCACGGCGAATGATCGCTTTTTTACCATTCTCTTCGATGTCTTCTGCGATCCCTTCTTGAGCAATAGAATCTAAACGGGTCATTAATTGCTTTGCATTATCAACAGGGCAAATTAAACCCATACCTAACGACGCATATTTCACGCCCTCTTTTTTTGCTTCATCGAACTGTTTAGTGGAAAAGGCAAAAAATGCCCCTGCTTCATTAAATGCTAGCGTTTGTTTGTCTTGAATATAGTGTGAGAGATATTTCATCTTTTAAGTCTCCATTTTATAATTAAGGGGATGATCCACTCTTTTATGTTTCGATGTATTGATGGTTGTTTGTCACCCATCCTATGACTACAGCACGACTATTCAGCCCTACC
>NZ_AJZM02000229.1 GCF_000272405.2 Vibrio tasmaniensis 1F-187
CAATGCTTTGCTTGGCGCGCTCCGTGAACTCGTTTTGCATGTCCGCTAATTGACCACTGGCCTCAAACCCTTTCAGTCTTTGGTCAATCCACTCCAGCATGTCAATCTCACCGATGGGGAAGATAGGGGCCACTTGGCCCAAGTTCTTTCCAGCGGCATTTGTCGTTGCCAGTCCAGCGACCAAAAGAAAAAGGGGGGATTTAAGCGCTCGCCCCAATGGCTTGATTAAAGGCGTCAATGTCTTTGCCATAAAAGTGCCTGGAGGTTTGCTCAATGGCGCGCTCCAGTGAGTGGCCTTGTTTATAAAGATTTTCACAATACTCAAACTCCTTAGGCTCGGTTGAGAACATGGCGCGTTTCACCGGAGAGGCGAAAAAGCGGTGATAGGTGACATGGCCACCCGCTTTGATGCGCGCGCTGCTGTATCC
>NZ_AJZM02000230.1 GCF_000272405.2 Vibrio tasmaniensis 1F-187
AAAACTTCTGGTGCGGATCACTGTTCAACCTTATCAAGGTTAAGGCCAAATACTTGATCAAAATAAAGTAGTGTCGCTTTTTTATTGGCAGGCTCTATGGAACTATCAGTGACCTCCCATAATAAGGCGAGTGCTTGCGGCATATTTAAATCGCGGTTGATACGTGCAAGAAATTCAGCTTTGAACTGGTTGTCAACGTTACCACCGTCAGGCATATCAGTGATTTTCTTTCTTAATCTACGCAGTGCCTTTTGTGCGCCATTCAACCCTTCCCAAGTAAAACTGAGCTGGCTACGATAGTGACTGGTTAAGGTTAAATAACGATAAGCTAAAGGATCATAACCTTTGTCGATTAGGCTTTCTAAACGCAGTGTAGAACCCGACTTAGATATTTTCTCATTGTTAATATTTAAGAAGTAACCATGCAACCAAAAGTTTGCTTGTACATGTCCGTTTTTAGCTTGGCATTGTGCAATTTCATTGGTGTGGTGTATAGGAATGTGATCTTCACCACCGATATGTATATCGAAGGTTTCTCCCAAGTACTTCTCTGCCATCGCTGAACATTCAATATGCCACCCTGGGAAGCCATTTCCCCATGGACTTGTCCACTCCATTTGCCGTTTCTGTTCGCCAGTGAATTTCCATAGTGCAAAATCTGTAGGATGCTTTTTCTCCGCCATATCAACGCGAATGCCAGCTTCCAAACCTTCCATATCTAATCGCGCAAGCTTTCCGTAGTCGGGTAACTTCTCTGTATCAAAATAAATACCATCACTGGTTTGATAGGTATAGCCTTTAGCTTCGAGTGACTGAATAAACGAAATCTGCTCTTGAATATGATCAGTTGCTCGGCAAGTGATAGAAGGTTTGAGAATGTTAAGCCTTTCAAGATCAGTAAAAAATGCGTCTTCAAAAAAAGTAGCAATATCCCAAGCTGATTTTTCTTGTTTGCGTGCACCTTTCTCCATCTTGTCTTCTCCAGTGTCACCATCTGATACTAGATGTCCGACATCGGTTATGTTCATGACATGATTAACTTGATACCCATTGATCTGTAGTACGCGTTTTAGGACGTCAACGAACAAATAGGTACGTAGATTACCGACATGTGCATAGTCATAAACGGTTGGGCCACATGCATAAAGGCCAACCTTACGGGGTTGAATCGTATAAAACGGACTCAGTGTTCTATTAAGGGTATTAAAGAGCTGGAGTGTCGGTTGGGTCATAAATCATATCCTTATAAATACAAAAAGGCCGTGGATGAAAACATCAACGGCCTAGGTAATAGTGCGATAGGTTTGCTACGTAATAGCTACACGAAAACGGCCGTAAATAAGGTATTTACAGCAACAACATAGAGTTTGAGTGGAAGTAGTTATTAGCGTCATTTTTTTAAATTAAAATAGATGATTAACAAAAGCAATACATTTATTCGATGATTATGTTGAGCATCATCGTTGGTAGTAATGGACGTCACCTGCGCTATCAAAACAGGGGCATTAAACTTAGCTACTTCCCATACTATTAGTTATCCATGAATTGCTAATTTAGCTGAAGCTATAGCTCATTTCTGTCCAAAATCGTCACAATCTGAATTTTGACACACGGCATTTTCTAGCTCGAAAATGCCCCAAAATGATTTTGAGCTGAGACCATCAGCAAAGTCTTGTCGACAGACTGACCTATTTTTCCTAATGACTAACATTAACATGTTCTAAGCAAAGTATATGGGGTAGGCGGAATGCCAAGGAAGGGATCAGAAAGATATATATTCTCATTCGATGGTGGCGAGAAGCTCACAACATTGGTCGCTCTTAATGTCGGCAAATGTTTTGTTAGGAGTGCTGTCGACCTCTATCATGGAAGCTATCTTTAGCGCTCAAGGTTCGGGGACAACTTTCAATCAGGCATCTAAACCGTGGCGAAGTAAGGCGATGAGTGGAGAGCTGTTGTTTTTCGAACAAAAAGCATTGCAACTATTTCTTTTGAATCAATGCACTTATGCCTCAAAATTAAATGGCCAACAACCCTCTCAAATGCGACTCTCATCATAACCACTAGAATGCATATGGTGCTATATTTTCACTTTACATAATTATTTTGCACTCCTTTAGCGACAAACTCAACGTGCCTTTTGTGGGAGCAAATCCAATAAAAAGGTGTGTGCATGTTAATTCATCAATTAGAAAAAAGTACTTTCTCAGAGTCGGTTGTCCGGCATGCTTTGTATTGGATGTCTCCTTTAACTACCTGGAAGCTGGCAGATGAAGACACACGGTGGGCCGTCCATTTTTCTTCCCAAGATGAGGATATCATTCTGGAATTCGAACGCCTGTTGAATGACTATCTGCTTCGAGAAAAATTATCAGAGAAAACCAGTAGTTATTTGGAAGGGATTTCCGCAGCTGTTCTTAGCTCCGTTGAGAAGAAGCTATTGAAATGAACGTACTGCCTTTTAACTTCGAGTTTCTTGACTCTGATATTGCGTTATTAACGAATCAGGCCGGGTTTCATGCGTACTTGAGCAGAATGGAACTCAATTCGCTGATAGATAAAAACTCCACCGATGATGCTGTCATCGATGAGTTGCTTGAAAGAAAGCTCTTTATTTGTGATGACGAATACCAATCTGCTTCGGTTAGCTCTCTCGCTTCGGGTATGTCAAAACGCTTAATGTCGGCGCTCCACTTCAATCCCATATTTATGATTGTGCCAACGCTAAGATGTGATCACACATGCCATTATTGCCAGGTGAGCCGAGCCTCTGTCAAAGCAAGTAACTACGACCTAGATCCAGACTTGATTCCCCTTTTGCTCGAACGAATCCGTTCCCTCGGAAATGCGCCATACAAGCTGGAAATCCAAGGTGGAGAGCCTCTTTTAAGGTTTGATCTCGTTCAAAAGATCTATCAGGAGGCGGTTTCTAACCTGGGGGTCGACCAGTTTGAGATCGTAATTGCAACGAGCCTTTCTCTACTGAGCGATGACGTTTTGACATGGAGTGAAGACAAACCTATTAATTTCTCAACTTCACTCGATGGGGGGGCGCTCACACATAATTCCAATCGAGTGTTGAAGGGTGGAAATTCCTTTGAACTGGTGAAACAAGGCGTTGAAAAAATTAGACGTAGGTTAGGTCCGGATAGGGTTGCTACCGTTACCACGGTAACCGAGGCGTTGTTGAAAAAGCCTGAAGATATCGTCGATGCGCATAGTGCTCTCGGATTTTCTGACATGTTTGTTCGCCCGATAAGCCCTTACGGTTTTGCCAATAAAGGGAATGCTAAGACGTACGATATTAAGGCGTTCATTGCTTTTTATGAACAACTCTTGAAGGTCTTAAATCGAAAGCGACTCGCAGGGGAGAGAATCATCGAACATTCTGCATTGATTCACCTTAGAAGAATATTTAATGCGGATTACAGTGGATACGCAGACCTAAAATCCCCGAGCGGCCTAATCCTAAACTGTATCATGTTCAATTATGATGGTCGTATATATGGAAGCGATGAGGCTCGGATGCTTCAAAAAACCAACCCCGATATCGATTTTTCACTTGGAACCATTCAAGAGCCAGTCATCGAGTCAAACAGTCTGTACAAATCAATATTGTCTCAGTCTTTTATTTCTGTTCATCCGGGGTGTGCCTCCTGTGCGTACCAACCGTTTTGTGGCTCAGACCCTTGTCAAAACATTAGTGTTTTTGGAGAGCCAATCGGCGATAAGAGCCTTTCTCGATTTTGTCAGTATCACAAAGCAATGTTCACATTAATTCTTAAGCACCTATACGTAGAAGATGGCATTGGTGAGATGCTTAAGGAGTGGTTATATGAGTAACGTCATTCGACCCGATACATTCTCGTTGGAAGAAGACGGATTTTCGACCCCAGGTTTTTATCAAATCCGCAAAGGTAAAGGAACGAGCGACAGTCGTTACTTAGAACAGATCTTCCTTGCAAAAGAGCAACAAGCGCCCCTGAATTCTGCTCGTGACGATTTTGTTGGTGTTATCACTCATGCGACCTTACATGATTCTGTAGATGATGGCGATGTGGTCAACATAAACCAGTTTGGGCAGTTGCGCGTTATTTTGTCGCGAAGAGCCAATCACAACACACTGCTTGTAACCGAGCGCTGCAATAACCTTTGCTTATTTTGTTCGCAACCTCCACGAGAGGAAAAGGATGACTGGTTGTTGTCATACGGAGCGCTCGCTCTAGCCGCATTTGGATTTGATGGTGATGTTGGTATTAGTGGTGGGGAGCCACTATTGTACGGTGATGCTTTTATCAAATTTCTGGCGTTTGTTTCAGACCATGCTCCCAATACTCGCCTACATGTCCTGACCAATGGGCGGGCATTTTCAGATTTAGAATTTACTGGAGAGTTGGCTTCGATGGCTAGTCGCCTCGATATTACCTTCGGTATTCCTCTCTATTCGGTGAGAGGCCGAATTCATGATCATCTAGTTGGAAGAGATGGTGCGTTTTCACAAACGGTCGTTGGGATGATCAACGCTGGAAACTCAGGTATTAAGATGGAAGTACGCTTCATTCCGACTCAACACAACGCTAGTGAGTTACCACAAGTTGCCGAATACATTGCTCGTGTTTTTTCTGGTGTTGTGCAGTTGTCGGTAATGAACCTGGAAGCGACTGGTTGGGCTAAAAGAAACTGGTCAGCGCTAGAGTGCGCTCCAGAAGATTATGAAGACGCCCTGATAAAGGGCCTGTTGACTGCTGAAATTGCCGGGTTAAATCCGACGCTGTTTAATTTTCCACTTTGTCATTTACCTTCTTTAATCAGATCGTACGCTGTCAAATCTATATCAGACTGGAAGAACTACTATCCTAGTGAGTGTTCGGATTGTCAGTTAAAAGACAGTTGTGGAGGTTATTTCTCATCGTCTCGTGGAAAGTATCATGCATCACCAAGGAGAATAATATGAAAAGGAATTTCAATCTAGCTGCCTTACTACCAGGTTTCTTCGCTTTAAACTCAGGTGCCGACGCAGGTACTGCAGCGCCGGAGGAGCACGATGTTAAAGATGAATTGTTACTCGACAAGGTTGTGTTAGCGCCCCTAAATGAGGCTATTCCCCTATACATCGCTGCGCATCGGAGCCACAGTAGCCACAGAAGTCATAGTTCTCATCGGTCGTCCGCGGGGTCGACCTATAGTGCTCCAGTTAAAAAGCAAAAATCCCAACCCCTTACTCAACCTTCTACCCCGAGTTATACAGCGCCTGCAACCAAACCACCATTATCTACTGTAGAGGAATTAGAAAAACGTAAGGAGCTTATCATCCGAGTTCAGTTCGCACTCTATACAAGTGGTTACTACAAGGGAATCATCGATGGGATTATGGGCAAGCAAACTCGTAAAGCATTAAATGCCTATCGAGTGGACAACAATATACCTGTCTCGCAAACTCTTGATACGGTGACATTGAATTCACTAGGGATTCTTGCGCGATGAAGCGTGTTTTTTACTTCGTTATTTCACTGTGTTGTATCGCCTGGATAGGAATCTATGTGGTTTCACCCGTGTTTGCATACTTCTATTATAAAAATCAGTTTATGGAGCAAACCGCTGAGTGTTCTCTGGCGATGGATGAGACTTGGTATATTGAGCAATTGGAATCAAAGACATTGAACCAAACAGCAAAAGTACATTTATTGGCGTGCCACGAATATGATAAAACTCGGAAGATCATGCTTGCAATGCGAGTACCAGAGTCTGTCCTTGGTTACCTTGGGCTGGAGGCAATAGAGCTGCACCAACGCTCAATTGAACCATTGATAGAGCAACATAGGTTTAGGGAGAGGTAAATGAGAGCCTGGCTTCTTGTTGTGTTTGCGTCATTCCAGGTTAGCGCCATGTCTCTGGATGAGACATTAAGGGTAGCTATTCAAGCGTTTGAGCTTGAAGGGAATGTGTGTTCAAAGCCGTTGGTGAAAGAACCTTCGTATTTGGCAGATGTGGGCAAAGTTGTTTTTGAACGCCCAGTATTGAGTGGGGATAAGGACACTACTTGTGCTAATTGCCATCTTGATAACAAGGCACTCACTGATGGGCTACCTTTAGCGATTGGTGTTGGAGGGATAGGTGAAGGTGAGGAGAGGTTAGCTAGTGGTGGCGCAGTTGTGCCGCGTAACGCTTTTACTCTTTTTGCTCGGGGTGATAGCCGATTCAATACGTTCTTTTGGGATGGTAAGGTTCAAGCTATTGACGGACAGATTTTTTCACCCGTTGGCGAGGGGAGCTCGTTGGGCTTTGATTCTGCGCTCGCTGTCGCGGCAGTTTTACCACTGTTGGCTCGTGACGAGTTTCTAGGGACCAGTAAACGATTCAATACCAATCGCCATGTCGACCTAGTTGAGTCACAATACTATGCTGACAAGGTACCCGCCCAAAATACTTTCATTCAAGAAAGGTTACTCGAAAAAAATGATCCTGATGTTCGAATGCTGCTGGCCGCAATGGAGTCTGCCAACATACCTCAGGTTGACCTGACATTACCTATGGTTGGTAATGCATTGGCAAGCTTCATAAGGCAGAAGATCAGTGAGGATTGTACGCCTTCAGCTTGGGAACAATACATAAATGGCGATACGTCTTCATTGTCAAAAGAGCAAAAACGCGGTGCCATACTTTTTTATGGTAAGGCACGTTGTGCTTCTTGTCATTCTGGGGACTTAATGAGTGATATGTCATTTCATTCAATTGGTGTTCCTCAGGGAAATCAAGGTCCCCACATGTTTGGACAAGATTTTGGTCGATCACTGGTGACTCTGGACAACAGGGATAGATATGCGTTTAGAACGCCTTCATTGGTAGCGGTATCTAAAACGGCTCCATATGGACATAATGGTATTTTTCCTACATTGGAAGGGGTGGTTAAGCATCATATCAGTCCCATTTTCTACTATCGGGACCCGACAGTCTCCGATCAAATGATTCTCGATAATAATGAATCGTTGGACAGACGCAGTGAAATGCTACGCTGGATTAGAGTGGATGAAAGTGAGCTTAGTCAGTTGCTGACATTTCTGGATGCGCTGTAGAGCTAGGTTGTTATAGGGGTTACTTGCTTGGTGTAAATGAGAGGAACTGCTAACGCTTAACTCCACAATGTAAAGGTGATTGCTTGTATTCTTGTTAGTGGGTGTTCCTAATGGTATTCATCTCGGCAATAACATTACTAGTGTGTTTTGACTGACTCCAACAATACGATATTGTTTAGTACACTATTTCCTTTATCTTTAGGCTCATCCGGGTGGGATGGTGAGCCAAATTTCTATATACATCTCGTAGTTTTACCAAGTATCTACATTACGTTAGTCATGTAGTATGGAGTTTTTTTCAAGATGGTCACTCACTAAGGACCTACTAGGGGAAGGTCTTTTGTTTTGCTTAGCGAAGTTTTTTAAATTTGAAGTAATCTATTGATTACTAATTTAGCCAGATCACTGACTCACTTTTGTCCGTGCGACCTGAAGTCGTATGAAGCGTTGTTCACCACGCAGAGTGAACCATCTGTATCACCAGATGACCCTAAGAGCCTGAATAAAGCAGCGGCTCTGACAACGTAACGAAGCTTGGTCGTTAGGCTGAGCGGGAGCAAAATCGTGAGAGGATGTTCCTCCTGATAACCACAAAATCGGGTGAGTGCTAGGGAGTCAATATGATGAATGTAATGTGAATCCATTTAAGGCGCGTTATGTGATGAAACAGCGGAAGTGGTTAATACGCTGTAGCCAAAAGGTAACGAGAGTCGGAAAGAGATTGGACAAGGCTCTTTCGTGGTCATTGTACTCTCCGCACCATTGTGGGCATCTTATGTGGACATTTTTACGCGACATACGGAACAGGGTAAGCCTGTATACCTCCCTATGGGAAAGCTACCTGTGAAGGTGGCCGATAGGTATGCAGGTAAAGGAGGTTAGAGAAAGCAAATGCCGCTTTGTAAGGAAGTGGATACAGATTTTTATCTGGCGCGAAAGCGAGCTGACTTCTAACTGGTCTCCCGTTGCGAAAGAGTTTGAAGAACTTTATTGAAGAAGAAAAGCAAATGATGATTTCGAATGAAATTAGTGCATCTTCTTACAACGAACCGTGGTCTCTCAATTACTGAGTGCTCATTGGCGAGGTATTAAAGCTTCAAGTGCGTATCGCAAAGGTAATTAACACGAAGAGCTAATGTTGCGATCAACTTTTGGTCTCGCTCTAGTCCTATAACGATTTAATTACTGGGTGCTTCACTGTGCCTTTGTGGAGGCTTGAGCCGTATGCAGTGAAAGTTGCACGTACGGTTCTGAGGAGGGTGGCACCTAGTAACAGGTGCCGTCTATCCGACAGAACCTTCATAGGCTGAATTTTTACCCGTTGTAATCACCAAGTCTTTCAGATCTTAATATTTTTGATAAATGCTCTGAGAAATCTAGTAATTTATTGGTAAATAATAATAGGGTGAGACAGTGGTCAGAATCAGCTCGCCGAAACTTAGCAGTGTGCTTTTAGGAAACAAAACTTTTAATTTTCCACTCTTGGAAAGACGAGTGGGTTTAAGAGGACTGCTTCACTCAAATGGTCTGGCGAAAAATGAGCATAATTCATCGTGTGCTCAATTTTTTGGTGTCCCAGAATTCGTTGCAGGACCAAAATGTTGCCGCCATTCATCATGAAATGAGATGCAAAAGTATGACGCAGTACATGGGTTGCTTGACCGTCTGGTAGGTTAGGAAGAGCTTTTGTTAGCCAATTGTAGATCGACGGGTAACTGTAGTGGAATAGGCGGCCATTGGTTGGTTTGTAGATCTCTTCGGCTTTGTTGCGTAATTCAGT
>NZ_AJZM02000231.1 GCF_000272405.2 Vibrio tasmaniensis 1F-187
GCCGTTACACTGCCGTATTGTCTGTCGAATGCAGGGCGCAATTTAGCGTAACCTTCAACCGTCGAGTCGTGGCGAATGTTGTTGTCTTCTGCTAGGTACTTTTTATAAGGCGCGGGGAATGCCGTCATCACTTCGTCTTTAATCTTGCCTTCTTTCCATGCTTGAGAAGCCAAAGAGTGAGAACGGTGAGCAAGTGCATCTTGAGCTTCGCGAGTAATACCATGTGTCTTAGCCATCTGCTCAGCAGTTTGTCCCATAGACAAACCTGTCGAGTATTCTGCGACTGCTGGTGGTACTGGCATCAAATCTTTGACTGAAAATGTTTTAAGAATCTTCAGTTTTTGACCTATGGTTTTCGTTTTACTCAGTGCTAATAAGTTCGCCGCTAACTTTTTCGAAACACCGATTGGCAATACAGAAGAAGAATCCGCGCCGCCCGCAATACCAACATCAATCGTGCCAGCCATAATGCTCTCGGTCACGTTGACTGCAGCTTGGAAGCTAGTCGCACATGCTCGCGTCACACTGTAGGCATCAGTATTAATGTCCATGCCTGTACCCAGCACGATTTCACGTGCAATGTTCGGTGCTTCTGGCATTTGCACTACTTGCCCGAACACGACTTGTTCGATAAGCGCAGGATCGACATCAGTTCTTGCAAGCATTTCGCTCACCACCATTTTGCCTAGGTCAACCGCAGGCACTTGGCTAAATTCTGTGCTCTGACGAGCGAATGGGGTTCGTAGTCCAGCGACAACGGCAACACGTTCTCCAGAACGCGTTTTGACTTCCTGTTTGCCCATGGTTTCTCCTTAAGGTTAAGAGGTCTGACCTGAATCATTGTAAACAAGTTGTTAATTAAATCAAACAGGCGTTTAAATAAACGTGATACGAGTATCCCACTGCTTGAAAATCTAACTGAACATTCAGGCGAACCTTTTTGAGGGAAAGGTTGTCGTAAGATACTAAACTATTGCAAGCAAAGCTGTTATCGCTATGTAAGGAATGGTTTTCTTGAGGCAAAAAAAAACCACACAAAACTGTGTGGTCGGAATGTATATAAAGCAATTAACTTAACGCCAATTGAAATAATCAGTTTCCTGATTAGGAGAAAGTAAAGTCAGCCTTCAAAAGGAAGTGTCGTCTTGCTCAACATGCTAGCCACGAATGACTAACTAGACGACAAGGTGTACTATAGCGTTTTCGAGGGCTTAAATTTTGAAGTAGATCAATTTTAATGTGATTTTACGACTTCCTGCCGACGTTAGCCCTAAAAACGAAACAGCATATGTAACGAAGCACAACGTATAGAAGACAGCTATACGCAGAGCAATTATGGAGGCTCGTGTGTCAATAATAAAAATGTTTGGAAAGAAAACAGCCAAGCGTCCGGTCAACTCTGATATGGACAAACAAAGAAAATACGAAGCACTCGTGCGCGCCTATCATCGTGACCTCTTTCGCTATGCCTATTGGCTATGCAAAGACAAAAGCATTGCCGAAGATTTAGTTCAAGAAACTTGCCTTCGTGCATGGAAGTCACTCGATAGCCTACAAGATGAAAAAGCCGCAAAGTCATGGCTGATTACTATCTTGCGCCGCGAGAATGCTCGACGTTTTGAACGCAAACAATTTGATCTGGTTGATATCGACGATCATGGTAACGATGCTAGCATCAGTGATGACCCACATCATCAACACCAATGGTTGCAAGCGCAGATCATGAAACTTGAAATCGAATACCGTGAACCCCTCTTCTTACAAGTGATTGGTGGTTTTAGTGGTGATGAGATCGCCGATATTCTCGATCTTAACAAAAATACGGTGATGACACGTTTATTCAGAGCTCGAAATCAGTTGAAAGAGATGCTGGATACAGAAGAGGCAGAGAGGGGGCAACATAATGGATGATTTGGAATTTCGTCGTCGTGTATTGTCGGAACCTAAGCAACGTACACAAGACATTATTGATGCAGCAGCGAATAGTGAAGCCAATAGTAATTTCTTAGACGATGTACTATCACTTGATAAGCAAATCCATTCAGCATTGAATGTGGATGTGCCAGACGATCTGGCAGATCGTATCCTATTCAATCAGACCTCAAGCGAAGAGAGCAAAGTAGTAAGGCCTACGTTTGCTCGACGAGCGATGGCAATGGCTGCTTCTGTGGCATTCGTTGCAGGTTTATTGGTTGGTCAAGTCAACTGGAGCAACGCGTTGGTATCTCCAGCTCAAGCAAGCTTGGCGGATACTGCAATGAAACATGTTGTTGATGAAAAGAGCTTCGTTAGTGCACTTGATGAAAATGTATCATCTCAACAAATCAACGCAAAAATGAACCCGTTTGCTTTTCAGTTTGATGAAGCCTTCCCTTACCACGTCTATTACCTGAACCACTGTGGTTTTGGCAAATCCAACGCAATGCACATGGTTTTCCAAGGCGAAAAAGGCAAAGTCACGCTGTTTTTAACTGGCATTCCGACTGACAAGTCTATCGACTTTGATGAAAAAGGCATGTCAGGCTCGGTAACACCGATCGATGGCAGCAGTTTGATCCTTGTAGGGGAAGATGGCGAGGATGTATCTAAAATCGCCGAAAAGCTGACAAAAATGATCAAACCAATGAGCTAATTTGCTCTCAAAGCCCCGTAATAAAAGGCCCAGCAAGTATATCACTGATATTGCTGGGCTTTATTTATCAATAAATCGCAAAACCATTCACCACACCAATACCTCTAGAGTTAAAACTCTAAAAAACAGCATTTCTCTCCATTTTCGTGCCAGATAGGCGTCATTTCCATAATTTTACCCTCAAAATTTCCAATGGTCGGATTTGTATATCGTATACTTCCGAATAGGATCAGCCAACATTGAGCAATTGCTCAAATTAATCGCCCTGTAGAGGCGGATATATAAAGGAATAAATGAATGACTACCAACAACACGCGTCTGTTTAAAAAGTCTCTTTTAGCAGTAACAATCACACTGGCATCTTCGCAAGCGATGGCAGCAGGTTTCCAACTTAACGCACAATCAGCAACCGGCATCGGCCGTGCTTTTGCTGGTGATGCAGTAATCGCAGATAACGCGTCAGTAATGGCACGTAACCCTGCAGCAATGGCACTATTTGATAAAACTGAGCTATCTCTTGGTTTTGAAAGCATCACTTCAATGATTGAAGTCAACGACGTTAACTACGTTGGTGGCAAAGTTCCGGTAAATAATACTGATGATGTAGGTGACACATCAATCGCGCCTAACATCCACCTTATCGTTCCAGTAAATGATAAATTTGCTTGGGGTATCAATGCCTACTCAAACTTCGGTACTAAAACAGAGTTTGACGACAACTACCCGGCAGCTGAATACGGTGGCTTAACGGATGTTAAGAGCGTCAACTTTGGTCTTGCAGGTTCTTACCGACTAGACGACCAATGGAGCTTCGGTGCAGGTTTAGACCTTATTTATGGTCAAGGTACGATGAAACGTACCGCTGGTGCTGGTTTTGGTAAAGGAAATCCATCTAAGGGAATTCCACCGGCAGGCACCTCTTTATTAAACGTCGACAAAGCTGATGGTTGGGCTGTTGGCTTTAATGTTGGTACCGTTTACGAATTAGATGAAAACAACCGTTTTGGTCTAGCGTACCGTTATAGCCCTGAAATCACCGCTAAAGATGACAAGGGCCAAGAAATCACGCTACCACTACCAGACATCGCTGAATTCTCTGGTTTCCACAAAATTGAAGATACTAAGTTCGCAGTTCACTACTCTGTACAATGGATCGGCTGGGGTGACTTCGACCAGATCGAATTTAGAAACTTAGATCTAGCAACATCACCAGTTGGTGGGGCAAATGGTAGCTACAATAAAGAATACAAATGGCAAGATGGTTGGCACTACGCAATTGGTGGTACTTACTACCTAAACGATACGTGGACACTACGTACCGGTTACATGTATGACACCAGTGCGCAAGACGAACTGACATCTATCTCTGTTCCGGATTCAGACCGTCAGTGGTTCTCTGCTGGTTTCACTTACCACATTGATACCGCTTCAAACGTAGACTTCGGCTTTACATACTTGTTAGGTGACGATGTGAAGGTTTCAGAAACCTCTTCAGGTACGCCACTAACAGCGACGACACATGCTGATGCAATCCTATTAGGTCTTCAGTACAGCCGCAGCTTCTAATATAAAATTAGCTATAACCCCAAAGGGTCGCATTATGCGACCCTTTTTTGTTTTCCTAAACCACTGACCAACCTAAATTTAAGCTTACAACTGTAGCCTGCAGAGCAAATATACAGCTACAGGTGTACGCTCAAACCTCGCAACACAGCCGAAACATTTAGATGATTTCTCTAATAATTAAACACATTTGCTCATTTAATCCCTAAAACACTGTTTTATTCGAATTTCATTTTTAAAGTAATAACTCTAAAAGTAGAATCACGCCACTAAATACTTATGATTCAGTGAACATAATAATGAAAATGAATAAAACTCTTCTATCTTCTGCAGTGGCAGTTGGATTACTTTCGACTTCTACCGTAACTAACGCGGCAGGTTTTCAACTAGCAGAATACTCAGCAACAGGTTTAGGCCGCGCTTACGCTGGTGAAGCAGCAATGGCTGACGGTGCAGACGCGCAATGGCGTAACCCTGCTATGCTGACTTACCTAGAAGGCACACAGGTTTCTGTGGGTGGTATCTACGTTGACCCAAATATTGATATTGAAGGGACTTCTACAACTCCTCGCGGAAAAACAACATCTAACTCTAGTGACTTCGCGCACAGTGCTTTTATTCCAAATTTTTATGCTTCTCATAAGTACAATGACAAATTTGCGTTGGGTTTTGCTGCAGGCACAAACTACGGTATGGCAACGGACCTGGGTAAAGACTTTGGTGGTGCAAACCATGGTAACGAAGCAAGTGTGACTACTATGGAGCTGAACTTGAACGCTGCATACCAGGTACTAGAGAGTGTTTCTATTGGTGGTGGCGTACGTTACATCATGGCTGAAGGTAGCTTTGGTGCAGTATCAACTAAAAACTCTCTTATTCCAGTGAAGTCTGGTACCTCTTTGAAATACATGGAAGGTGATGACACGGCATGGGGTTGGCAAGTTGGTACCGCTTGGGACATTAATGAAGACAACCGCCTTGGCTTTACCTACAAATCAGAAGTTGACCTGACTTTAGAAGGCTATGCAAAAGGCTTTGGTTTCAACCCAACAAAACCAGAAGCACACAAAAGTGGTTCAATGGACCTCGCTCTTCCGGCAACAGCTGAACTTGCTAGCTTCCACCAGCTGACAGACACTGTAGCGGTTCACGCAAGTATTAACTGGACGAACTGGAGCAGCTTTAAAGAGCTTGTTGCTGATTTCCCTGGCGAAAAAAGCGTAGAGATCAAGCAAGAGAACTGGGAAGACAACTACCGTTTTGCAATCGGTACTACTTACCAAATGACCTCTAAACTAGCACTGCGTTCTGGTATTGCCTACGATACTTCAGCGGTAAGCGAAGAGCACCGTACTGCGACGATCCCAGAAACAGACCGCACTTGGTTAAGTATCGGTGCGGGCTACCAATGGTCTGAACAGCTAACTCTGGATGCAGGCTTCACTTACATTCTAGCGAAAGACGCGAAAATGCATGAAAAAGATCCAAAAGCAGATTACTTTGGTGGTAGCTTCGAAGGCGAAGTGACAGGCAGCATCTGGTTAGTCGGTATCCAAGCTAACTACCGCTTCTAGACTAGTTACCTAATTATCTACTTACCGAAAGGTAGAAAAGTAGAAAACATTAAAAAGGCTCGATGTTGAATTAACATCGAGCCTTTCTCTTATCTGCTTATCTAAGCTTTGTATTTAGTAATCTTCGAGATACTCATCAATGAAATCTTCCTCCTCAAGATCAACCTCTTCTGGCTCGATCTCAGCTTTAAAATCTTGACGTTGGATGTAAATATCACGAGTCAAAGCATATGGATCTGGAGAGTCATCTAATAAGGCTTCTTGCGAGGCCAACTGAGCACGTGTTTCCATACCTTCAAAGGCCCACTTCCCTAACTTTGCCCAAAAGGTAAACAGAGACAAAGGTACATATAAGCTATCCACTTGCTCTGTTACTTGTCGGGTCGTCACAGGGCCATATCCCGGCAGCATAAAATACGGTCCATTCCCTACCCCATAATGACCAATCGCATCAGAAAACGACTTTTCGTCATATTTGGTGATCCCCGCTTCGCTAGCAATATCAATCAGACCAAGAAGACCAAAGGTAGAGTTAATCCAAAAACGATTGAAATGATCGAGCGCTTTCCCACCATTACCCATAATGAGATTATTGAGCATACTTGATGGCTCATCTAAGTTGGCTAAAAAATTGGAAATACCAGAGCGAATTGGTACAGGGGTATAGTCAACATAGGCAAGAGAAACAGGTCGAACCAAATAAGGGTCGAGATACTCGTAGTTGATATCCCACATCGCTCGGTTGAAACCTTCAAAAGGGTCGTTCGGATGGGACTCTTCTACATATTCAGAGGTTTCGAGGTTATCACCGCCATTGCTTTCATCTGGTACGCTCGAACAACCTACCGTTAAGCTTGCGATGAAGAGTAAACTCGAAAGTCTTAAAACACTGATAGACATATCACCTTTTCCATAAGGAATAATAAAAAAGGCCAGCAATCGCTGGCCTCAATTGGTTGCGTAAGTCTATACCGTTTTTTAATAAATCGGAATAGCTAACACCTATGCAAAGTAATGATTAATATTGCTTATTGATATCAATGGTAACTGGGGCACCCAGTTCAACCACTTCACTTTCACCGTACCAATCACCGTCTCGAGTTGAAACGTTACCATCTGTATCAAGCCTAGCTCTAACCATTAGAGTTTCAAGGCTGGACAGCTTCTGCCCTTCCAACATGCTGTTGCCATCATCAAGAACGACAGTACGAGGGAAAGTTCCTAGCGGATAACGAGCCGCAGCAATCGGCATTGGTGAGCCGTCTGCTCTGTGCACTGATACAACTAACACTGAACTAGGGGCAGCATTCACATCACCAGATAATTCAAGCGTTACAGCAACAGTTTTACCTTGGTCAACGCCCATAGCATTGCCCATTTTCTTCTGTGCACTTTCAATACTGCGCGACAACATTTCATAGCGACTGTCTTGTGGACCAATCATCTGTTGCATGATGCTCCAGTACTTAACAGCACCTGGGTAGTCTTGACGCTCAAACGCATCAAACGCTAGCAACGAGAACACACGAAGATCAACATAGTCGTTTTGAATCAAACGGCTCAAAATTAAACGAGCTTGGTTTTGATCCGCATCATCAGGTGAAAGCATCAATGCTTGTGCATAACCTAGCTGAACATCTTCATTCTTTGGCTCAAGCTTGTAAGCTCTTTGCATCGAATCTTTCGCAGTTTCCGCGTCGCGGTTAGCCAATGCAATACGACCTAATAGTAACCAACCTGTCGAATCTTTTGGTTGATAGTGCAGACGAGTACGAAGTGCCAGAGTCAAGTCTTCTAGTTCATCATCCGTTAATGCACCACCTTCCGATGACATTAGCTTTTTAGACAACTCAGGAAGGTTTGAACTCACTTCTTGCCAGTGTTGGACTTTATCCAGAGCACCAAACTGAAAGTACATACCATATGTAACAACCACGACTAGGACAATAGATGGTACTACGACGCCCAATGTTGAGATTTGGGTCTTCTTCATCTCTTTCTGCGCAGGTACATCATCAAGTAGAGACTGTTTCAAATCAGCGATCAGCTCTTGTTGGTTATCAACAAGGCCTTCTTCTGCTTCTACTTCGAGCTCAACGAGACGATCTTTATAGAATGCTTTGTTCAACTCGTCGCGAAGCATTTCATCATTGTTCGCCTTCTTATTTATGAAGGGCAGAACAATTAAGAAAATAGCTGCTAGCGAAAGGATAATGGTAGAAATCCAAAATAGAGTCATTACTTCTTATCTCCGTCGTTCTCTTCATCGAGTAACGCTTTTAAACGAGCTTCTTTGTCTGCATCCCAGTCTTTATCTGACTCTACTGCTTTCGACTTTGACTTTCGGCTTCGTAAAATGATCAAACCGAAACCAAACACGACTACCGCAAACGGACCAACCCAAAGGATTGATGTGGCTAATGTGAGTGGTGGGTTGTAAGTAACAAAGTTACCGTAGCGAGCAATCATGTAATCAATGATGTCTTGCTTCGACTTGCCATCTTTTGTCATTTCATACACTTTTTGGCGTAAATCAACCGCAAGCTCTGCGTTCGAATCACCAATGGTGTTGTTCTGACATTTAGGGCAACGCAGCGTGTTGCTTAGCTCTTTGAACTGCTGCTCTTGATCAACGGTATCAAATTCATGAAATTCGATAGGCGCAGCAGAAACAGTCGCCGAAATAGCAAATGTAGCGAATAGAGCAATCAGTGTCTTCTTAATCATTTCGCTTCCTCCAACAACTCTTGGTACATCGGCTCAAGCGTCGATGCCCAGTTAGTTGGGTTCACGTCACCAACATGGCGATAACGAACTACGCCGTTAGCATCAATGAGGAAAGTCTCTGGAGCGCCATACACACCAAGGTCAAGACCTAGCATGCCGTTACCATCGAACAGGCTGATCAAGTATGGATTGCCCAGCTCTTTTAACCAACCTACCGCTTTATTGCGATCATCTTTGTAGTTAAGGCCAATAATCTTAACGCCTTGACCCGCTAACTTATTCAAGTAAGAGTGCTCTGCATAACAAGTAGGACACCAAGTCGCCCACACATTTAGAAGCAGTGGCTCACCTTTAAAGATAGCTTGATCATGGAACTTACCCGGTTGCTCTAAGTCTTCTAAACCGAACTCAGGTACTGGCTTACCAATCAATACCGATTCAAGTTTAGTCGGGTCATCGCCCGACTGGTTACGCATTAATTGAGTCGCAAAGATTCCAGCTAGAACCATGAACGCAATCAATGGAATGAATAAAATCTTCTTGTTCATTCGAATTAAGCCTCCTGCTCTTTAGTAGACTTTTTCGTTGGCTTACGGAAGCGGTAACGACGGTCACTGATAGCAATAACACCACCAATCGACATAATCAGAGAACCAGCCCAGATCCAACGTACAAATGGTTTGTAGTAGATACGCACAGCCCAAGATTTATTGTCGTCTAAACGCTCACCCATTGCGATGTAAAGGTCGCGCGTTACGCCACGATCAATCGCCGCTTCTGTCATCATCGACTTAGCGGTTGTGTAGAAACGTTTTTCAGCGTGAAGCGTGTTGATGTATTTGCCTTCTTTGGTAATTTCAAAGTCAGCAATGTAACCATCGTAGTTAGGGCCATCTTTGTCACGAACTCCTGTAAACAGGAAGCTGTACTCTTCAAGTTGGTAGCTTTCACCTGGTGCTAAGCGTACGTCACGTTCGATGCTGTAGTTTTGCACCATCGCAATACCAATCACTGTCACGGCCAAACCAATGTGACCACACATCATCGCCCAGTGGCTACGAGGTAGCTTAGTCAGGCCTTTCAGGAATGTATGACGGTGTGTCGCACGTTCATGAAGCTCAAAGCCATGCATGAAGATAATCCAGAATGCCATTACCCAACCGGCAAAAGCGGTACCGCTGAAACGGTCAGCCAAAATCGTAACCATTAGCGCACTTAAGCCCAGTGAGAATACACCTGAGATCAGCATAGGTTTAACGAGCTTAGATAGGTTGTCACGTTTCCAACGGATCAGTGGACCGATACCTAATAGGAACGAGAACGGGATCATTAACCAGAAGAACAACATATCAAAGAATGGTGCACCGATAGATACCGAGCCCAAGCCTAACTGTTTATGAACTAATGGCAGCAAGGTACCAACTAACACAACCACAAGTGCAGCAATCAATAGGATGTTGTTGCCGAGTAGCGCGTTTTCACGAGAAACCAAATCGAAGTTACCACGTACACGAACCGATGCGCCTTTAACAGCAAACAACAACAGTGAACCACCGATAACGAACACTAAGAAACCTAGAATAAACATACCACGGGCAGGATCCGACGCGAATGCGTGAACCGATACCAAGATGCCCGAACGAACTAAGAATGTACCTAGTAAGCTTAGTGAGAATGCAGAGATAGCCAGCAAGACTGTCCAAGCTTTAAATGTGCCACGCTTTTCGGTTACCGCTAGTGAGTGCATTAGAGCAGTACCAGCTAACCAAGGCATGAATGAAGCGTTTTCTACTGGATCCCAGAACCACCAGCCACCCCAGCCAAGTTCGTAGTAAGCCCACCATGAACCAAGTGCGATACCTACTGTTAGGAATAACCAAGCAGCGATTGTCCAAGGACGAGACCAACGAGCCCATGCCGTATCTAAACGACCGCTCATTAGAGAAGCGATTGCAAAAGAGAACGCTACCGAGAAACCTACATAACCCATGTAAAGCATTGGCGGGTGAATAATCAAACCCGGATCTTGCAGTAGTGGGTTCAAGTCACGGCCATCAACAGGGAAGAAAGGCAATGTACGTAAAAACGGGTTAGACGTTACGATAATGAACAGCAAGAAGCCGACAGTAATTAAACCCATAATCGCCAGTACGCGAGCCACAGACTCTTGAGGCATACCACGACTAAACGTTGCAACTGCTACCGTCCAACCCGCTTGGATTAGAACCCAAAGCAGTAGTGAGCCTTCATGAGCCCCCCAAACCGCGGTAATTCGGTAGTACCAAGGTAGTTGGCTATTCGAGTTACTTGCTACGTATTGAATCGTAAAATCATTTGTGTAGAACGCGTAACACAAGATAAAGAACGAAATCGCTAGGAATCCGAACATACCCCACGACAGCGGTCGTGCACTGTTCATCAATAATGTGTTATTTCGAGCGGCTCCATACAGTGGGAGCACGCTTAGCAGCAGTGCAAGTCCCAAAGACAGGATCATCGCAAAATGGCCGATCTCGGCTATCATTGAGCATTTCCTTCTTTTTGTTCAGTCGTGTATTGCAAAGGCTCATGAGTTTTCTTCATTGCTTCAGCAACTTCAGAAGGCATATATTCTTCATCGTGCTTTGCCAACACCTCAAACGCTTCAATTGTCGTTGCATCCTTAAGGACACCTTGAGCAACAATACCTTGGCCTTCACGGAAAAGATCAGGAAGGATGCCATCATATAGAATCGTCACTTTAGGGCCTACATCAGCCAAATCGAAGCTAACACGCAATGATTCATTGTCACGGCTTACAGAGCCGACTACAACCATGCCACCAATACGTAAGCGTTGACCCACTTCAGGTTTTTTACCATCTTTGCCGTTGACTAGCTCGGTTGGTGTATAGAACAGATCCATGTTCTGGTTAAGTGCATAAACCATCAATCCAACAGTTGCACTGATACCAAAAAAGATCGCTAAGATAATGCCTAGCCTCTTTTTGCGTCTTGGGTTCATAGAGTGTTCTCCATATTTTTTGCTGCATCAATACGAGCTTGACGGTCAATCTTAGCTTGTACTTCATTTAATAATTGCTTACCACGACGAACGCTTACGACCAGTAAAATGATCATCGCGAGGAATGTGATTCCAAATGCACTCCATACATATGAGGCGTAGCCACCCATGGCAAAGAAATCACTCAGAGATTCAAAATACATAATTACCTACCCTACTACGCTTTATTAGCCGCTAGCTTGCGAACCCATGGACGGTGACTCTCTTTACTGATGATTTCGTTTCTAAAACGAACCATAGTCACAGCACCAAAGAAAAAGGCAAAACCGAAGATGTTAAGAAGAAGCGGCCATAGCATGTCACTTGAAATAGAAGGCTTATCAAACTTAGTAATTGTTGCGCCTTGGTGGAGTGTGTTCCACCACTCTACTGAAAAGTGAATGATAGGTAGGTTGATGACACCAACGATGGCCAAAATACCGGCTGCTTTTGCTGCGGTTTTTTGGTCGTCAAACGCATGGTGCAGTGCAATAACACCTAAATATAGGAATAGAAGAATCAGCTCTGAGGTTAAACGTGCATCCCAAACCCACCAAGCACCCCACATTGGTTTACCCCAAACAGCGCCAGTTAGTAACGCAATAAAGGTAAATACAGCACCGATAGGCGCCATAGCCAACGCAGCCATGTCTGACAGCCTTACCTGCCATACCAAACCGATAAAGGCGGCAATTGCCATCGACATGTATACACCCATAGACCAAATTGCAGACGGAACATGGATATAGATAATTCGGAAGCTATCGCCTTGCTGGTAATCAGAAGGGGCAAATGCAAGCCCCCATACAGTACCGGCGGATAGACACAATAGCGCTAGGATCGAAAACCATGGCAGAAGTTTACCAGCAAGCTGATAAGAGGTTTCTGCTTTAGCGTAGGGATGGAGCCATTTCCACATGTTGTAATCTCACTCTTACTTCATATTGCTTACAGCTATCACAGCTATAATTATTATAATTTATTTGGCTTACAGCTTCTTTCAGTGACTCTAGGAGTTTGAAGGCTTTAAATAGTTCACTTTGAACATGCAAAGTGCTAGTGAGTGCGTAGTTAATCTTAACCAGGTAATTAACTAGTTAACACTCACTCTCAGTGCTGCACTGATGGCAAATGGGGTGAGCGTCATCGCGCCCATTAACATTGCCCCTAACACCGCTAATTGTCCGTTATACGCAACGCCTAACGCTGCGGCATCAATCGCTGATGTAGCAAATATAAGAATTGGGATATACAACGGCAAAATAAGCAGACTTAACAGCACACCACCTTTTTGTAACCCAACCGTTAAAGCCACACCAATCGCACCAATAAAGCTTAATGCAGGCGTACCGACCGATAACGTTAAGACTACCGATAACCAAGTATCGAAATCCAAGGACAGCAGTACCGCCAACAACGGACTGATCAATATTAATGGTAACCCTGTCAATAACCAGTGCGCTATGACCTTGGACAAGACTACCAACTGCAACGGGATGGGCATCAACATCATCTGCTCAAGCGCGCCATCTTGAAAATCATCACGAAACAAACGCTCTAAAGAGAGCAATGCAGAAAGCAAAGCCGCTACCCAAACAATACCTGCAGCAATACGTGCAAGTAGGTTTGGCTCAGGGCCGATACTCAATGGGAAAAGGGTGATGACAATAATAAAAAACCACAGAGGGTTAAAGATATCGGCTTGGCGACGAAATGCGATCAATAGCTCACGTCGGATGATCGTTGTCATTGAAGAGATCATATTACTCACCCAACTTTATTTTTCTTAGTTTCGGGCTATCAGCAAACATATCTTGGTGTGTGGTTAATAACACAATGCCACCGTTATCTGCATGCTGAGAAAAAAGAGACTCCAAAACCTTAACACCCTGCTTGTCTATTGCAGTCAGCGGTTCGTCTAGAATCCATAACATTTGCTTACTCAACCAAAGACGAGCCAATGCCACACGGCGCTGTTGCCCCGCTGAAAGTTGCCCTGCTGGTACGTCTTCTCTACCAGCAAGCCCCACTTGAGCCAATGCATTGTAAAGTTCTTCCTTACTCGTTCCACTGCTGTGAATCGATTGATAGAAGCTCAGATTTTCATAGGCACTGAGCTCGCGTTTCACGCCAGTTTGGTGACCAAGAAAAAGCAAATTTTGGTGATACATATCTCGGTTCGACTCAATAGATTCGCCATCCCAAGAGATAGTGCCGTCATCGCGGTCGCCTAGCCCGGTGATAATCCTAAGGAGTGTCGTTTTCCCAGTACCGTTACGACCTTCAACTTGAACCAGTTCACCGGGTTTCAATTGAAAAGACAACGATTCAAACAGAACCCTGTCGTCACGAATAGCAGTTAAATTTGAGACTTCTAGCATAGGTAAATTTAGTCGAGTAATGAGGGGGCTATAGTAGCACACCAATAAGGTGACAAAACAGGACTAGGCGTTTTCGAAAGGACAAACTCCGTAAGAAACTGTTACCACCGCATCACAATTTACACATTTTCATCAACAAACAATATATTGCATTAGATACAAATACTTATAAACATCGTTCTATATAGGTATAACAGGCACAAAAAAAGAAGCCGAAGCTTCTTTTAAGAGGTGTACGTGATGAACATCAATTGCTCATTACGCAGTAAGCGCTAAATTTAACGACGTCGAGTCGGGTCTCTACGATCACGAGAGGATGCAGGTGGTTCATCATACGATGAAGGGTTACTTCTTAACGAAGGGATTTTTTCCTTACCTGCGAGCTTATTCTGCAGAGACATCATCAGCTCAGCTTCTGCCTTAGGTAATTCACACTCTTCGATCAGTTCGTTTATCCCAGCACCAAGCTGAACCATTTTAGTTGCACGTGTATACAAACGCCCATCGGTGTCCGCATGTTCCAACTCAACAATACGTTCATTCAAGTGTTTTATCAGATCTTGCTGTTCCGTCACTTTCTGACCAAGGCCAACCACAACAGAGCGAACTTCAAGTAATTGCTTACTCGATTTTTGAAGCTCTTTGTCCAAGTTACGAACTTGCAGGCGTGACGTATCGATCTGCTTTTGAATTGCACTTTTTACTTTGCTAATCAAAATCACGATGAATAACGTAAAAACCCCAACTCCGACTATCAGAGCAATAGGGTTTAAAGGAAGCGCTTCAAACATTACAGGTGAGCCATCTCATCCCATTCGTCTTCACTTAACAGCTTGTTCAGATCGACTAAGATAAGAAGCTTGCCATCACGGTTACTAACACCTTGGATGAACTTAGCACTTTCATCAGTACCAACACTTGGTGTCGTGTCGATCTCAGAAGAACGCAGGTAAACAACTTCAGCAACACTATCTACTAAAATGCCAATAACTTGACGCTCAGACTCAATAACGATAATACGTGTGTTATCTGTGATTTCACCTTGCATCAAACCAAAACGAGAACGAGTGTCAATAACAGTAACAACGTTACCACGCAGGTTGATAATACCTAACACGTAGTCTGGAGCACCCGGTACTGGAGCAATCTCGCTGTAACGCAATACTTCACGTACTTGCATTACATTGATGCCGTAAGTTTCTTCTTCTAGTTGAAATGTCACCCATTGAAGTACTTCATCATTTGTTTGATCTTTTCTTACTTCAACTTCACTCATATGAGACATAGATAATCCTCTTGCCGTCGTTACCGACCACTGTTGTTAACTTGATGCTTATATTGTACCAATCGTAGTACTAGCCCAATGCTTTTACGTCTAGCCCTGCATTTAGCATGGCGGTTAATGCTTCAACATGGATCAAAGCACACATTTTTTCTTTTACCATACCAGCGAGCCATGGCCGTTTCCCTGCCGTTTCTCGCCAGCGTACTTTATCTGTATTAAGCAGTTCGGTACCTTTAAGCTCTGTGCTCGCAAGCCCCCATAAGCTTTCGCCAAGCATGACTATATATTGATAATTTTCTTTATAATCATCACATAATAGCTTTTCAGGCATCACCCATTTGGCGGTATCAACCACGTCTAGCTTACTATCTCGATTAGTTTGCAACCCCAAATACCAAGCAGGTTTGCCAATAATATGACTTAACTCTTCAAGGCGATGAATACCCCCGAGCTCATCAAGTGGCACAGCAAACGTCACACCGTTCACATCAAAATACAACACTTGAAAATCTTCAGTTCTAGCCGTCGTTTCCCATGATGTAAACTGATCTGCTCCACCGGCGTGAGTTTCAAGTTCGGTAACTGGCTCAATTTGAGGAGATTCAAGATCGGGTTCAGTAGCCTTAACTTCAATGTGCTCAGTTTCGACCACTTCCGTTTCGACCGCTTCGGCGAGTAGTTCACTTTCAACGGCTAATTCTGGTTCAGGAAGATCCCAATCTTGAATTTCAGGGTCTACAGACACTTGAACTGATTCGACTGCAGCATCAAACATTTGCATGTCTGCCTGTTGAGCAATTTGCTGCGTGTTCTGATCCATCAACTCATCTAGATTCAGCTCATCGACAACATTAGTCGCTTCTAAACGACTCAGAAGTTTCTGAACATCCTCAAGATTCGGCACTTCAAATTCTGCAGCGCGTATTTCGGCGTAGCTTGAATAATGACTTGTCGTTAATTGTAGCTCTGGCTCTGGCTCTGGCTCTG
>NZ_AJZM02000232.1 GCF_000272405.2 Vibrio tasmaniensis 1F-187
CAAGACGGATGGGGCTTTTTCTTTGTTTATGAAGGAAAAGATGCGCTAAGCCAGCAACTCGCCCCGTCCATTCAAGCGTTTGCTGACCAATACCATTTTGAGCTCCTTGGGATCAGTAATGATGAAACCTTCATCACTCACCTCAAAGAAAACCGCCACAACCAGGGAAAAGTCACGGTGCCTTTTACGCCCGCCTTGATTTTGGTGCATCCAAGCACTGGAGAGATGAAGCCACTGGCGTACGGCTGGATAAGCCAAA
>NZ_AJZM02000233.1 GCF_000272405.2 Vibrio tasmaniensis 1F-187
CAAGACGGATGGGGCTTTTTCTTTATCTATGAAGGAAAAGATGCGCTCAGCCAGCAACTCGCCCCATCCATTCAAGCGTTTGCTGACCAATACCATTTTGAATTATTGGGCATCAGTAATGATGACACCTTCATCACTAACCTCAAAGCAAACCGCCACAACCAAGGCAAAGTCTCGGTGCCTTTCACCCCCGCCTTGATTTTGGTGCATCCCGGCACTGGAGAGATGAAGCCATTGGCGTACGGCTGGATAAGCCAAA
>NZ_AJZM02000234.1 GCF_000272405.2 Vibrio tasmaniensis 1F-187
TTGCATGGCGCCTAAATGCGTGAAGGGATTTAAGAAGATGTTGGCGTGCGTCATGTACGTCCCCCCAAGGCTGAGCGTCAATTTTTTATAGCTGGCCCCTTTATCGAGGATCCACACTTTACCGCCCATGGCGTAAACCGTTTCGGCAATCTCTTGAACCAGAAAGCTTTTCCCTGCGCCTGAGCCGCCAGTCAGTGCGATATTTTGGTTATCACTGCCACAGGTGAAAGGGTTAAAGAAAGAAATTTGCTGGCGCATCGTGGGCAGCAATACGCCGCCTTTTAACTGACAAAAATCCATGATGAGAGGGAAGAGGTTCACCAGATTAGAGCTTTTTAACGTGCGAACTCGGCCGGCTTTTTTACAATCGCCCCACAACCCTTCGCTCATCATAAAAGGCAACGTTGAAAGCAGCGCTTGCGGCTGATTCATT
>NZ_AJZM02000235.1 GCF_000272405.2 Vibrio tasmaniensis 1F-187
GCTTTTTTCCTGCGCTATTTTTGAACACTTGCTTACTGTGATTGGTATGATTCCATCTTTTCAAGGTCGTATTGGCGTATTTGTACCGCTTTTTCCAGTGATACCGGTTTTGAAAATAAGTACCCTTGGACAATGTCACATCCATATTGTTTCACATATTCTAGTTGTTCAATGGTTTCGACACCTTCAGCGACGGTTCTTGTTCCTGTAGACCGCCCAATTGCGACAATGCTTTTTAATAGTTCATGAGCGGTATTCGATTCTGAAAGTTGCCAAATAAAGCTACGATCTATTTTAATTTCATGAATAGGAAGTAATGACAAATACTTCAACGAAGAGTACCCAGTACCAAAATCATCTAAGGCCAAGTGAAACCCTTTACTACGAAGTTGATACGCAACTTTTGCTACCTCTTCCGGATTTTTTAGCATGATGCCTTCGGTGGCTTCTAGGCATATATGGGATGGGTTTATACCGTAGCGCTCTGTTATTTTAATGATATTTTCAGCAAAGTTTGTTTCACCAATTTGAACTGGTGATAAGTTCAGTGCCAGTAAAATAGGAGCATCGTCTGGAAAATCGAGTTCTGAATACTGTTGGTAGGCTAATTCAATAAGATACCAACCTAATGCGCGTATGTGACCACTGACTTCAGCGACGGAGATAAATTCATCAGGGTAAACGTTACCCAATGTTGGGCTTTTCCATCGAGCTAGCGCTTCGATTCCCCATAACCTTCCAGACTGTAAGCAATACTGAGGCTGATAATCTAAATAAATTTCTCTTCTTTCTATAGCGGTAAGTAAATTGTCTTCAATCAGAAACTTACGTTGATTTTTCGCAGAGGTTTTTGATGAGAAAATAGCACAGTTTGCTTTGCCTTCTGATTTCACAGAATGGAGCATAATATCAGAGCTTGCGAGTAACTCATCGACAGTGCGCCCGTGATCGGGATACAAGGCGGCACCTAAGCTAAAACTGATATCAAATTCATGCTCAAAGCATTGATACTTGGTCGCAAGTTCATCATGAAATAGTTTCATGACGCTTTCTGCCTGTTTTAGGCTGTTTAGATCAGGGAAAGTAACAATAAATTCATCACCTCCGAACCGGAACACTTCTGAAAAATTAGGGCATACTTTTTTAAGCGTTTGAGATATCTGTATTAAGAGTTCGTCCCCAACACTGTGTCCGTAGTAGTCGTTGATGTTTTTAAAGTTATCTACATCAATAAAACAGACAAGAAATTTATCGTCATCTGATTGAGTTTTGGCCAGCTCTTTCTCCATATAGACTTCAAAAAAGTGTCGATTAAAAAGCCCAGTCAGTTGGTCATGATTAGCAAAGTGATTCAGCGTGCTGTTTGCAGTACAGAGCTTTTCAAAGTCAGATTGAATTTCAGCTTGATAAGATTCAAAGCGACGAGAAACTAGAGTGCTTACATAATATGAGAGTAGTCCGACTAATAGAACGACTATGCTATACATGAGTGCTAAGCGATTGAGCTCATCATTTCTTTTTTCAATCAACTCGGCATTTTTTTTAGTTACAAGTCTTTCTAATGCAGTGACACTAAAGCTCGCGCCTATCGTCCAGCCCCAAGTACTATTTTTGATGACATAACTAAGGTTTTCTAACGAGTGATTGTCGGCAGCTAAGTGTCTAACATAGACATCCGATTGTTCCAACAGCGCGACTGCTTGAGTGCGGAAGTGTATGTTTTGAATGTTATGGATATTAGTGTCAATAAAGCTAGGGGGTGGTATGAGCTAGCACATCGCCTTTAGTGTCGATAACGTAGAAGTTACTCTGTTGACCAATTTGAAGCTGACTTAACCATTCGAGCACGTCACTTTGAATGTCTGCCTGGACATCTGTAATAAAGTCACTTGTACCTATGTACCAATTATATGGCGAGAAATTGACAATATAGCCGATTTTTTCATACTGTTTTGCGAATGTATTCGGCTTTATAAACCACCATTTATGAAAGCCTTCCTTTTCTTTAATTGCTTTCTTGGTTAATTCCTGAGCAATAAAGTGTCCTTTAGCATCTTTATAGTCCCATCGGGAAGCTCCTTGGGAGCTAGGAAATATAGGGTGGAAAATAACAGTCCCATCATGGTGGTAAATAAAAGGGTAACCACGACCGTCATTGAATCTGTAGTTTTTCAAACTCGAACGAACCAAGGTTGTAAACTCTTGTTCACTTAATTGTGGGTTGTCTTTGTACAGTTGATTTAGTATCGAGTGAGTGCGGAGAGTATGAGTTTTTATACTGTCGCGTAGTGTGGTTATTGTTGTTTCTTCTAAGTAGTTGAGCTGCTTGTTGACATAGCTGACTTGAGATTTTAAATAGGCTTTTTTTTCTTCAACAATGTCGGACTCTATGTGAGTGATTTCTTGATTGGTTCGTCGATAACTATCATTGACCGATAACGAAAAGACGATAATAGAGAATAGAACCACAGTTATAGTCGGTATGTAACGAATTAGGTAGACGAGCTTGTTCTCTTTCATTTTTCTATTAAAGGTCAGTAAATTCACGCTAATGATAACTCAAACAATTATTCATTGAGTTGTTATTTTTCACAAAAAAAGAACCATGTCATAAAAAACCCGCAACTTATAAGGTTTAATTTTTATGGGAACTTTGGCAGGGATGGGAGACATCTATGTCTTGAGAAGACAAAGTGGATCACTCTGGCTTCATTGCCAGTAACGTTTATGTATTTGTAGTGTAAAGTTATCAGGGCAGCGAAAGCTGATTTTCTTTTTATCATTTTCACTTGCCTTTCTTGCTTTATATTGCACAATACCGCCCCTATATCTTCCAATCATTTAGTATTTAGCAAACGATTTCGACCCATGTTACTTATCATCGATAACTACGACTCTTTTACCTATAACTTGTATCAGTATTTCTGTGAGTTAGGGGTCACTGTGAAAGTTGTTCGCAACGATGAGATTGATATTGCGGGCATTGAAGCGCTGAATCCTAGCCATCTTGTTATCTCGCCAGGCCCTTGTACGCCTGATGATGCGGGAATCTCTCTGCAAGTCATTGAACACTTCGTGGGTAAGTTGCCTATCTTAGGTGTGTGCCTTGGTCATCAAGCCATTGCTCAAGTCTTTGGTGGTGAAGTAGTGCGAGCCAGACAAGTGATGCACGGTAAAACCTCTCCAATACGTCACAATGGCAAGAGCGTTTTTCAGGGGTTGAATAACCCTCTAACCGTGACACGTTACCATTCTCTAGTGGTGAAAAATGGCACGCTGCCTGACTGCTTTGAACTGACGTCTTGGACGGAATTTGAAGATGGCAGCATGGATGAGATCATGGGGTATCAACACAAAACCTTACCGATTGATGCCGTACAATTTCACCCTGAGTCGATTAAAACAGAGCAAGGACACCAGCTTCTCGCTAACTTCCTAGCACGCTGAGTGTTTAAATTTGACTCTTTCTGCGTCTAAATAAGCCAGTTAAACCTGTTACCCCATTCGTTAAGCGTTTAAATTCGGGCGCTACGCGTCTCTTACTCCTCTGACGCCGATCACTTTTTATAACATTTCTCTCTCTTCAGGCTAAGTTTTTAGCCTATGCAAAATTATTCGCCTTATTTCGTCTCGAACCCTATATACCGCAATGCCAGTAAGGCTTTGCTATTACTGGTTATGCGTTTAGGTAAAAAAAGCTTCATAAAACAGATTAATTGATGCATAAATAGTCATAGGTAGTGACGTTTAGCTGGTTGTTAGGGATGGCTAAAGAATAATCTACTATTGAAAACGTTAATTAAATGTAAATATAATGCTGCAGCGGGATTGTGGCGAGAGAAAATATCTTTGTCTCACTTATGAACCAGTACGCTTATTTGCGAAGCTTGCGGTATCGAGAAGGAATGTACGATGACAGTGGAAAAAAAAGTAGAACGTAGTCTGTTTAATGAGGTGATGGTGCCTTGTTATAACCCAATGGAAATGATCCCAGTAAAAGGGGAAGGCGCACGCGTTTGGGACCAACAAGGCCGAGAGTATATCGACTTTGCTGGTGGTATCGCTGTGAGCTGTTTGGGTCACTGTCACCCAGCAATGGTTAACGCAGTTACTGAGCAAGCAAACAAGATTTGGCATTTAAGTAACGTAATGACCAACGAACCTGCACTACGTCTAGCGAAGAAGTTAACAGACGTATGTTTTGCAGAAAAAGTATTCTTTGCCAACTCTGGTGCTGAAGCGAACGAAGCCGCATTGAAGCTAGCTCGTCGTTGGGCAGCGGATGTTCACGGTCCTGAGAAATCTGAAATCATTGCATTCAAACAAGGTTTCCACGGTCGTACTTTCTTTACTGTAACTGTGGGTGGTCAAGAGGCTTACTCTGATGGCTTCGGTCCTAAACCGGGCGATGTAACTCACCTGCCTTACAACGATATTGCCGCGCTAGAAGCGCACATCTCAGATCGCACATGTGCAATCATGATGGAACCTCTGCAAGGCGAGGGCGGTATCATCTCTCCAACATCTGAGTTCGTGAACACGGTTCGTGAACTGTGTGACAAACACAATGCGCTGCTTATCTTTGATGAAGTGCAAACAGGTAATGGCCGTACCGGTAACTTTTACGCTTACCAAGGTCTAGGTGTAACACCTGACATCCTAAGCACAGCGAAATCACTAGGTGGCGGTTTCCCTATCGGTGCAATGCTAACAACGTCTGAACTTGCAACACACCTAAAAGTCGGTACGCACGGTTCTACTTACGGTGGTAACCCACTGGCGTGTGCCGTTGCTGAAGCCGTTGTTGACGTAGTAAGCCAACCTGAAACGTTGGCTGGCGTGAAAGAACGCGAAGCACTATTCCGTGATGGTTTAGCTAAGATTAACGACAAATACCAAATATTCAGTGAAGTTCGCGGTAAAGGCCTATTGCTAGGCGCTGCGCTTAATGAAGCATGGCAAGGTCGTGCTCGTGATGTACTAGTAGCAGCAGGTGAACAAGGCTTGATGGTACTGGTTGCGGGTGCAAACGTGGTTCGTTTCACACCATCACTGGTTATCACTACACAAGAAATTGAAGAAGGTTTATCAAAACTAGACAAAGCCATCGCTACGCTAGTTTAGCCTGAGCGGCGTCATAGGAATGATCGCCATTAGAGCGATCCCATGACGTACTGCTAAAGGCCCAAGATTCTCGTTTTGGGCCTGTTTTGCATCTGGAGGGAATATTGATGCTAGTTGTTCGCCCAATAAAATTATCTGATTACGATGCGTTGCATACCTGCGCGGTTGAATCTGGTCACGGATTCACATCTCTTCCGGTTAACGAAGAACTGTTAACCAACCGTATTACTCACTCTGAATACAGCTTTGCTAAACAAGACGTGACTGAACCTGGTGATGAAGGCTACCTAATGGTTGGCTTTGATACCGAAACCGGAGAAGTCGCAGGTACCACAGGTATCGAAGCCTCAATTGGCTGGGATGTTCCGTTTTACTCTTACCACATCAGCAAAGTGGTGCACTCATCGCAAAAGCTTGGCGTGAATAACGTCGTGAAGCTACTGACTTTCGGTAATAACTACACCGGATGCAGTGAGATCTGCACACTGTTCTTGCGTCCAACTTTCCGTGGTGGATTGAATGGTCGTTTGATGTCGAAGTGTCGCTTCCTAATCATGTCTGAACACCCAGAGCGTTTCTCGAAAACGATTTTTGCTGAGATGCGTGGTGTATCGGATGCGGAAGGTAACTCACCTTTCTGGCAATGGCTGCAAGAGCACTTCTTCTCAATTGATTTCACGCTTGCAGATTACCTAACTGGTATCGGTAAGAAAGGCTTCATTGCTGACCTAATGCCAAAGCTGCCTATCTACGTGAACCTACTGAGCAAAGAAGCTCAGGCGGTGATTGGAGAGGTACATGATAATACACGCCCAGCACTTAAGTTGTTGGAACGTGAAGGTTTCACTAACCGTGGTTATGTTGACATCTTTGATGCAGGCCCAACGGTTGAGTGTGATCTAAGAAATATTGAATCAGTGCGTCATGCGATTCGAGCTCAGGTGAAAATTGCAGAGCACTCCAGCTCTAAAGACTTCCTAATTGGTAATACCTCATTTGAGAACTTCCGCGCAGTAGCCGCGAAAGGCGCGTATGACCAAGCAAGCGACACAGTGATTTTATCATCTGAAGTAGCAAGCGCTCTTGAAGTAAAAGAAGGCGAATTCGTTCGCATGTTGGCTCAATAAGAGCGGCGATTATCTGTCGAAGATTTTAAGGATAGAAGTATGACTCAGTGGATAGCAGGACAGTGGGTGGCAGGTCAAGGCGACGCCATGACATCAGTAAGCCCATACAACAATGAAGTCGTGTGGCAAGGCGATAGTGCAACACCAGCGCAGGTTGAATCTGCAGTAGCAGCGGCTCGTGATGCGTTCTTAGTTTGGAAGAAACTGAGCTTTGCAGAGCGTGAAGCCATCGTGTTGAACTTTGCTGAGAAAGTAAAAGAGAACAGCGAAGAGATAGCACAGATTATTGCAAAAGAGACGGGTAAACCGATTTGGGAAACTCGTACTGAAGCGGGCGCGATGGCGGGCAAGATCGCTATCTCTATTCGTGCATATCACGAACGTACTGGTGAAGCTTCACGTGAAGCGGCAGGTAACCAAATCGTACTGCGTCATCGTCCATTAGGCGTTATGGCGGTATTTGGCCCTTACAACTTCCCAGGTCATCTGCCTAATGGTCATATTGTTCCAGCACTGCTATCGGGTAATACCGTGGTATTTAAGCCGTCAGAGCAGACACCTTGGACTGGTGAGTTTGCGATGAAGCTATGGCAAGAAGCTGGCCTTCCTGCTGGCGTGATCAACCTAGTGCAAGGCGCTAAAGAGACAGGTATCGCACTAGCCGATGCTAAAGGTCTTGATGGCGTGCTATTCACGGGCAGTGCTAATACCGGTCATATCCTTCACCGTCAATTCGCAGGTCAACCGGGCAAGATGCTGGCGCTAGAGATGGGTGGCAACAACCCGATGGTGATCAGTGACCAATTTGGTGATGCTGACGCGACGGTTTATACCATTATCCAATCGGCTTTCATCAGTGCGGGTCAACGTTGTACATGTGCGCGTCGTTTGTATGTTCCTGTTGGCGAGAAGGGTGATCAACTGCTCGATAAGCTCGTTGCGGCTACCTTGAAGATTCGTGTTGATCAGCCATTCGCTGAACCTGCACCTTTCATGGGACCACAAATCTCCGAAGCTGCGGCTAAGTTCATTCTGGACGCGCAAGCTAATCTGCAATCACTCGGTGGTGTAAGCCTAGTTGAAGCAAAAGCGGGCGAAGCGGCGTTTGTTTCTCCGGGGATTATCGATGCAACCAACATTGCTGAGTTGCCAGATGAAGAGTACTTCGGTCCATTGCTGCAAGTGGTTCGTTACCAATCGCTCGAGCAAGCGGTTGAGCTAGCTAACGACACTCGTTTTGGTTTGTCTGCGGGTCTTGTATCAACAGATGATTCTGAATGGGAATACTTCGTTGATCATATCCGTGCGGGTATTGTTAACCGTAACCGTCAGCTAACAGGCGCAAGTGGTGATGCACCATTTGGTGGCCCGGGTGCTTCGGGCAACCTACGCCCAAGTGCTTACTATGCAGCGGACTATTGTGCTTACCCTATGGCTTCAATGGAAGGTGGCGAAACTCAACTTCCAGCAACGTTTAGCCCAGGTATTGAGCTTTAATTTAGGCTAATGAGTCTTAGGCTCATGCGTTAAGCTTGAAATAGGGAAGTGTTGTTATCGCTTCCTCTTTTCACCCACGTCCGACACCTAGATTGGGCGGTAGATAATAATAGAACAAGTATGTCACAGGCTGATGGCTGCTGACTCTATGTCCAGCCTCTCCCTTTCTAATCCAAATTACTAGCTTGCTAGAACCTCTGACAAGGAGTCACCATGACGCCCGATCTACTCTTTAAATCACTATGGAATGATTACATTCACAGGCTTTGCCCATCGGCTGAGAAAGTACACCATTTGCTGAAAGAAGACGAAGCCCTGATTAACGATCACATTGCACTGCGTACTTTCAATGTTGCACCGCTAGGTATTGAAACATTGGCTAAACCTTTCCTTGAGTTAGGTTACAAGGCGTGTGGCGATTACTTATTTGAGAGCAAGAAGCTAGTGGCTAAGCACTACGAGCACCCAGATCCAAACCAACCAAAAGTGTTCATTAGTGAGTTGAAGGTAGAAGAGTGTTCAAGTGACCTGCAACAGATCGTTGCTAAGTTGGTTGAGCAAGTTGACGCAAGTAAGCTTCAAGGTCATGAATTCTTGTTTGGTGGTCGTCTTTGGGATTTGAATTTCGCAGATTTCCAAGTACTAGCAAAAGAGAGTGAATACGCTTCTTGGCTCGCAGCTCATGGCTACGGTGCAAACCACTTTACGGTGAGTGTGAACCAGTTAAATAAGTTCCATGAAGTGCAGGCCGTGAATGACTATCTGAATGAGTCGGGATTCACTATCAATGCGTCAGGTGGTGAGGTGAAAGGCTCTCCAGAGGTCTTATTAGAGCAATCATCAACCATGGCAGACAAAGTCCCAGTTTCATTTGTTGAAGGCAATGAGATGATTCCTGGAGGCTTCTATGAGTTTGCTAAGCGTTATGCGGTGGCCAATGGTGAGCTTTATACCGGATTTGTTGCGGCATCAGCTGACAAGATCTTTGAAAGCACCAACGGTTAAAGAAAGATACGAGCACGGGCTTTGCCCTAGAGGTGCGGGTACGCTTCGCTTCGAGATACTTTAGAATAGTGAAGTCCGATTTCTAACTTTGCTTCCCGCATCTGTTCTCTAGATATTTAGAAAACAAAAAAGCCACCAAATTCGCATTTGGTGGCTTTCAAATTTTTGGCTCAGTTAATCGAGATTAACGAGTGCCGTATACCACGATAGTCTTACCGTGTGCAGAAATTAGGTTCTGCTCTTCTAGCATCTTCAAGATACGACCTACGGTCTCACGAGAACAACCAACAATCTGGCCAATCTCTTGACGAGTGATCTTGATTTGCATGCCGTCAGGGTGAGTCATTGCATCTGGCTGTTTTGCTAGGTTTAGTAGCGTTTGAGCGATACGACCTGTTACGTCAAGGAACGCTAAGTCACCAACCTTTTGGCTAGTTACTTGTAGACGGTTTGCCATTTGCGCTGAAAGACGCATTAGAATATCTGGGTTCACTTGGATAAGTTGACGGAATTTCTTGAAAGAAATCTCAGCCACTTCACAAGGAGATTTTGCACGAACCCATGCAGTACGCTCTTGGTCTTCTTCGAACAAGCCAAGCTCACCGATGAAGTCGCCTTGGTTTAGGTAAGAAAGAATCATTTCCTTACCTTCTTCGTCTTTGATAAGAACTGCCACAGAACCTTTAACGATGTAGTACAAGGTTTCTGCCTTTTCACCAGCATGAATCAAAGTACTTTTTGAAGGGTACTTATGAATATGACAGTGTGAAAGGAACCACTCTAATGTTGGATCGGTTTGGGGTTTACCTAGAACCATAATATCTTACTTCCTCTGCAGGGTATGCTTGCCGCTTTCCATATTTTAGCTAAGCCTGAATTGACCTAGCTAGGATAAGAGCACTCGTTGAGTGCTGCAAGCTATCTTGTGTTTCGTTTAAGAATAGTATCCTTTTTCAGGTACTATTTCTTGATTTTAATCGTGACCAAGCTACGATTTTTTACGCAAAATTGTGCACATGATCACGGTATGAAAAGTAATCAACCAGAATGTTGTTTTGTTAGCCTATTTTCCCGGTTTCTATAAGTTGTTGCAGGATCGGCCTTACAATGAGCTCCATAGCAAAACTCATCTTGCCTCCTGGCACCACAAGCGTGTTATGACGTGACATAAATGAGCCATCAATCATAGCCAACAGGTAAGGGAAATCGACGTTTTTGATGCCGCGCAAACGTATAACCACGAAGCTTTCGTCTAAACTTGGGATCCCTTTTGCATTCAGTGGATTTGATGTATCTACGGTAGGGACACGCTGAAAGTTGATATGAGTACGCGAAAACTGCGGGGTAATGTAGTTAAGGTAATCATCCATTGAGCGAACAATAGAATCCATCACCGCTTCGCGAGAGTGACCACGATCGCGTGTGTCACGAACGAATTTCTGGATCCACTCCAAGTTTACGATAGGTACCATGCCGATAAGCAGATCGACGTGTTGAGAAACATTGATGTCACCATCGACTACGCCACCGTGAAGACCTTCGTAGAACATCACATCCGAGTTTTCAGGGATCTCTTGCCATGGCGTAAAGGTGCCGGGCATTTGATTGTAAGGCACGGCTTCATCGAAGGTATGCAGATAGCTACGGACTTTTCCCGTGCCTTCATTGCCGTATTGACGGAAGAAATCTTCTAATGCACCAAAATCGTTAGCTTGTGGACCAAAGTAGCTGATGTGCTTACCTTGCTCGCGCGCCTTACGGATCTCGACATCCATCTCTGGTCGAGTGAAGCGATGGAAACTATCCCCTTCAACCCAAGCTGCCTTCACGTCCATCATATTGAACATTTTTCGGAAGGCTTCTGAGGTAGTGGTGGTGCCGGCTCCAGATGAACCTGTCACCGCAATAATTGGATGTTTAGCGGACATGACAACCCTTGTCTTTTGAGTAACTTACTTGTTAGCAATCGTTTACCACTATAACACGGCTCCTTTATGAGCGCAGCTTAGAAGCGTTTTGTGACTTGAATATCAACGGTTTCATGCAGTTCAGAAAACACGATACTCACTTCTCCTGAGGCTAATTGATGTTTCACTTGGTCAATTTTGTTTTGCAGTGAAACTTCTACGTCACCATAGTCTGTACCTTCACGCAGTACGAATTCTTTGATGAGGTTTTCCAGTGTCTCTGGCGCAATGTCTTGCCACGGGATGATCATAAATACTTCTCTCTTTTATGTTCATGGATAGGTTTATTGTTGTAGAAATGAGTGAGCTTAGTAATATTTTTACTGCTATTTACTAAGGCTCGTCATTATGCCGAATCTTGTAGACTTTCATAGTAGGCGGGTAATGCTTCTTCTAACCAAAATCTTGGCTTGAGTGTGCTGCCGGTAATGAACCCCACATGACCGCCTTTTTGAAACAGTCGATAATCGATGTTATCAGGCAGAACGAACTTTGGAATCACATCATCGGTCATGAAAGGATCGTCCTTGGCATGAATGATCTGAGTTGGTAGTTTGATCTTCTTGAGTTTAGGCAGTGCGGAGCATTGCGCATAATAATCTTGGGCATTTTTGAACCCATGCAGAGGCGCCGTGATTTGTTCATCAAACTCATACAGTTTGGTGATCTTCTTAATGGTTTCCGCAGTGACCCCCAGCTTTTCCTGTAGCAGGTTAACTTTTTTCAAGGCGTTTGATTTTAGAGAGTTGAGTAGATACTTCTTATAGAGCTTGGAGAAGCCCTGCTCAATGCGACTAGAACAACAAGCCAAGTCAAATGGAGCAGATACTATGGTCGCCGCCGACAGCAATGGGTCGTCTGCATACTCAGCCAAATAATTCGCCAGCATGTTACCCCCCAAAGAGATACCAACTGCAACTTTGGGGTTGTTGGGGAACTGCGCGTGCAGATGCCTTAGGAAAAAGCGCGCATCTTCGACTTCACCTGAATGGTATGCACGAGCCAAGCGATTTGGTTTTCCGCTGCAACCTCTAAAGTGCATCATCACTGATAGCCAACCATCTTTAGCAAATGCATTCATCAGCCCGTTGGCGTAAGGGCTCTCAAAGCTCCCTTCTAATCCGTGGAATAGAACGAATATTGGCTTGTTACTTTTATCATCATTGCTTGGTGTGTCACCGTCTGGCGATTCACTCCATGCAAGGTCTAGGAAATCGCCGTCGGGAGTTTCTAAGGTCTGCCATTGAGGAGCAAACAACGCCTGCTTTCTAATAAATCTTGGCACTAAGGTTTGTAAATGTGGATTCGATAGGCCAGCGGCAGCGGTAAATATTGTCATAAAAACAGTCCATGCTTCTTTTATGGGCTTTGATAAAGTGTTGAGCTTTTAGCGAAACGCCCACGTTTTTATTTGAGCTTGGTTGATTCTTAGCATAAGCGCAAGGGTTTCACTGATATGATCGACCAAAACAGGTGATGGGTAACTGGTTGAATAATATCAAGGTTGGGCGTATTAAAGACTCCCCCCCAAATGTTTTTTAGTCAGCATGCGATCATGGTAACGAGCGAGCGCAGTTAAGCTTGGAGCTTGATTGAATAAAAGGAAAAGGAAATGCGTTAGGGCTGTGGTGCTGGTTCAGAAAAAGCGTCGTAGAGGTTTTCCGCCCCTAATAAACGACAGTACTGTAAAGCGAGCGGTGATTGTTGGTTCGCTGTAAGTTGAAGAGACTTAATGCAGTCGACGAGATCGGACTGTTGTTGCTTTTCAAGCTGCAGCTCAAATTGTAAGGCTTCACGGTAGAGTGAATCAACAACGTGTGCTTTGAGGTGTTTACGCAGCTCTCGATAACTATGAAGCAAGGTTTCAGAGCGACTTAAGCATTGTTGCACCTTGTGCCACTCCTCCTCAGCGAAAGAGAGTTGCTGCTCATCAAGCCATTTGAGAAGCAGCAGTAGATTGACGTTGCCATGGAATTGGTTTTGCAAAGCTAAGCACGCATCCTTAACACCGCGCACACTGTAATACTGAAGGCTAAATTGCCATAGTCGTTCCAGTGTTAGTGATATTGGTGCGTGCTCTGGGCTCATAAGCTATCCATATCCAGTTCCATCTGCTCAAGCTCTTCTTGAGTGGACATCCAATCCATTTCAACTTCTTCTAGCTGTGACTTACTGCTCGCTTGTAGAGCGAGTACTTTATTCAGTTTAGCCTTATTTTCAGCTTCATACAGTGAAGTATCGGATAATTCTTGCTCGGCTTCTTCAAGAGCCAACGTTAATTTATCCATCTGCTTTTCAAATTGAGTCAGCTTTTTACGAATGGGTGCCGTCAGTTTTCTGAACTCTGCTTCTTTACGTTTCTGATCTTTTTTTGCTGCAGCACTGTTGGCGCCATCTTTTGCTGGTGCCAATGCTTGTGCTTCTTTGCGCTCAACTTTCTGTTGTTCGGTTAGCCACTTGTAGTAATCGCTAAGGTCACCATCAAACGGTGCAACTTGACGGTCGTGTACAAGGTATAAATCATCAGTAGTGGCACGAAGTAGGTAGCGGTCGTGCGATACGATAACCATCGCGCCTTCAAACGTCTGTAATGCAAACGTTAGTGCCTGACGCATATCGAGATCCAAGTGGTTGGTTGGTTCATCGAGTAGCAACAGGTTCGGCTTTTGCCATACCAGTAGCGCTAATACTAAACGCGCTTTTTCACCTCCCGAGAATGGCGCCACCTTGTCGAGTGCTTTTTCACCTTGGAAGCCAAAGCTACCTAGGTAGTCACGCAGTTGTTGCTCGGTGTGTTTTGGCGCAATCTGCATCATGTGTTGAAGTGGTGTCTCTTCAGGGTGCAGAGTCTCTAATTGGTGCTGTGCAAAGTAACCCATTTTAACGCCTTGCGAATAGCTCAGCTCACCACCTTGCTGTTTCAGTTCGCCAGAAAGCAGTTTAATCAGCGTTGATTTACCAGCACCATTTCGACCAAGTAGACCAATACGGCTGCCCGGCACTAGGTTCAAGCGAATCTTCTCTAGAATCAGATTGTCATCGTAACCCGCCGATACCTCGTCCATCATCATGATTGGGTTTGGTAGTGCGTCTGGTTCTCTAAATTCAAAGCTGAAAGGGTTATCAAACTGAGCGGGCAGTACTTGTTCCATTTTCTCTAGCGCTTTAATACGGCTTTGCGCTTGGCGAGCTTTTGAAGCTTTATAACGGAAACGGTCAATGTAGCTCTGCATGTGCGACATTTGTTTCTGCTGCTTTTGGTACATCGCTTGTTGCAGAATTAGCTTTTGCGCTCGTTGGGTTTCGAACGACGAGTAGTTACCGGTGTATTCATTGAGCAGTTGATTTTCAACATGCACGATGCGGTTGACGATAGGATCCAAGAAGTCCCTATCGTGTGAGATAAGAACGAGTGTGCCTGGGTAGTTTTGTAACCAGCGCTCTAGCCACATTACAGCGTCTAAATCCAAGTGGTTGGTTGGCTCATCGAGTAACAGTAGGTCACTGCGACACAGTAGGGCTTGCGCTAGGTTCAAACGCATACGCCAACCCCCTGAAAATTGAGTCAGGTTCCATGTCATTTGTTCTTGGCGAAAGCCCAGGCCGTCTAACAGCTCAGCCGCGCGTGCTTTGATGCTATAACCACCAATGGTTTCAATCTTGCCATGGATCTCTGCGACTAATGTGCCGTTGTCGGCTTGTTCGGCTTTCTCAAGTTGATCTTCAAGGCCACGGTATTCACGGTCGCCATCAATCACGTATTCAATTGCTGTTCTTTCTAATGCAGGTGTTTCTTGAGCAACCCAAGCCATTTCCCAATGGGCTGGTTTACTGAATGAGCCAGCATCAATAGACAGTTCGTCCTTAATTAGGGCGAACAGCGTAGATTTACCACAGCCATTCTTACCAACCAAACCGATCTTGTCGCCAGGGTGAAAAGTCGCAGATGCTTGGTCGAGGAGTGGCTTACCGCCGCGTAGCAATTGAATATCAGAGAAAGTAATCATAATTGAAATAGCATAGAAATTAGAGGTGAACAGACGCCTGCATAGTAGGCTGAAACCAGATAAAAGTCGATCACAATGCAATTTGCGTTATGATGCCAATAACATATTAGTAACTTTTGCTTAAATTCTTGTGGCCTTGCCACCGTTTAGCCTTCAAAGGAATGTTTCAAAGGAATGAGTAATACTCCCTCGACAGACAACCCCGTGCCAAAGGTGCTGGTCATCTATGCGCACCCAGAGCCGCAAACCTCTATCGCTAACCAGATCATGGTTAAAAAGATAGAGTCGCTTGGGAATGTCAAAGTCCACGATCTCTACGCCATCTATCCTGACTTCTTTATTGATGTGCCTTCTGAGCATGCATTGCTGCTTGAATTTGATGTGATCGTGTTCCAACACCCTTTGTTTATGTATTCCTGCCCATCACTGCTTAAAGAGTGGTTTGACCGAGTATTAGGCAAGGGTTTTGCGTTTGGTGAGCAAAGTGCGCTTAAAGGTAAACACTGGCGCAGTGTGATTACTACCGGTGGTAAAGAAGAGGCGTTTGGTGCCGCAGGCTATAATAAATATCCATTACAAGAGATTTTGCAACCATTCGAGCTAACGGCTGCTTTGTGTCAGATGCACTGGATATCCCCTTTGGTTTTACACTGGGCACGAAATGTCACCGATATGACGCGTTACCAACACGCAGAAGCGTATCGAAATTGGTTGCGAGACCCGCTACAAGATATAGGAGCGAATGATGGCTCTGACTAACGATTTTCTACAAAGTAGCGTTATATTTTTAGCAGCTGCTGTAGTTGCGGTTCCTATCGCACAGCGCGCTGGATTAGGGTCGGTACTCGGTTACTTATTAGCGGGTGTGGCGATTGGCCCATGGGGGCTTGGTTTAATCAGTGATGTAGAGGCGATTCTACACTTCTCCGAATTCGGGGTGGTACTGCTGCTCTTCTTGATTGGTCTCGAACTTAATCCGAAAAAACTGTGGCAGATGCGAGCCCCCATTCTAGGACTCGGTGGCGCGCAAGTGCTGATCACCACTCTGATTATTACCGCCATCGCGTGTATGTTTGGTTTAACTTGGCAAACTAGCTTAGTCATCGGCATGGGTTTAGCTTTGTCTTCGACCGCTATTGCGTTGCGTGTTATTGAAGAGCGAGAGCTTGGTGGCAAAGAAGCAGGGCAGTCAGGCTTTGCGGTATTACTTTTCCAAGATATTGCCGTAATCCCTATGTTGGCGATGCTGCCTTTGCTTGCTGGCAATACGGGCGGCAGTTGGGCTGACATGTTGTGGATGCTAGGCGGTGTGATTGGCTTGCTTGTCGGTGGTCACTTCTTGTTGAGACCACTGTTCCGATATGTAGTCATGAGCGGTGTGCGTGAGTTGTTCACGGTAGCAGCGCTGTTATTGGTGATTGGTATTGCCGTCATCATGCAGCAGATTGGTTTGTCGATGGCATTAGGTACTTTCTTGGCGGGCGTACTTCTGGCTGAAAGTGAATATCGACACGAGTTAGAAATTGCGATTGACCCATTCAAAGGGTTACTGCTTGGTCTGTTCTTTATCTCTGTGGGTATGGCAGTAAACCTAGGTTTATTGGCAGAAAGCCCATTCGCAATACTTATCGCAGTGTCGTCTCTGGTCATATTGAAAGGTTTGGTGCTGTATGCGCTGGCTCGTATCTTCGGCACTCAAGCTAAAGCGCGCAGCCGAATGGCGATGATTCTCAGCCAAGGTGGTGAGTTTGCCTTCGTAATTTTTACCGCTGCGAGTGCACAAGGCATCTTAAGTGGCGAACAGGTGTCGTTCTTACTGGTGGTAGTGAGCCTGTCTATGGTGACCACGCCGCTGATGCTTAAGCTGCAAGACCGATTCTTTGCTCGTCAGCTGAACCAAATCAGCGAAAGTGCGATGTCTTCGGATGTGGTTGATCGTAGCCCTCGAGTGATCATTGCAGGCTTTGGTCGTTTCGGTCAGATCATTGGTCGTCTGATGTATGCCAACAAGATTCGTATCACCGTCCTTGAAAGTGATGCCAGCCAAATACATATCCTTAGGAAGTTCGGCTACAAGGTGTTTTACGGTGACTCGACTCATCTTGAATTATTACGCGCAGCCGGAGCTGATAAAGCGGAAGCGATCGTGTTGTGTACCGACTCTCCAGACGAAATCATGAAAACTGTCGACTTGTGTAAGCAGCATTTCCCACAGTTAAAGATTTTAGCGCGTGCTCGAAGCCGTGTTGAAGCGTATCAATTACTTAACCACGGTGTGAGCAACTACTCGCGTGAAACCTTCCTTGGTGCTCTGGATTTAGGTCGTCAAACATTGACTGAACTTGGCATGCATCCATATAAAGCGAAGCGAGCAGAAGCACACTTTAGGAAACTGGATAATGGTATGCTGAAAGAGTTGCTGCCTCAGCATAACGAAGATGCCGAGTTAGCCCAAAGAGCGAAAGAGGCTCGCAAAGAGCTTGAAGAGATTTTTGGACACGAGATGGAAAACGATCACCAATCTCGAAACTATTGGCAGTAGCTTGAAGTGATAACTAATGCTTGAGCTTAGAAATGAAGCTTGGGCATAGACATATAGCTTGAGCTCTAGAAATAAAAGTCTAGATAACTGATCTAATAATAAACGTGGTCTCTGCTTTGTCTTTAATAGAGCTAGAGCGGAAGAACTGCGAATCCAGAGTAGTAAAGGATATCAACGTGAAACAGAAAAAACGCTTTATCGCAGGGGCGAGCTGCCCAAGCTGCAAGACTCAAGACACACTCCGCTGGTGGATTGAAAATAATATCGAGCTGGTGGAATGTGTCGATTGTGACTTCACAGAACAGCGTAAACCGAAAACTGTAGAGAAATCTGAACACGCGAATCAAGAAATGATCGGTGTTTTTAAGCCTGAGTGATTGAGTTTCGTCAATTGATCCCCATAATATCCGGGTACAGAATTTTTCCTAAGCTCAACTGTTCGAGCTTAGTCCAAACCTCCTTGGAGCTCTCATGAAAATTGAAAAGAACGTAGTAGTTAGTGTTGCATATCAAGTGAAACTTGAAGATGGCGTAGTAGTTGATCAATCAATTGCAGAAGCTCCACTAGATTACCTTCACGGTCACAACAACCTAATTACAGGTCTTGAAAAAGAGCTTGAAGGCAAAGTCGCTGGCGACAAGTTCTCAGCAACTGTTACTCCAGAAGACGCTTACGGCGAGCACAACGATGACCTAGTTCAACGTGTTCCTGCAGACGTATTCCAAGGTGTTGAGCAAATCGAAGTTGGCATGCGTTTCCTAGCGGATACTGACCAAGGTCCAATCCCAGTTGAAGTTACTGAAGTAGATGGCGACGAAGTTGTTGTTGACGGTAACCACATGCTAGCTGGCCAAACTCTAACGTTTGACGTTGAAGTTGTAGCGGTTCGTGAAGCGACTGAAGAAGAAGTTCAACACGGTCACGTACACCAAGAAGGCGGCTGTGGCGGTCACGACCACGATCATGATCACGAAGGTGGTTGCTGTGGTGGCGAAGGCCATGACCATGCTGAAGAGAAAAAAGACGGCTGCTGCGGCGGCGGTAGCTGTGGTTCTCACTAATACCGAATTAACGGTTTAGTTTAAGAATATTGAAAGCCTCCCTTGTGGAGGTTTTTTTCGTTTAGGGTGCTAGCTTTTTGAGCTGGCTTTCCGTCTACCAAACTAATTGTCTGCAAATCTTAGTGTCCGCAAATCTAAGCGTTCGTAAATAGTTTGGTTTTCGCTATCAGACATCAAACCATGGATGTGGTATTGATAGCACAACATTATAAGTCGACGTCAGTGGAGAGTTTGTATGTCACAGCCTTTTTCAATTGCCATTCATGGTGGTGCAGGCACCATCTTACGAGAGCAAATGAGTGATGAATTAAAAACGGGTATTACCGAGGCTTTGGAAAAATCGGTTTTGGCTGGCTATCAAGTATTACAGTCGGGTGGCGATGCGCTAGATGCAGTGGTTGCTTCAGTTAAGGTGATGGAAGACAGTCCCCACTTTAATGCAGGTAAAGGTTCAGTTCTAACTCATGATGAATTTGTTGAGATGGATGCTTCTGTGATGCACGGTCGTGAAATGGATGCGGGGGCTATTGCCGGTGTCCGCCATATCAAAAATCCAATTGAGCTTGCGCGTGATGTGATGCTTAAAAGCGACCATGTGCTACTGATTGGTGAAGGCGCCGAGAAGTTTGCGTTTGAGTATGACCATACTTTCACCGAGCAAGATTACTTCTTTACTGAGCGTCGTTATGACCAACTTCAGTCGATGAAAGAGAAAGGTATTTTTGCTTTGTCTGAAGCGAAATATGATGAAGAGCAAGCTGATAAATATCCAGATGATAAAAAGTACGGCACGGTTGGCGCGGTCGCATTAGACCAAGCCGGAAACTTAGCAGCCGCAACCAGCACTGGTGGCGTAACCAATAAAAAATACGGTCGTGTGGGAGATTCTCCAATCATCGGTGCAGGCACTGTTGCTGAAAATGGCAATGTGGCCGTTTCAACAACAGGTATGGGGGAGTTCTTCCTTAGAAAGATGGTTGCCAGTGATGTGGCGGCACGAATGCGTTATCTCAAGGAAGATGTGCATACGGCTTGTGAAACGATAATTCAAGGTGAATTGAAAACCATGGGTGGTGAAGGAGGCTTGATTGCTATCGATGGACAAGGTGATATTCATTTCGGTATGAACAGTTCAGGAATGTACCGTGCGAGTGTTGATACTAATGGCTGCGTGGAAGTAAAAATTTATGCCGATGACTAAGTTTGTATTGGCTTAACTGACTTTAGTTGAATTAGCGCAGATTAAACAAACAAAAGGGCGACAGATAAGTATCTGTCGCCCTTTTGGTTTTCTATGTCCCGTCCTGAAATGTGTTTACACATTGAGGACGAAAAACTAACGATATGCGTCACTAGAACTAATTCGTTATCTTTAAAGCGCACTTAATAGTGTGGAGGGGGCGTCTCTTCTGATGCGTCAGCGAGGTTTGAGCCATCCATATTTTTTACTTTGCCAACCACGAACTTCATCTGGTCTTGCATTCTCGTGATCAACATCTGTTGTTGGCTAAGCGCTTCATTAAGTTCTTCAATGGTTTGCTCTTGGAAAGCCAACTGACATTCTAGGTCATTCACGCGGCTTTCTAATTGTTCAACTCGCTTTTCTGTCATCGTTCTTAATCCACATTCCAAGCTTGGGCAATGCCCGCAGAGGTGCCCGATATCACACGGTTCTTATCATCAAAGGCTGCATCATACACTACCGCACGAGGAGGGCGAGCATCTTTTAATGGCTCGGCGTCGTGGCGAGAAATGCGTTTGCCATCTTGAGTATTCCACACGCTCACTTGGCTAGATGGCGTACCTGTTACCAACATACTGCCGTCATCAGAAAAGCGAGCACTGGAGAAAATTAGCTGTCGAGACCAGCTCTGCAATTGAGCTTGAGGTTCACCTGTCTCAAGATCCCAGATCATCGCTTGATTCCCTCCATCGGAGGTAAAAGCTAGCTCTCCATCTCGTTGTAAGGCAACTCGTACGACTCTTTGTTCGTGCTCGAATGTACGCAATACCAAGCCTGATTCGGTATCCCAAAGGTAAGCTTTATAGTCGTTACCGCCTGATAATGCGTAGCGCCCATTCGAAGATAGGGAGACGGAATTAACTTTTTCTCGGTGAGCGAGGAACTCCAGACGGCGTCCGGTGACTAAGTCCACATAGATAGCTTTGCCATTAGATAGGCCCAGCAGTACTTTTTCACCGTTGCTAGAGATATCAACATCGCGAATTAAGCCATCGGAAATCGACCATAGCCCTTCAGCTTGTGTCCAAGATAAGTCCCAAACGGCGAAATTCATCTGACTGGCGGTAATGGCAAAGCGACCATTGTCAGAGATGCGAATACGCGATACTTGATTTTCGGATTGATCTTGTGGACCAAGCTGAGCCAGTTCTTTGTTCTGGGCAAGATCCCAAAGGAGCAGCTGTTTTTGCTGCGAGTAGAGCAGCGCGAAGCGTCCACCTCTACTTAGGGCAAAGCTGGTGGCGCCGTTGGGTTCAATTTCCCAGCGTTGGTCATCATCTTGGAAGAAAAAGCAGCCATTTAACAAGGTGATGACAATCGTACATAGCAATGAGTGGAAAAATATTCGCATCACATCCAATAATCCGGTTTGTGTCGAAAGACATATGACTAGTATATTGTTATAACTAACGTATTCACACCAATCTAATCATTAGATTTGTGCACAATAACCAATGGCTTGGCCATTAATTGGAGAATTCAATGAAATCAGTTTTAAAAGTATCACTGCTTGCCGCAACGGTTATGCTAGCAGTTGGTTGTCAGAAAGAAGAACCAAAGGCAGAAGCTCCACAGGTAGAAGAAGTTAAAGTTGCAGCAGTAAACTTTAAAACAGAAGATGACAAAGCGGCATACGCAATCGGTGTATCTTTCGCTAACTACTTAAGCACAAGCATTGATAAGCCAAGCGAGCTAGGTATTAACCTAGACAAAGCGATGGTTCTTCAAGGTATCGAAGACGTATTCGCAGAGAAGACGGCACTTAACGAAGAAGAGACTCGTGCAGCTCTTGAAGCTCTAGACAAGCGTGTTGCTGAAACGATGCAAGCACAAGCGGCAGAAAAGTCTGCAGAAGTGAAGAAAGCGGGTGATGACTTCCGCGCTGAGTTCGCTAAAACTGAAGGCGTTAAGCAAACTGAATCTGGTCTACTTTACCAAGTAATGACGGCTGGTGAAGGCGCTTCTCCAAAAGACACTGATACGGTTCAAGTACACTACAAAGGTACGCTAACAGACGGTACTCAGTTCGACAGCTCTTACGATCGTGGCGAACCAGCAACATTCCCACTAAACCGCGTAATCCCAGGTTGGACTGAAGGTGTACAACTGATGCAAGTGGGTTCTAAGTACAAGTTCGTTATCCCGCCAGAGCTAGCATACGGTGAGCAAGATACACCGACTATCCCAGCTAACTCAACGCTAGTATTCGAAGTAGAACTACTAAACATCGATAACGCTGAAGCAGCTCCTGCACAATAATATCGATTAAAAGCCTCGTACTAAAATACGTTGATTGAATAAAAAGCCTAACTTTAAGTTAGGCTTTTTTTATGACTTGAATATGAGTATTTGATTTTTAAACTTGTTCTAAATCACTAGTTGCAATGTTAGCTAGGTGTGCAATTAAAATTTTCTGATAAACTTACATAAATTTGTTGATTTTTCACACGAAGGTAAGGAATAAGTGACTACTACAGAAACAGTCAATGCGGACATGTTACTCGAAATGGAATCAGTCCATGTCATGCCATTCAGTGAACACGATAAAATTATCCTAAGATCTTATGAGGCCGTAGTTGATGGTATTGCGAGTCTGATCGGTCCGTTTTGTGAAATCGTTTTACACTCTTTAGAAGACCTCAATACTTCAGCGATTAAAATTGCCAATGGTGAAAATACAGGCCGTCAGGTTGGTTCGCCAATCACCGATCTTGCATTGAAGATGTTGAAAGATATTGAAGGTTCTAAGCGTAACTTCTCTCGTTCATATTTTACTCGCGCTAAAGGCGGGGTACTAATGAAGTCGATCACGGTTGCTATCCGCAATGGTGAAGACCGAGTGATTGGCTTACTGTGTATTAACGTGAACTTAGATGCGCCATTCTCACAAGTGCTGCAATCTTTCATGCCTACGCAAGACGCGGACGAAGCTGCGTCATCTGTTAACTTTGCTAGTGATGTTGAAGAACTTGTCGATCAAACGGTTGAACGCACGATTGAAGAAATCAATGCAGACAAATCTGTATCGAACAACACCAAAAATCGCCAAATCGTGATGGAGCTATACGACAAAGGTATTTTCGACATCAAAGACGCGATTAACCGCGTTGCTGAGCGATTGAATATCTCTAAGCACACAGTGTACTTGTACATCCGTCAACGTAAAACAGAGGATGAAGAGGGTTGTTAAGCTATACACTCTTAGTTAATGGACCCGTTTACGGGTCACAATCCGCAAGAAGTGCTTATCAGTTTGCTGTGGCTCTATTGAAACAGGGCCACAAACTTCACAGTGTGTTCTTCTATCAAGACGGCGTCAGTAATGGCTCTAGCATTACTGTGCCGGCTAATGATGAATTTGACTTAGCTGCCGCTTGGCAAAAACTGGCGGACGAGCACAATGTTAGCCTAGAGACATGTGTTGCTGCTGCGCTAAGGCGTGGAGTTATCAGCACTGAAGAAGCGGCGCAACATCAATTAATTGCCTCTAACTTGGCGACAGGGTTTACCCAAGCAGGCTTAGGGAGTTTATCTGAAGCACTTCTGACGCAAGATAGGGTTGTCCAGTTTTGAGCACATTAGCATTTATATTTAACAGCTTTCCTCATACAACGGCTGCAGGTAGGGAAGGGCTAGACGCATTGTTAGCGGCTTCAGCTTACAGTGAAGACATCAGCGTATTCTTTGTCGGTGATGGCGTTACACAGCTTCTCAAAGCGCAACAGCCTGATGAATCCTTATCACGTGACTATATTTCTGCATTCAAGCTTATGGACCTCTACGACATCGAGCAGGTTTACGTGTGTCAACATAGCCTCAATCAGTTTGGTCTCTCGACTGATAACTTACTGATCGATGTGACTGCGCTAGAAATGAATGAGTTGACGCAGAAGTTAGCTCAGAGCCAAAAAATACTGACTTTCTAGGGAACGTTATGCTTCATATTGTAAAATCAGTAGACAAACTCAAGCTTGCATTGATGTACTCGCAACAAAAGGACCATATCCTTTTGGTTGAAGATGCGGTGTATGTTTGCCTTCCAAATCATGAGTTATTCAATCAAATCTCCACCGTTAAACATGTGTCGGTATTAAAAACAGATCTTTATAGTCGAGGTTTACAACAACTTGCTTCAAGCACCCTGGATCAAGTGGACTTCGATGGATTCGTAAAACTGACTGTTTTGAACGACAAATCAGTCACTTGGTAGCTGCATTTTATCAGTGTGGTTAAAAAAAGACCATCCTGAGCTCTAGACGGCTAAAAAAGATCTGTATATTTCTTGACACACATCCCACTGCTGAATAGAATTTTGCGTCCCTATTTACACTATGTGTAATAGGGCTAGATTTTTCATCAAGCTTACTTTCAAGTAAATCAGGAGCTAGTTAATGGCAACTATTAACCAGTTGGTACGTACTCCTCGTGTAAAGCAGGTTGTTAAAAGCAACGTGCCTGCACTAGAAGCGTGCCCACAAAAACGTGGTGTATGTACTCGCGTATATACTACTACTCCAAAAAAACCGAACTCAGCACTACGTAAAGTATGTCGTGTTCGTCTAACTAACGGCTTTGAAGTTACTTCATACATCGGCGGCGAAGGTCATAACCTTCAAGAACACAGTGTTGTTCTTATCCGTGGTGGTCGTGTTAAAGATTTACCAGGTGTGCGTTACCACACTGTTCGCGGTGCACTTGACTGTGCAGGCGTTAACGACCGTAAGAAAGGTCGTTCTAAGTATGGTGTGAAACGTCCTAAGTCTTAATGCGTCTTTTTTTTAAAAGAAAGCGTTAAGTAAGGCCAAACACTATTTATTTATTATTCTGAAAAGTTTTGGAAAAAACCTGAAGAAGACAACGGAGAAATTCCATGCCACGTCGTCGCGTAATAGGCCAGCGTAAGATCCTTCCAGATCCTAAGTTCAAATCTGAGCTGCTGGCAAAATTCGTTAACATCCTTATGGTTGACGGAAAAAAATCTACTGCAGAGAAGATTGTTTACACTGCACTAGAAGTTATGGCTGAGAAATCTGGTAAAGATCACTTAGCTGTATTTGAAGAAGCTCTTGAAAATGTTCGTCCAGCGGTAGAAGTTAAATCTCGCCGTGTGGGTGGTTCAACTTACCAAGTACCTGTAGAAGTTCGTCCGGTTCGCCGTAACGCTCTTGCTATGCGTTGGGTAGTTGAAGCTGCGCGTAAGCGTGGTGAAAAATCTATGGCTCAACGCCTAGCTGCTGAAATGCTAGACGCGTCTGAGAACAAAGGTACTTCGGTTAAGAAACGTGAAGACGTTCACCGTATGGCTGACGCAAACAAAGCGTTCGCACATTACCGCTGGTAATACCTTTTTAGTGCTGCAAGTTTCCTTGCAGCACTTCTTTAGTTCCTATGCTTATGCTAGGAACTATTGCTATTTCTAGGGCAAGCACTTTTTAGCGAAGTATCGCTTTTAACGCATAATCTAGACATAGCAATAGTCCCTAAGTCTCTAATAAGAGGATTCAACCGTGGCTCGTAAAACTCCTATTGAGCAATACCGTAATATCGGTATCGTTGCTCACGTAGATGCAGGTAAAACAACCACAAGTGAACGTATTCTGTTCTATACCGGTCTTTCTCACAAAATCGGCGAAGTTCACGATGGTGCAGCAACCATGGATTGGATGGAGCAAGAGCAAGAGCGCGGTATTACGATCACTTCAGCAGCAACTACTACGTTTTGGCGTGGTATGGAAGCTCAGTACTCTGACCACCGTATTAATATCATCGACACTCCGGGGCACGTTGACTTCACAATCGAAGTAGAACGTTCTCTGCGTGTGCTTGATGGTGCAGTTGTTGTGTTCTGTGGCTCATCTGGTGTTGAACCTCAGTCAGAGACTGTATGGCGTCAAGCTGATAAGTACCAAGTTCCACGTATGGTTTTCGTTAATAAAATGGACCGTACAGGCGCAGACTTCTTGCGTGTAGTTGAACAGATCAAGGATCGCCTAGGCGCAACTCCTGTTCCAATTCAACTGAACATTGGTGCTGAAGAAAACTTCCAAGGCGTTGTCGATCTTATCAAGATGAAGGCGATTAACTGGAATGAAGCTGACCAAGGCATGACTTTCACGTACGAAGATATTCCTGCAGACATGCAAGAAATGGCTGAAGAATATCGTACAGAACTTGTTGAAGCTGCTGCAGAAGCAAATGAAGAGCTGATGGATAAGTACCTTGAAGAAGGTGAACTAACAGAAGCTGAAATCAAACAAGGTCTTCGTACTCGTACCCTTAATAATGAAATCGTACTTGCTACTTGTGGTAGTGCATTCAAAAACAAAGGTGTACAAGCTGTTCTAGATGCAGTTGTTGATTTTCTTCCTTCTCCAGTCGATGTACCTGCAATTAAAGGTATCGATGAAGACGAGAACGAAGCAGAGCGTCATGCAGACGACAAAGAACCGTTCTCAGCGCTAGCATTTAAAATTGCAACAGACCCATTTGTTGGTACTTTAACTTTCATCCGTGTTTACTCTGGTGTTGTTGAAAGCGGTAAAACAGCTTACAACTCTGTGAAGAAACAACGTGAACGTTTAGGGCGCATTGTTCAAATGCACTCAAACAAGCGTGAAGAAGTAAAAGAAGTACGAGCAGGTGACATCGCAGCCATTATCGGCCTTAAAGATGTTACTACTGGTGAAACTCTATGTGATCAGAACCATAAAATTGTTCTTGAACGTATGGAATTCCCAGATCCAGTTATTCAGATCGTTGTAGAGCCTCGCTCTCAAGCTGATCAAGATAAAATGACTATCGCGTTAGGTAAGCTAGCGGCAGAAGATCCATCGTTCCGTGTTGAAACGGATGACGAGACTGGCCAGACACTAATCTCTGGTATGGGTGAACTGCACTTAGATATCATCGTTGACCGCATGAAGCGTGAATTCAGTGTGAACTGCAACGTTGGTAATCCGCAAGTTGCTTATCGTGAAACCATTCGTGGTACAGCAAAAGCTGAAGGTAAATTTATCCGCGAACATGGTGGTAAAGGACAGTACGGTCACGTGTGGCTGAAACTGGAACCATCAGAAGCCGGTGAAGGCTTTGTCTTCGTAGATGAAATTGCCAATGGTATCGTGCCAAAAGAGTTCATTACCTCTGTCGCTAAAGGCGTTGAAGAGCAAATGAACAATGGTGTATTAGCGGGCTATCCAGTTTTGGATATCAAAGCTACACTATATGATGGTTCTTACCATGAAGTAGATTCAAGTGAGATGGCGTTTACAATCGCTGCCTCTATGGCTTTCAGAACAGGTGCACTAGAAGCGCAACCAGTTTTGCTTGAGCCTATGATGAAAGTTGAAGTAACTACTCCAGAAGACTGGATGGGTGACGTTGTTGGCGATATTAACCGTCGTCGCGGCATCATCGAAGGTATGGACGAGGGGACAGCTGGCCTGAAGATAATTCGTGCACAAGTTCCGTTGTCTGTCATGTTCGGTTACGCAACTGATTTACGTTCTGCGACACAAGGTCGTGCTTCTTACTCTATGGAGTTTAGTGAGTACGCTGAAGTGCCAAAAAATGTTGCTAATGCAATCATTGCAGAGCGTGGTTAAACAAAAGGGACGCATTTTTTTCATTTTTTGAAAGAACAATGCGTCCAAATATTGCGCTAACGAGAGTTGGCGCATAAAATAGCAATTTCTGGCGCGTCTCGCTCAATAATGAACGTGGCGAATCATAACTAGGAAGGAACACGATTGTGTCTAAAGAAAAATTTGAACGTA
>NZ_AJZM02000236.1 GCF_000272405.2 Vibrio tasmaniensis 1F-187
TATAAACAAAGTCATAGGACTAGGCATGCCTGTTCGAAGCTAACGGTGAGTCAAATATGGCGTCGTTGACCTCCAAGCTGATTTGATCAACAACGCCGCGATGGCACTGAACGGTTTTAGCAATTTCAGAAACTGAAATCCCCCGTTCCAAAAGGGCAGGAATCTGGTATCTTCTGCCTTCGGTCAACTGCTGATAGTTCATGGTAGTACTGCTTGTTTCTTTGGCGAGAAGAGCGTACCACTTTCAGCAGTTGGCTTCCTCTTCTACACCTTTCCATGAATGTCGCACTTATTATCTGAAATCGGGCGCAACAAAGCCGATGGAAGGTGAAAAAGATTATTACCCAACTTTGATCGACGAAGAAGCATGTAATTCCGATGGTTCTAAACTGCGACCCACTAGATTAGAGAAACTAGGGCGTGTTGATCTTTCGTGAGTGTTTTTTGAACAGCATGGTAAAGAGTTATAATTTGCTTCGCCAAAAGTAAAACCATAACCAATACCATGCCAAGAACAATGCTAACTGATATTCGCTGGGAACTGCTACTCCAAGTTATGAAAAGTACAGGTCGTATTTACGATAAAACTGAACATCGAATGACATTTGAAGGAATACTTTATCGAATGAGAACAGGTATTCCTTGGCGAGATCTACCCTCTGAGTTCGGAGAGTGGAGTACCGTTTACAGACGATTTAATCTTTGGTCGAAGAAAGGGATTTTAGATAATCTTTTCAAAAGCTTATCTAACATGGCTGATTTTGAATGGGTATTTCTTGATGGCTCTATAGTTAGAGCACATCAGCATAGTACAGGTGCAGCTACTGAAAGTTCAGAGCAAATAGGAAAAAGTCGCGGGGGCAACTCAACCAAAATTCACTTAGCCGTAGATAGTGGTGGCCTGCCGATTTGCTTTGATTTATCAGAGGGACAACGCCACGATATAGTGCATGCCGAAAGCTTAGTTGAGCAACTCGGTGAAGTTAATACCATTGTTTGTGATAAAGGATATGACAGCGAACCTTTCCGTACTTTTGTTAAGGAACGTGGCGGAGAAACGGTAATTGCTAAACGCAATTACGGACAAGATATAGACAAAGACAGTATGGATTGGTGTCTATACAAGTATCGTCACTTGGTCGAAAATGCCTTTGGGAGAATTAAGCATTATCGAGCTATTTCAAGTAGATATGACAAGCTAGAAAGGAATTATGCCAACATGTTATCGCTGGCATTCATGTTAATGTGGCTACCGATGTATTGTTGAACGCGAAATGTACAGCAAAGATCAACACGCCCTAGTATTCCCAACCTTGGGTGCTGACGGATCCCCTCATATTTTCCCTAGTCCTGCGTTGTGTGTGAGCCTTTGATATTCGAACATTACCCATTGATATTGGGATTCGTTAATTTGATATCGCCGATGATTTCGTACCTCTCTCCCTAGACGAGGTATGGATAGAACTCGGCGGTGTTTAATGCTGTTGGCTTGGAAGTCAAGATGCCATTTGGCTTGTACTGCAATGAGGCCATTCCACCACATCAAGATTTCAGCGAGCAACGCAATAAGAAGCAGGATATCTAATCGCTTAGTACAACGAGTTCTGTTGTGACGAAGTGCGATTCCATAGGCGGTACTCTTTAGATCGCGGAAGGCCTCTTCTATCTGCATACGCTTGGCGTACAGACTGGTAATTTGTACTTCATTTAAGATATGTCTAGGGATATTAGTCGCGAGTAGCCACGGCTCCTTTGCACTGCGTTGATAGAGATGTGTAGCGGAGTGTTTTTGGCTGGTTCTGCTATGGCGCTGGGCTTTTCTGCCTTTTTCTAATCCCTTATAAACATAGGCTTCACAAGATATCGGTGATCTCTTTGCTAATAAGCAGTGGCCAAGATATTTGGGTTTATGGACAGCGTTTGGATAAAAGGTTTTATTTGAGACCCAAGGTTTTTGAGGTTGTTTGATTGATACTTCACCTCGGACACGACCTAACCAAAACCAACCTTTCTTCTGAACTTGGCGGAACCAAGTATTTCTAAAACCCGCATCAGAAACGATGATCGGACTGATTTTATTCGGCAAAATACTCTGCAATTTATCAAGGAATGCTTGGTGACTTTTCGGTGAGTTGTATTGGCCATATTCAAAAACTTGTTCAAAGATTGTGATGGCTCGACCATCAAACGAGCTATTTCAAGTAGATATGACAAGCTAGAAAGGAATTATGCCAGCATGCTATCGCTGGCATTCATGTTACCGCGGGCTACCGATGTATTGCTGAACATGAGATACACAACAAAGATCAACACGCCCTAGTTAATGACCAATTTAGTTCGTTGGAGCATTTCCATACAAAATACCCGTGTCATTACCTAACACCCCTGCAATGTAATCTTTACCGTTGTGCTTAACCGTCAAGAAAACCCCGTTGTAACTGCCATTTAGCGCTGATTGCGAGCAAGAAACGGCACTTGCGTTATCTGCATTAAAGTAAGATCCATTACGAACCAATTTACCTGTAATTGTACAAACGCCATTAACGACATATGAACCATCTGCGTTAATCGTCCACGTACTACCATCTGTTGCATTGGTATGAGTACCGGTGATTTGGGCAAGAGCTAATGAGTCAGTTGTTTTATTCATTGAGTAAACAAGGTTTGACCCGCTAACAACGGCTGTTAGAGTTGCAATATTGTTTGTAAATTTAGCATGCATTAACTGAATTCTTTCTTTCACAAAAACATTGTTGCTAGTAAAAGATAGACCTCTAGTTGTCATCGATGTTTCTGTCGTGGTCGCACTATCAACAAAGTAAACGCTGTTGTTCGCGAAGTCACCCACAATTAGGTTGTTCTTAGATCGCTTTGAGTCAACAAGCATGACGGTCAAGTCAGTCGGGTTAACGTATAGGCCATTACCACTAAACGTTTTTACTGTTGCACTCGGTGCCGCTGACGAACCACCGCCACAACCTACAAGTACTACTGAAGCGAAAACACCTAAAATGAAGCCTTTGTTTTTCATTGTGATTACTCTTTATTATGTATAAAGATCTTATCATATCTAAAAATAATAAATCCCGCAAAGTTGCGAGAGAACCGGCGACGCTGACGGATCCCCTCATATTTTC
>NZ_AJZM02000237.1 GCF_000272405.2 Vibrio tasmaniensis 1F-187
AAACTCTTCAATTTAAGATTTTGTCGGCTCAATGAATACTGACTTCAAAACTACAAAAAGTAATTCTAAAGCTATTATCTTTCCAACAGAAAGATAATGAATTGACTGTGCTCTTTTTGGCTTTCACTTTAAAAAGTGAAATCAAACAGCTCAAGGCTGTACCAAATTGAATTGGTCACTCAGTTCATTGAAACCAAAGTTGATTCCGAGGAATCTGTTTTACTTCTCTTTATAAAAAGGGAAAATAAAACGTTTTGATATTCATCAACGAGTGCCCACACAGATTGATAGGTTTAAATTGTTAAAGAGCTTTACTTATTGAGCGTTCCTTTTAGTAAGGAGCCTCTCTAAGTGGACGGCCATTCTAGCGAATTGGGTTCCAGTGTCAAACACTTTTTCCAGCTAATTTTTCAAAGCATCTTAAATGCTTAATGTCGTCTCGTTACTTAGTTCAAACCGCTTGGTTATCCCTAGCAACGGAGGCGCATTATAGAGAGAATCCCCCTTTGCACAAGACCAAAAACGGAAAAAAATCGCCACAGGCGATCGTTCGGACACTATTCACTCAAAGCGTTCAAAATAGGTACGATTGCGTCTTAATTTCGACTAATCGTACCTATCGTTCTTACCTTGATTATTGGTGAGCAATAATTCGGTCATTATTCACTAATAGCTGCACTTTCTTATCCGGATTGATTTTCCCCGCAAGTATCGCTTTCGCTAACGGGTTCTCAACAGTTTGTTGAATTGCTCTTTTAAGAGGCCTTGCACCATATACAGGGTCAAAACCAACTTGAGAGATTAGCTTGAGCGCTTTTTCTGAAACTTCGAGTTCATAACCATTGTCTTCCATTCGCTTTTTCAAATGATCAAGCTGAATAGCGGCAATTGACTCGATGTGCTCTTGGCCTAATGGATGAAACACGACACTTTCATCAACTCGATTCAAAAACTCAGGTCGGAAATGTTTACCCACCACTTCCATAACCTCATTTTTAATCCCTTGGTAATCCAATGTATTAAAGTTCTCTTGAATACGAGTTGAACCTAAGTTCGATGTCATGATTACCACGGTATTTCTAAAATCAACCGTACGACCTTGTCCGTCAGTTAATCGCCCATCATCTAAAACTTGCAATAGAATATTGAAAACATCTGGGTGAGCTTTCTCTACCTCATCAAGCAGAATGACAGAATAAGGTTTTCGACGAACAGCTTCGGTTAAGTACCCACCTTCTTCATAACCCACATAACCAGGGGGAGCACCAACTAAACGAGCAACAGAGTGTTTTTCCATAAACTCAGACATATCGATACGAACCATGGCATCTTCACTATCGAACATAAAGTTAGCTAATGTTTTACACAGTTCCGTTTTACCTACACCTGTTGGCCCTAAGAACAAGAACGAACCAATCGGCTTATTCGGATCAGACAAACCAGCACGGCTACGACGAATCGCATTCGATACCACTTCGACCGCTTCCGCTTGACCGATAACCCGCTTATGCAGAACACCTTCCATTTTCAGAAGCTTCTCCTTTTCTGCTTCTAGCATTTTAGAAACAGGAATACCGGTTTGCTTTGAAAGGACATCGGCGATCTCAGCGTCGGTCACCTTATTACGTAATAAGGTCATTTCTTGCATTTCAGCTTGAGTCGCGAGATCTAACTGCTTCTCCAATTCTGGGATTCGACCATATTGCAATTCAGACATACGGTTAAGGTCACCAGCGCGTCGTGCAAAATCCATATCCATTCGAGCTTGTTCTAGCTCTGATTTAATATGTTGCGTACCAGACAGCGCCGCTTTTTCAGCGTTCCAAACTTCTTCAAGCTCTGCGAAATCGCGTTCTTTCTCAGAAAGTTCGCTTTGTAACGTACGAAGCCTCTTTTCACTGGCCTCATCATTTTCATTCGTCAGAGCTTGCTGTTCGATCTTCAATTGAATGATTTTGCGCTCTAACTTATCCAATGACTCGGGCTTTGAATCTATCTGCATTCGAATACTCGAAGCCGCTTCATCAATGAGATCAATCGCCTTATCTGGTAACTGACGATCTGAAACATATCGGTGAGATAGCGTTGCCGCCGCTACGATAGCAGGATCGGTAATTTCTACATGATGGTGGAGTTCATAGCGCTCTTTCAAACCACGAAGAATCGCTACCGTGTCTTCAACGGTGGGTTCATCCACGATCACTTTTTGGAATCGACGCTCCAAAGCCGGGTCTTTCTCTATATATTGTCGGTATTCATCGAGCGTTGTTGCGCCGACACAATGCAGTTCACCACGAGCTAATGCTGGTTTCAGCATGTTACCCGCATCCATAGAGCCTTCGCCTTTACCTGCGCCGACCATCGTATGAATTTCATCGATAAAGAGAATGACATTGCCTTCTTCTTTCGATAATTCATTAAGCACTGATTTTAGACGCTCTTCGAATTCACCACGATATTTAGCACCCGCAACTAATGAGCCCATGTCTAATGAAAGCACTCGTCGGCCTCTTAAGCCTTCAGGCACTTCATTATTGATAATACGCTGAGCCAAACCTTCGACAATCGCAGTTTTACCTACACCGGGTTGACCGATAATGACAGGGTTGTTCTTAGTACGACGTTGAAGGACTTGAATCGTGCGACGAATTTCATCATCACGACCAATCACAGGATCTAGCTTGCCTTGCTCTGCTCGCTCGGTCAGATCAATGGTGAACTTCTCTAAAGCTTGGCGTCTATCTTCCGCATTCGGGTCATCAACCTTTTGACCACCACGAACTTGCTCGATAGCTTGAGATAGTTTTTGCTCAGTAAGGCCTAACTCTTTAAGTAAGTTACCTAGAGGTCCTTTGTCTTCTATTGCAGCGAGTAGGAATACTTCTGAAGATATATAACTGTCTTGACGCTTTTGCGCGACCTTGTCACATAGGTTGAATAGCGTTCCCATTGCGTTAGAAAGCTGAACATCACCACCGATACCGCTGACTTTTGGGACTCTGTCTAATATTTCGCTCAATTTAGAACGCAATTGAACAACGTCAATATTCAGCATAGTGAGCAATGGACGAATCGCACTGCCATCTTGATTAAGCAAAGACACCATTAGGTGTACAGGTTCTATATATTGGTGATCACGACCTAATGCGAGCGACTGAGCATCAGATATCGCAATTTGGAATTTACTAGTGAATCGATCGAGACGCATGCCAACCTTCCTACTCTTAGATATGTTTATCTTATGGTTAGAAGATGGATACGGTAACGCAGATTTTCAAGGGATAAGGATGAAGAATAGAGCTGATATGAAAATATAAATGAACTGGATGAGTGGTTATGCTAGTCAGAGATTACTCTAACCAAATAAATGTTGCCTGACGCCCAGTAATACCATCACGACGATAAGAATAGAAAGCATCTGAATCTGCGTATGTACATAGATTCGAATCTGTCACCGAAGTCACGCCAACTTTCATTAATCGTTGAGTCGCAAGTTGAGACATGTTTGCTAACCACTTGCCGGGTTCAGATTTAGCTTTAAATGCTAATTTCGCTTGAGGGTCAAAACGAACAAAAGCGTCCAACACATCGTTGCCAACCTCAAACGCATCTTTACCAATAGCAGGGCCAAGCCAAGCAATGATCTGATTATCTGAATCTAGGTTTGAAAACTTTGCTACGGCATTTTCAAGAATGCCACCAGCAAGACCACGCCAACCGGCATGAACGGCAGCAACTTGAGTGCCTTTGGTATCGGTAAGGATGACCGGTAAGCAATCAGCTGTCATCGCAGAACACACAATCCCCTTTGCAGTGGTAAATGCACCATCCGCATCAAGCACATTCGCCACAGGTTCTAAAACCGTAATGACATCCGTTGAGTGAGTTTGATTTAGCCATACTGGAGCCGTGGGCATCTTAGATTGTTGCTTTAGCCATGTTCGATTACTTTCAACAAGTAAAGCATCATCCCCAACATGCATACCAAGGTTTAACCCTTGATAAGCACCTGTAGAACAACCATCAAAACGAGTCGAAGCAAATGCTTTCACGTTTTTTGGTGCATTCCAGTCAGGGATGATCATTGACACGATTAAATGTCGTCTTCTATGTTTTCGCGAGCATCAACACGCAACGCTTCAGCCATCACAACCATGTCATTTGGCACAGGTGCGTGGAACTCTACTTCTTCACCAGTAATCGGGTGAACAAACTTCAGCATAACCGCGTGTAGCGCTTGGCGATCAAAAGAACGAATCATTGTCGTTAGCTCTTCAGATGCACCTTTTGGAATACGTGCACGACCACCGTACGCAATATCACCTAACAACGGGTGCTGAAGGTATGACATGTGAACACGGATTTGGTGAGTACGACCCGTTTCTAGGCGCAGACGAATACGAGTATGTTCGCGGAAGTGCTCAGCAACACGGTAGTGAGTTACCGCAGGCTTACCCAGTTCATTAACGTCCATTAACGTACGCTTAGTTGCATGACGGCTAATGCCTTTCTCAACCACACCACCCGCGGTCATTTTACCAATAGCAATTGCTTCATATTCACGAGTAATACGACGTTTAGCAAGAGCTCGTACAAGGCGAGTTTGAGCTGGAACCGTTTTAGCCACAACCATAAGACCAGTTGTGTCTTTATCAAGACGGTGCACAATACCCGCACGAGGTACTTCAGCAATCTGAGGGTAATGGAAAAGCAATGCGTTTAGTATGGTTCCATCCGGCGTACCTGCACCTGGGTGTACAACCAGATCGCGAGGTTTATTGATAACCAATAAATCATCATCTTCATAGACAATGTCTAACGGAATATCTTGTGCTTCCCAGCGCTCTTCATCCGCAAGCTCTGCTTGTAAGATGATCGCTTCACCGCCCAAAACTATGGTGCGCGGTTTAGTGATAACTTCGCCATCCACTTGGATTTTGCCGTCAAGAAGCCACTCTTTAATACGAGAGCGAGAAAAATCGGTAAATAGTTCAGCGACAGCTTGGTCTAAACGTTGACCTAACTGGCTGCTTTTTACTGTGTCTGTTAATGTTATCTGCTGAGCCATATCGAACTTTTTTAAAAACCGTGAGACTAATACCCATTAGTATGGATAAAATAGAATAATTGCATCATTGTATCTGTTACTGGTTAGAAAGTAACGGAAGCTTACGAAATATTTAATTCAAGGAATCGACGCCTGACATGAAACACCTTACTTTAACGGGTCTATTAGCCGTATCACTCTTAGTTGGTTGTTCAAGTAGTGAAGAAATAGTACCGGATGTACCGCCATCGGTTCTTTACTCTGACGCCCAAGAATCACTGCAGAGTGGTAGCTGGCTTTCTGCAATCGAAAAGCTAGAAGCCTTAGACTCACGTTACCCATTCGGCGCCTATTCTGAACAAGTACAACTGGATCTGATTTACGCTTACTACAAAAATGATGACTTGGCGCTTGGCCTTGCGACTATTTCGCGATTCCTACGCTTAAACCCTACTCATGAAAAACAGGATTGGGTTCTTTACATGCGCGGTTTAACGCATATGGCACAAGACCGAAACTTCATGCATGATATTTTTAATATCGATCGTAGCGACCGAGACCCAGAACCTGTGAAACTTGCATTTGCTGATTTCAAACGACTGTTAGAACGTTTCCCAGCAAGCCCATACGCTGAAGATGCACAAAAACGCATGTTCGCACTGAAAAACCGCCTCGCGGAGTATGACTTAGCAACCGCTGATTTCTACCTGCGTCGTGAAGCTTGGATTGCAGCTATAAACAGAACACAAGAGTTGCAGAAGACTTACCCTGACACCATTGCTGCACGTAAGTCTTTAGACATTCAATTAGAAGCTTATGAACAACTAGGCTTAGAAGACGCAGTGTTACGAACAGAAAAGTTAATCGAGCTCAATCCACTGCCTTAGTCAGCGAATCACACTCGTCGTTAACTAAAACAATCACTTCAAAATCGCGCTAATTTGTTAGCGCGATTTTTTTTGAACTTCGTCTGGTAAACTTGATGAATGGCAACATAAGCAGTATCTTCAATAGATAACTTTTAACAAAACATCAACATGGAGTGTGGATGTGAGCAGGATGTTATTATTTATCTGGATCGGGTTATTTAGCCAACTTTCCAACGCATTAGAACTGTCCCCATTGAGCAATCAACCTTACATGGGAGACTTAGATGTACTCAAAACAAAAGGAACAGTGAGAGTATTGGTTTCGGCTGATCTGGGCTTTTACTACATAGAAGATGGCAAGCCAAAAGGTATTGTGGCAGAAATGCTCTACCACTTTGAGAAAAGTCTTCGTAAGAAGCACCCCTATCTCAACGTTCAAATCATCCCCGTGCAACGAGATGATCTACTCCCCTCGTTAGAATCTGGTTACGGTGATGTCGCTGTCGCCAACCTAACGATCACCGACAAGCGGTTAAGTGTCATCGATTTTTCCGATCCAATGATCAAAGATGGGAAAGAACTGATTATCACCGGAAAAAATTCTGCCCCTATCACCGAAATCAAGCAATTGAGTGGTCAAGAGGTCTGGATCCGAGCTAGCTCGAGTTACTTCGAGAGTGTTCAAAGAGTCAACAAAGAGCTTAACGCACTAGGTTTACCACCACTGCATGTCCACTTTATCGAAGAATCATTGCAAGACTACGAGCTGATAGAACTGGTTAATCAGGGTTATATACAAGGTACAGTTCTAGATAGCCACAAAGCTAAGCTCTGGCTCGATGTTATGGAAAACATTCAGGTACACACTGAGTTGCCGCTGCGTGAAAATGGTCAAATTGCTTGGGCACTGAGAAAAGACAGCCCTCAGCTAAAGAAAGAGATCAACAAATACGTAAAGACCGCACGAACAGGAACTCTACTTGGGAACGTTATCTATAATAAATACATCGACAACACTCGTTGGTTAGGACGAGCACTCAACCCTAATAAAGTAGACCGAGTGGCAAAACTGGCAGATGTCTTTGAAAAATATTCGAATGAATACGAATTCGACCCTTTGATGATGTCAGCTCAAGGTTTCCAAGAGTCTGGACTTGATCAAAGCAGGGTTTCTCACCGAGGCGCCATCGGTGTAATGCAGGTGTTGCCAAGTACCGCCAAAGACAAAAACGTCAATATAAAAAACATACATAAGGTGGATAACAACATCCATGCTGGTGTGAAATATATGCGCTTTATCAAAGACCGATATTTTGACGATCCAGCGATATCGCCTGACAATCAAATCTACTTCACTTTAGCTTCTTACAATGCAGGCCCCGCTAAGATAAGAAAGATGCGAAACATTGCTAAAAAGAAGGGTTATAACCCAAATATCTGGTTTAAAAACGTCGAAATCATCACTCGTAAGTACGTGAGTAAAGAACCCGTAACCTATGTCGCCAACATCAATCGTTACTTCGTCATTTACAAACAATTGCAAGCAATCAATGCCATCCGAGAGGACAGTACAGCGAGATTACTGAACACTAACGATTAACTTCCTCCTCAACATCAGAGCTTGAAGAACAAAGGTGTTAGATAAGGTTAAAAACATAAAAGCCGCATAAGAAAACTTATGCGGCTTTTGTTTATCTAATTCTGAAGAAGCTTACGTAGAGAGCTACATCATGATACCTATATCACAAAACACTATTGAGTAAATTTCAATCAAGCACTTTCTATAGGCTGTAGTCCGCCCCTAAAAACTGGTTTAATTTTTAGCGAAGCCTTGTCTCCAACTTATCGTTTTTCATAGGGATAACAAGTATTTTTCGACAAAAAGATATCAAGACTTGCGTGAGATCACATTTGATTTTAATGCTTATCCCACCCAACCAAAACAAGACCTAGATCACGTTCTTTATTCCTAAAAGTCGTAATCTGAAGTTAACCCATGAGGGATACAACAGAGGAAAACTTCTATGAAAATGAACATCACTGGTAAAAATATCGACATTACCTCTGCAATCCGTGATCACATAGAAAGCAAATTTAAGAAGCTGGATAAATGGCAAGTAGACATCATTGGCTGCCAAGCGAGCTTTAGCGAAGAACCAAATAAAAAGAAAAAATTTGAAGCCGTTCTAACGGTACCAAAAGGCCAACTTGTTGCTTCATCAATTCATGACGACCTCTACGTAGCTATTAACGAAGTAGAACAAAAACTAGAGCGTCAACTCAACAAGCTGCGCCATAAACCAGAAGCGCGCCGCGCTGAAAAGCCTGAAATCGAAGAGCTAGAAGCTAAAGTAGAATAAGGAAATATGACAGATTAAAAAATAGCGCCTCAGGGCGCTATTTTTTTGCTTGACGCTCGTAGCTCGCTTGCTTATTGTGTTTAAACATTCATAAAACAATCACTTTTTATGCACTCTCACTCTTTGTTTATTTTTGACTTCTTTTTTCTTCCGTAAATCGGAGGCTAAGTCGTTTTAGAAAAACAAGTCAAAAACGAACAAGAAGCCTCCCACACTAGGGGGGCTTTTTTATAAGGACACATTTATGACTGACCGAACAATTTCACTAGATGATATCCGCCTTCGTCTCAATGATTTAGACGACGAACTCCTAAAATTACTTTCAGAGCGTCGTAAGCTGAGTATCGAAGTCGCTAAAAGCAAGGTAGAAACATCAAAACCCGTTCGTGATGCAGTACGAGAGCAACAACTACTAGTCAAATTGATCAACAACGGAAAAGACAAGTACGAATTGGATGCTCAGTACATTACTAAGCTGTTTCACACCATCATCGAAGATTCCGTTTTACTGCAGCAGTCATACTTACAAAACCTAGCGAATCCGCAAAGCCGTAAACCACTAGCTCGCGTTGCATTCTTAGGTTCTAAGGGATCGTATTCTCACCTTGCGAGCCGTGAATACTTCAGCCGCAAGAATATGGAATTGATTGAGCTGAACTGTAATCACTTCAAAGAAGTCGCATCGACTGTAGAATCGGGCCATGCCGACTACGGTGTACTGCCGATTGAAAATACCAGTTCAGGGTCAATTAACGAAGTCTACGATCTGCTACAACACACAACGCTTTACATCGTTGGTGAACTTTCTCAACCGATTGAACATTGCCTTGTCGCGAAAAATGATATTCGTTTAGAAGACATTAAAACGCTCTATTCGCATCCACAACCTCATCAACAATGCAGTGAGTTTTTAAGCCGCCTTAAAGATGTCAGCCTTGAATCTTGTGCAAGCACAGCTGATGCTATGAAAAAGGTGAAAGATCTAGGCGGTGATGATGTGGCAGCGATTGGTAATGCATCGAGCGGCAAGCTTTATGGACTTCAACCAATCCAAGGCAACATTGCAAATCAAACTGAGAACCACACTCGTTTCATCGTGGTCGCTCGTAAGCCTGTTGAAGTATCGACTCAGATCCCAGCTAAGACGACACTCATCATGTCGACTTCTCAAGAAGCCGGTTCTTTGGTTGAAACACTGCTGATTCTGCAACGCTTAGGTATTAACATGACCAAGCTGGAATCTCGTCCTATCATGGGTAACCCTTGGGAAGAGATGTTCTATGTGGATTTAGAAGCACACTTAGATTCAGATAATATGCAGCAAGCGATAACGGAACTAACAGCCATAACTCGTCACCTAAAAGTGTTAGGTTGTTACCCAAGTGAGAACATTAAGGCTACTCAAGTTAAGTTGTCTTAACTTTTTATTATCTGTTCCCCCATTTTAACTGCTATAAGCTTTTCACTAATACAAGCATTTGGCCTACTGCAGGCCAAATGCTAAAAGAAAGTAACTAATGGAATAAAACTCGAACTAAGGAATACGCAAAGTCTGTATACTTAAAAAGGAATTGGTTGTGTTACTGATTCTCACTCCTATCCACTTCAATCACCCCCACCGTACTTAAACACTCATTACTGATAATTTAATCATTAAATACAAAAACTTAAAACCCAAACAAAACTCTTCAAACACAATATAATCGATGGCAAGAACTCTCGAAATAACATAAACTTGCGCGCTAAAATTTATAAACCATGTTGTGAATAACCATGAAGCTAAGTACTAAAATATTACTTGTGATTGCCCCCGTAATACTGTTCAGTACAGCGGCTTCTAGCTATATCATCTATTCCACGCAAAAAAACAGCTTTATCAAACGTGAAGACAATGCACTGCAATTAAGCATGGAAAAATTAGCAGGCTATTTTCAACAGTCTCGTTCTTTCCTCAACAATTACTCCTACACCCTCACCAATAGTGACCTGGTTAAGCGTTATTTTATGGTTGATGAAAATGTCGACCACCAACGTGAACTGACTGATAACCTAAACGAAACGATTAAGTTACTGCAAGATGGTAACGACAGTTTTACAAGGGTCGCGTTGCTTGATAGCGATCGAGCTCTTAAATATTACGCTGACAATACCAATGATCCTTTCGCAAAAATGGATCCCAAGATATTAGAGTTCATTGAGCATCAATATCAAAAAACGTTAGCAACTTCGAGTACGGACTACATACAGAATTCCCAAGGTGAAGGGGTATTAGTTCATTATGATGTTATTGATAAAAAAGCAGTTTCGACACCAATAAACGATCCACCCAACAATGTGTTTTTTGTGGTTGTATCTGTCTCTCTTGATAAGTTTAATTCACTACGAAAACAGATAGAGTTCGACTATCAAACTAGTTTGTTTTTTACCCCTACGTTAGTGACACAGGGGCGTGAGTTAACACAATCTATAAAGCTAGCACCTGGCCTCTACGCCACGCTCGATCCTGCACCATTCTTATTAGACAACAAACTCAAATCTATCTGGAATGAACTGAGCCTATCCTTTGCCCTATCTGCATTTGTCAGTGTTACCTTACTGCTGATCCTGCTATCTCGCTGGGTGATAAACCCGATCACCCGTTTAGATAGGCAGCTTCAAGAGGTTGAGAAAAAACAGAGAAAAAACATTGAGCGCCTAAGAACAAATGATGAGTTGGGGCGCTTATCCCAACGCTTTTATGATATGTACCAAGAGTTGGATGACACGTACCAACAGACTAAGTTGTTGGCAGAAAATGATCAGTTGACCCAAATAGCCAATAGGCACCAGTTTCAAACCTTCGTGCAGCAGTCGTTGTCAAAACCTAGCTCGAACACCGAAACCTGGGTTCTCTACTTTGATTTAGATAACTTCAAATTTGTGAACGACAAATACGGACACCAAATCGGCGACTCGATTCTCGTCAGTTTTGCTCAGCGTATCTCCAATATTTGTAACCACTACAAAACAGAATTAAATGCCCACTGTCTGCCAGCCCGACTTTCTGGGGACGAGTTCGTTGTATACATTAATGCTCCAAATCACCAAGAAAATATCGCACATCGATTTTCGAATGATTTACTCACCCCACTACAAAAGGGGTTTGTCACCGAGTCAGGTAATTTCCCGATTACGGTCAGTATTGGTATTGCGACCCACCCTAATGATGGCGATACAATCGAGAAGCTTCTTTCGAATGCTGATACCGCGATGTATCAAGCCAAACGTGCAGGTAAAAACCAATTCGCAGATTACTCGTTAGACTTAGATAAAACCATTCAGCGTCAAGCCAGTATTGAGAGCGCCCTCAGAGAAAATAATTTTGATGAAGAGTTTAAGCTCGTTTACATGCCTTATATGGACTCAACAGGAAGTTATATTATTGGTGTAGAAGTGCTATTACGTTGGCACTCGAAACACCTTGGTTTAGTGGCACCCGATGAATTCATTCCTATCGCCGAACAAACCGGATTATTTGAAATAATTGATCGCTGGGTTATCCAGAATGCATTTGCTTCATTTCATCAACTTCAAGCTCAATTCGATCACTCTATTCAGCTATCGATTAACTTATCTTCAGCCGGGATTAAAACCACTCACCTTGCTGATTTCATCAAAGAGCATGCGAAAATCAATCAGATTCCGCCCAATTTGATCGATTTTGAAATCACAGAAACCTTTTACTCAAACTCTCAGGGGTTCCCATTACTTAACCAGTTATCATACATGGGCTATAGATTAGCAATCGACGACTTTGGTTCTGGTTACACCTCGATCACTCAACTGGTTCAGTATCCAACTCAGAAGATTAAATTGGATAAAACCTTTTTGGACACCTTGATTGAGACAGATAACCAGAACATAGTGAAACCGATTATCGGGCTATGCCATGCTCAAGGGAAAAAGGTCACAGCCGAAGGAATTGAAACTCAATGCATGCATCAGTGGTTACAAGATGCGCAGTGCGATATGCTGCAAGGCTATTATTTTGGTAAGCCTATGCCATTAGAAGAGCTGACGGAATGGTACCGACAGCATCAACTCAATTTTATCGATAATAAAAAGAATCAACCACATGAAATCTGTAATCATCGCATCGCTGAATCCAGCTAAAATTAGCGCCGTTAAAAGTGCATTCTTATCTGCTTTTCCTGATACTGAATTTGACTTCAAAGGCATCAGCGTCCCTAGTGGCGTTGCCGATCAACCCATGAGTAATGAAGAAACCTATCAAGGAGCAGTAAACCGCGTGCACAACGCAACTCAAGCTCAACCTGATTCGGATTTTCATGTTGGATTAGAGTCTGGAATCGAAGGAAAGGTTACATTTGCTTGGATGGTCGTTGAAGCAAACGGTCAGCGCGGAGAATCTCGATCTGCAAGCTTGATGCTGCCACCTGTTGTGCTTGATAAGCTCCAGCATGCGAATGAGCTAGGGGATGTTATGGATGATGTGTTTGGCACAGATAATATCAAACAAAAAGGCGGGGCGATTGGCCTACTAACACATAACCAACTAACACGCAGCTCTGTCTATCATCAGGCTTTAATTTTAGCGCTGATCCCATTTGTGAATCCAGAGCACTTTCCTATCTAGATCTTCGCTAAACTTCGAAAGTCTCAGAGAACAATCACCAGAAATAAAAAACGCTAACATTCAGTTAGCGTTTTTATCGAATTCATAGCCACACTACTCAGTGGTTGCTTAACTCTGTTATTGTTTGAGCAAAAGGTCGGCGATCACGGCTTTCTCTTGTTCAGATTTGGCCTTTAGCTCATTCGAGCCTCTGGTTATCGTCGCGACACCTACTCCCAGCATTTGGCTAACCTGTCGTTGCGACATCTCACCTTTCATCAGCTCACAAAAGATATTAATTCGAGCAACCAAAGCATCTCGCTCGTCTGGTGTCATCATCATGGTCAACAATAGTTCATGTTGATCTTTTTCGACAGCCGTCTTTACCAAGTCCATCAGTTGTTGCCAATTCTCATATTCAGGTTGTGATGCCATATCTCTACACTTACTTTTAAATTCTGACTTTAAAGAGTCGCTTAACGATTGAAAGCGTCGAACACTTTATACCGAAACACTTGATGTGATCCAATGTAAAAAGGCAGTAAGTGGAAATGGTTCGCACTCACTGCCTTTAATATTACTCAGCTTGGAGAAAAATACAGAAAGCTTAGTATTTCGTTTTTGCCTCATGGGGCGCTAAAAACGTCCCTTTCTCACCCAGGAGATCTCGATAGTAAGTCTCAAACATCAAGATATTCTGAACGTAACCACGAGTCTCTTTGAATGGGATCATCTCGATAAAAGCAAATGCATCGAGCTTTTCATCGCTGCGTGATCGCCACTGTTTCACACGACTAGGGCCAGCATTATACGCGGCAAATGCGAAGATGCGGTTATCATCATATTGAGCGAGTAGGCCATCTAGATAGTGGCTACCAATCTCAATGTTCTTGCCGACATCATAAAGATCATCGCTGCCCTGGTACTTAATCTTATGTTTATTGGCCGTGTATTGTGCCGTCTTTGGCATAATTTGCATGATGCCACGCGCGCCAACTGGAGAGCGAGCCTCTGAATCCATCGCACTCTCTTGTCTTGCTAAAGACATCAAAGTAATTGGATCGAGATCGTGCTTCTCAGCATAGAAATTAAACCACCACTTATGAGCGACAGGGAAACGTAACGCAATGTTATCCCACATCTTCGCAGAAATACTCGCCGTTACCGTAAAGTGATTCCATCGCTGTGTCGCAGCATGAGCTGCAAGCATCGCTTTTTGCTCTTTATCTGCATGACTTAATAACCAGCGCCACTCACTCTTTGCAGCCGCTATTTTATCTCGCTCAATCAGCTCACCGATACGAACCAAAGAAGTGTCGAATGGTTTCACCATTTCTGCACTGTATTTAAGGGTCGAAGTTGGATAGCTAACTGGCTTATTTAATTGCTTAGCGGCAGCCACACTGTAGAAATTACGCTGACCCAAAATGTCTGACAGTCGCTTATTACCTTCAGCAGTATCGCCTAGTGCAATCTCAGCTCTACCCTGCCAATACTGCCAGCGAAGCGAAGCCTGATGCTTATCATCTAAGCGCGCAATCCACTCTTTCAAACCCGTCCAATCGGCATGTTGAATCGCTAAGCGAGCTCGTCTTTCCAGCAAAACTTGCTTTGATGAACTCGCGAGCATTTTGTCTCGCCACGCCATCAACTCTTCAGAGTCGGTATTGATCAAGCGGAACGCTAGGTAATCCGCGAGCTCTTGGGATTTTTCTTTCGAAAATTTTTGAGCTTTCACAACATCATCAAAAACCTCTTGAGCGCTGCTTGCGGATTTCCTTACTAGCTTCTCGAAACCAAATTCAGTTTGAGCTTGGTAGAATTCATTCGCTGGGTGCTTCTTAGCAAACGCGAGTACATTTTCAGGCTTGTTGTACAACGCCTTCATCTGCTTCGCTTGAGTAATTGACTCATCATGATCTAATTGCTTAACCAAGTAGCTCATTAACTTACCGTTTCGACTCTCGAACGCTAAAAGCATTCTGTCCAGAATCAGCTGATCCGTTCTTAAGCCCGCTTCATCCCAACTTTCGAAAAGTGAATCACAGTTATCATCAACACCACTGCCACTTAACCAAAGTTGTTTCGCACCTTTAAAGGCGAGATCTTGATTACCTTGTTCATAATTAGCGCGGTAATAGATACATTGATATTTTTCACCAACAGGCTCTTGGGTTTGAAACTCAAGGATCGTCTTCCACTGTTTTTGAGCCGCCAATAAATCTAAATAAGGCGCTCGTATACGATTGGAAAACGGCAGTGCTTTGTTCTCTTCAATAAAAGCATCCACCTCGCTTGGCGTTCGATCACCTAAGCCCAATAAAAAGGCGCGATAGTCAGTGTAAGGTGTTAACGGGTATGTTTGAATTTTATTACGAAGTGCTGAATAAGCTTTTAGATCACGGTTGTCTAAAACCTCTTGCGCTCTGTCATAAACATCACGCTGCATTTCAAGCTCGGAAGCATTGCTGGCCATAGCCATTGGAGCCTGTGAAAATGAAAACAAAATTGCCGATGCAGCGACAGCAATTTTCGTATTACCAATGCGGAAAAACATTCGCTCTTTCCTTAGTGCGTGTATGAATACGTGAAGTCTATTTACGCCCGACATCACATCAAATGTAAAGAGTTTGAGTGTAAATATTGTTAATATTTAACACATCGCCTCGAAAGCTTATTAAATATAGTTTTAATGACCAATGTGACAATAATAGGTGAGGATTAGTTCAAGAATGGCTTTTCTGTCCTAGGAGTAACATCTTTGAGGATATTGGTATAAAATAGCAAACAATTTTGAACAATAATTAGGATCGATCGGCAATGGCTGAATACGTATATACCATGTCTCGGGTGAGCAAAACTGTTCCACCTAAGCGTCAAATTCTTAAAGACATTTCTCTTAGCTTTTTTCCTGGCGCTAAAATCGGTGTTTTGGGTCTAAATGGTTCAGGTAAATCTACCCTACTACGTATCATGGCTGGTATTGATACTGATATTGATGGTGAAGCACGTGCACAACAAGGTCTAAAAGTAGGTTACCTACCTCAAGAACCTGTCCTAGACGAATCAAAAACCGTTCGTGAAATCGTAGAAGAAGCGGTTTCAGATGTTGCTGACGCACTTAAGCGCATCGACGCAGTATATGCTGCTTACGCAGAACCTGATGCAGATTTCGATGCATTAGCGAAAGAGCAAGGTGAACTTGAAGCACTGATCCAAGCAAAAGACGGTCATAACCTAGAAACAGCTCTAGAGCGAGCTGCAGATGCACTTCGTCTTCCTGAGTGGGATGCGAAAATCGAATTCCTATCAGGTGGTGAACGTCGTCGTGTTGCTATCTGTCGTCTACTTCTTGAGAAGCCAGACATGCTGCTTCTTGATGAACCAACCAACCACTTGGATGCAGAATCAGTTGCTTGGCTTGAGCATTTCCTTGTTGATTACAGCGGTACTGTTGTGGCGATTACCCACGACCGTTACTTCCTAGACAACGCTGCAGGTTGGATTCTAGAACTTGACCGTGGTGAAGGTATCCCATGGGAAGGTAACTACACATCTTGGCTAGAACAGAAAGATGAGCGTTTGAAGCAAGAAAAAGCAGGCGAAAGCGCACGTCAAAAAACGATTGAGAAAGAACTTGAATGGGTTCGTCAAAACCCTAAAGGTCGTCAAGCTAAGTCTAAAGCTCGTATGGCTCGTTTTGAAGAAATGACGACTGGCCAATACCAGAAGCGTAACGAAACCAACGAATTGTTCATCCCACCAGGTGAGCGTTTAGGTGACAAGGTACTTGAAGTTAAGAACCTAACGAAGTCATTTGGTGATCGCGTTCTTATCGATGACCTATCATTCAGCATGCCTAAAGGCGCTATCGTTGGTATCGTTGGTGCCAATGGTGCGGGTAAATCAACACTATTCAAGATGCTAAGTGGCGCAGAACAGCCAGATTCAGGCACAGTTGAACTTGGCGAAACGGTTAAGCTTGCTTCTGTTGATCAGTTCCGTGACAGCATGGACGACACAAAAACAGTATTCCAAGAGATCTCTGAAGGCGCTGATATCATTAAGATCAACAACTTCGAAATCCCTGCTCGTGCATACTGCTCTCGTTTCAACTTCAAAGGCAACGACCAACAGAAGATCATCGGTCAGCTTTCAGGTGGTGAACGCAACCGTGTTCACCTAGCGAAACTGCTAAAAGCGGGCGGTAACGTGCTGCTACTCGATGAACCAACCAATGACCTTGATGTTGAGACACTACGAGCTCTTGAAGAAGCACTACTTGAGTTCCCTGGCTGTGCAATGGTTATCTCGCATGACCGTTGGTTCCTTGACCGTATTGCGACCCATATCTTAGACTACCGCGATGAAGGCCAAGTTAACTTCTACGAAGGTAACTATACTGAATATACAGAGTGGCTGAAAAAGACTCTAGGTGCACAAGCGGCAGAGCCTCACCGCATCAAATACAAACGTATTGCAAAGTAAATAAGCTTGTATTTTGAACAAAGGCCGCGATAATAGCGGCCTTTGATATATCTGGCTTACTATTTACCTATTGATATAGAGAGATTACCTATGCTTGAAAGACGTAAATTTTCACGAGTTATTTATCAAGTTCCGACTGAGATTTCACAAGGACAAGTAAATGTATCAGGCTCAGTGCAAGACCTATCTCTTCATGGTTTACTCATTCAATGTGATAAATTACAGCAACTCAGAACTGACACTCCTGTTCAAGTCAGCTTTAAGCTCGAAAACAGTGATATCAATATTCAGTTAGAAGCAACGATAGTCTCGACCATCAATACCTCAATGCGTTTACGTATAGAGCATTTAGATATTGATAGTATCAGCTACCTTAAGCGCCTTGTGGAACTTAACGTTGGCGACGATGAACTGCTTTATAGAGAGATTGAACACCTTACCGATTTAGGTAATGAGTGACGTCTCCATTCCCCTTTTTCTATTAGAAGCATTTAGTTAATACAGAACCATGTCTAAAAAAGTTTCCATTACAATCCCCTTAACCCAAGGGGATCAGACGTTTTATTTCGGTCGAAAAGCCGTACTACTATGTACTACCGCAATTTTTTCAGTGCCTCTATTGATTAGCGGGGCTGCATACATGCACTTTGAGGGCAAGCAAGAACTCGCCCTACAAGCCGATGATGCACAACAATTGATTGAAACACTGATTGTTGAAAAAGAACAAACCGACTTTCTTTACGCTGAGCAGGTAGAAACCAATCACTCACTGTCTCAAGCATTAACCGAGAAAGAAGGCACTATTCAGTTACTTGGCAAGCGTGTATTTGATGTGGAATCAGTGCTTGGCCTGACCGATGAAGAGCCGCTTACTGATGACGTCTCTTTAGAAGACCGAATTGATGCAGCGGCAGTAGATTCAGCAGTCAGAGCCACAATGTTTCGTTTGATTCCAAATGACAGCCCTATGGCTTATCAACGCATATCATCCTCTTATGGTCGTCGCTCTAACCCTATAACAGGTAAACGCCACGTTCATACTGGTATCGACCTAACGTGTAAGCGTGGTGAAGATATAGTAGCGCCAGCAGATGGCGTAATTGAAACCGTGCGCCCAAGTAAGAAAGGCTTCGGTAACTTTATAACTATGCGTCACTCATTCGGCTTCATGAGCTCTTATGCGCACCTACAGAAGTTCAAAGTACGTAGCGGTCAATTTGTGAGTAAAGGCGATGTGATTGCGAGCTGTGGTAACTCAGGTAACTCAACCGGGCCACACTTGCACTATGAGGTACGCTTCCTTGGTCGTTCATTGAACCCTCAATACTTGATGGATTGGACACCTGAGAACTTCAACTACGTGTTCGAGAAAGAGAAAAAGGTTAAGTGGGGTCCATTGGTTCAACTGATTGATAATGTGGTTCGCTTGCAGATCAACCTGACTAACGTGCCTTACATTAGCTCGACCATAGACACCGTATCGAGTGAAGATAGTAAGAAACCTATCACGACTAACTAGTTATTGGTTATTGGTTATTGGTTATTGGTTATTGAGGGATATTGATTTGGCCTATGATGATCTCATTGCTTTTAGCCTACAGTAGACCAAATGCTTTCATAGCGTTCAGCACAAACAAAAAGAGCGACCAAATGGTCGCTCTTTTTTATGACTTCAAATCGTATTAACCACGATGAATCGAGTCATGTGCTTGTTTTAGAAGACTTTGGCTCTCTTGCAAGAACTGCTGCGAGTAGTCGCCAAACCAATCACTGACTTGATTAAAGCTATCAACGAATTTAGCTTTATCTTTCCCATCCAAGATTTCCAATGCTTCACCGAAACGACTATGGAAACGTCGAATCATCTCAATGTTCTCATCTGAAGAAAGAATGATATCACCGTACAAGTTCGGGTCTTGAGCAAACAGACGACCAACCATCGCAATCTCAAGTCGGTAGATTGGCGAGCTTAACTTCAAAAGTTGATCAATGTTCGGGTTCTCTTTACTTAGGTGCAAGCCGTAAGCAAAAGAAGTGAAGTGACGAAGAGCTTGAATCAGAGTCATGCCGTGATCGTGTTCCGCAGCATCCATCTGGCAAAGGCTCGCGCCCCAAATACCAAATTGATTCAGCAACCATTGGTAGCTTTCAGAGCCACGCCCATCACTGTAAACAATCACTTGTTTCGCAAGGCTTGGAACATCAGGACCAAACATTGGGTGTAATCCAACCACAGGGCCTTGGTGCATGTCTAACATAGCTTGTAGAGGCTTTGATTTTATCGACGTCAAATCACACAGAATACAATCGCTTGGTAGGTTACCCAACTTCGCAATCACACCTTCTGTCAGGTGAATTGGAACCGTTACAACCACAAGGCCAGCATTATCTAAGATCTCATCGGCTTTGTCCCAATCTTGGCTGCCAAGGATTTTCACTTCGTAACCAGAAAGCTTGAACATACGTCCAAACAGACCACCAAGCTGACCATTACCACCAACGATAACCACTGAACGTAACTCTGGGTTAAGGCACTTAAAACCAGAATCTTTTTCACTGGCATAAGACTCACGCATCGTACGACGTAAAATATCTTCGATTAACTGCGGTGGTACTCCTATTTTCTCGGCTTCTTGACGACGAGATGCCAACATCGCGGCTTCACGTTCCGGTACATAAATAGGTAAACCATGTTCACTTTTTACTTCACCGACTTTCTCCACTAGAGCCAGTCGTTGAGCCAGTAAATCCAACATTTGTTTATCGACAGCATCGATTTGGTCGCGTAATTCGTTCAGTTCAACGGCCATTTTATTCCTTACTCATCTATAAGCCCGTGCCAATCTAAAAGCCCGCACTGATGCAGGTTCGTTAGCAACAGATCTTAAAATGCCCCATTAGATGAGGCACTTAAATTTAAACTCTGACTAACCTTTCAAGCGGTTCTCTAAGAACGGGACTAATTCCGTATGTGCATGTTTCAATAGTGCCTCAGTTGAATCCCAATTGATACACGCGTCGGTAATAGATACACCGTATTTCATCTCATTGAGAGGTATATCTGAAGATTGGTTTCCTTCGTTAATATGGCTCTCAATCATCAGGCCGATAATCGACTTATTACCTTCACGAATCTGATGGATGACATCTTCAGCCACCAGCGGTTGACGACGGAAATCTTTACGAGAGTTCGCATGACTACAGTCGACCATTAGTGCCGCCTCTAAGCCAGATTTACCCAGCTCTTGCTCACATTCGTGTACCGATACTGAATCGTAGTTCGTCTGCTTACCGCCACGTAAAATTACGTGACCATTTGGGTTACCTTGCGTCGTTAGTAGTGCGACTTGACCTTCACGGCTGATACCCATGAAACGGTGGCTAGAAGAAGCCGCCTGCATTGCATTGATTGCAGTACCTAGATTGCCATCCGTACCATTCTTAAAGCCGATTGGCATTGAAAGACCACTCGCCATTTCACGGTGGGTTTGTGATTCAGTCGTACGAGCGCCGATTGCAGCCCAGCTGAATGTATCTGCTAGGTATTGCGGACTGATTGGATCTAGCGCTTCCGTCGCTAGTGGGATTTCCATCTCAGCAAGTTCAACAAGTAACTCACGACCAACATGTAAACCATGCTCAATATCGAAAGTACCATCTAGGTGAGGGTCATTGATCAAGCCTTTCCAACCAACAGTAGTACGAGGCTTCTCAAAGTAAACACGCATTACAATATACAGTTGATCGCTAAGCTGCTCAGATAAAGCTTTTAAGCGTTTCGCGTACTCTTTCGCCGCTTCAACATCATGGATAGAACATGGGCCACATACCACAAGCATGCGATGATCTTTCTTATGAATAATGTCTGCAATAGTTTGACGAGACTCTTGAATGAAACGACGAGCATTATCACTCAAAGGCAGTTTTGCTTTTAACTCCTCTGGAGTAATCAGTACCTGTTCGTCGATAATATTGACATTGCTTAATTCACTTTTCTGCATAACTCAACCTGTATATTTATTTTTACACCCAATATTTCCATTTGGGCTAACAATCTTTAAAAACACAATAACAGCTACAAAAACGATTGCAAGTGTAAACAATAAAAAACATTTAGTGTAAATTAAAATTTACACGCCATCTTTAATTCACTCTAATACACAAACCAGTTTAAACCGCGGCCCACACATACAAAAAAGGCGATATTTCTCATATCGCCTTCTTCAAACTTATAGAGTGTTTATTTATCACCCAGCGTTTAACATTCGCTTAATTTGCTCTGAAGCCTTTTTCCATCGACTATCCGAGTGAAGCGTCGATAAATCAAAGCTGTGCTTTTTAAGCAATGAGTTGGCTAAAGGCACCACTTGAATCGCTAAGTGATCAAGAGCCTCAATTTGTGCATCTCGCTTATTACACATCAACACCATGTCACACCCCGCATTCAGAGCAGCCTTCGCTCTATCGGCTGGCCCACCCATAATCGCAGCACCTTCCATAGTTAGGTCATCAGAGAACACCAAGCCTTTAAATCCAAGCTGTTGCTTCAATACTTTCTGCAACCAATACTCAGAGCCACTCGCTGGCTGATCATCATAGTGCGAAAAAACCACGTGCGCAGGCATCATCGCATCTAATATTCCAGCTTCAATTTGAGCCTTGAAAATGGCCATGTCAGTTTCAAAGATGTCGTCTCTAGGATCGTAAGGCGTTTCAAGGTGCGAATCAGCAATCACGCCACCGTGTCCTGGAAAGTGCTTTCCTGTTGTCGCCATTCCAACCGATTTCATGCCTTTAATAAAAGCACTGCTGTGGCGAACGATGGTATCAATATCTTCACCAAACGCTCGGCTACCAATCGCTTTACAGTCATGGCCTTTGTCTAAAACAGGCGCAAAGCTCAGATCGATATCATGGGCAATCAATTCCGCCGCCATCAACCAACCGGCTTGTTCTGCTAACTGCTCACCATTATTCTTAGTCGCGAATTCTTGAGCGGCAGGGATAATTGAAAAGCCATCGCGAAAGCGCTGAACTCGGCCACCTTCTTGGTCAACGCCAATCAAAATAGGACGTTTCGCTACCTTGCGGATCTCTTTATTTAACGCCGAAAGCTGTTTGCTATCGTGGTAGTTTCGAGCGAATAAAATGAGACCACCAACGGTTGGGTGCTCTAAAATTTCTCTGTCTTCAGCTGTCAGTTCGTAGCCCGCGACATCTACCCACAACGGTCCCATATTTATCCCTTATTAAACCTAATTTCATAAACTTCCCGAGATTATTCTCTTTAAATTTGCTTTACAATGTTTTTAAACCAATCTTTGGAAGACTTTAAGAATGCAGTGCAAGAGCTTAGGAATGGATCGTAAAGAACTGTATATCGGTGTGATGTCGGGAACGAGTATGGACGGTGTTGATACCGCCTTAGTGTCGATTGAAGATTCGCGCATCACATTGCTCGCTCATGATGAGTTCCCAATGCCTGATGATCTCAAAGCGCGTCTGCTTGAAGTTTGTATTGGTCAGAAAACGAATTTGATTGCGATTGGCGAACTAGACCACCAACTTGGTCATCTATTTGCTGATGCTGTTCTGCAACTTCTCGATAAGTCAGGTACGCCTGCATCTTCTGTGACTGCGATTGGGAACCATGGCCAAACAGTATTCCACCAGCCAACCGGTACTTCGCCATTTACCATGCAGTTGGGTGACGCTAATATCATTGCCGCTAAAACACAGATTCAAACTGTTGCCGACTTCAGACGCAAAGACATGGCGCTTGGCGGACAAGGTGCGCCATTAGTCCCCGCGTTTCACCATACGATTTTTCACCCGCGAGACAGCTCGGTTGTAGTCTTGAATATTGGTGGTATCTCGAATATTTCAGTACTGCGCCCGAATCAGCCTACTCTTGGTTATGATACAGGCCCCGGCAATATGTTGATGGACGCTTGGGTAGATAAACACACGGGCGATAAGTTTGACCGTGATGCGCTGTTCGCTTTAAAAGGCCAACTAAATCAAGCTTTACTCGAACAGCTGTTGAACGAATCTTATCTATCTCAAATGCCACCGAAAAGTACCGGTAGAGAACTATTCAACCTACCTTGGCTAGAGCAACAATTAACAGAATTTAAAGATCTTGCAGTAGAAGATGTTCAGCGCACGCTTTGTGAATACACCGCATTGACGATAGCCAATGAAGTGGAGACTTATCGCTTGGGTAACCAGCCTGCAGTGTATGTGTGTGGCGGTGGTACACGAAATCCATTGTTGATGAAGAGACTGTCTGAACTGCTTCCAAGTTGGGAGGTTGACTCAACCACCAGTAAAGGCGTGGATGCCGATTACATGGAAGCGATGGCTTTTGCATGGCTTGCTCAGCGTCATGTTCATCAACTGCAAAGCAACTTACCAGAAGTGACTGGCGCAAGCAGAGCGGCCTCTCTAGGCGTTCTCTATCGTGCTGACTAAACAACTTTAGAACCATCATTTTAGAATCACCATTTAAGGACCATTATGAGTAACGACGCTCTCATATCAGCGCTCTCGCACCTCGTTTCGGAGGGGAGAAACCCTGACACTATGGATATTGATCTGCTCACCTCTCTCGAAGTGGTTGAAAAGATTAACCAACAAGACAAGCAAGTCCCGCTGGCGATTGAAGCGGAACTGCCACAGATCGCGAAAGCGGTCGATAAAATTGCTCATGCCTTTCAAAACGGTGGTCGACTGATTTATATGGGCGCAGGCACCAGTGGTCGATTAGGTGTGTTAGACGCCTCAGAATGCCCACCGACTTTCGGTGTTTCGGACAAAATGGTTATCGGCTTAATTGCAGGCGGACCAGAGGCGATTTTAAAAGCCAAAGAAGGTGCAGAAGACTCGCTAACTCTCGGTATTGAAGATCTGAAAGCGATTCAGTTTTCAGAAAATGATGTCGTGGTAGGTATTGCTGCGAGCGGTCGCACACCTTACGTGATTGGTGCACTCAACTATGCCAATCAGCTTGGCGCAGTAACGGTTGCATTGTCTTGTAACCCTGATTCTCCAATTGCTGAAATCGCTCAAATCGCAATTAGCCCGGTGGTTGGCCCAGAAGCATTGACTGGTTCAACACGACTCAAATCAGGTACAGCACAAAAGCTGGTGCTTAATATGCTGACCACTGCCAGCATGATTCGCATTGGTAAGAGCTACCAGAACTTGATGGTCGACGTAAAAGCGACCAATGAGAAGTTGGTTGCCCGCGCAGCTCGTATCGTAATCCAAGCAACGGAGTGTGACAAAGCCCTTGCAGTTTCGACACTTAAAACCACCGATTATGATGTGAAATTGTCTATTTTGATGATTCTAACAGGGCTAGATTTAGAACTGGCCAAGGCTCAACTTGATCAACAAAATGGCTTCTTGAGAAAAGCAGTCGAGAATAATCAGTAATCTAGATTCTGTTGTGAGCGTTACTCTCGCTACAAAAAAAAGACCAGTACACATACGGCACTGGTCTTTTTAATTTCTAATCGCTAGCTTGAGCTTAGTAGTCGTTAGAAAACTCATCCCAGCCGCGCTGCCATTCCATACGGAAACGTTGAGCGTCTTCCGTACCTGAACAAACGCCTTCATAAACCTGGCCAGATAAACCAATTTGATAAGCATGGTTTGGGTTGCAGTATTCAGTCACACCTAGGTGGTAACCTTCTGTGTAACTCGCTTGATCGACTGCGCCAAGCTCAGTCATCTCTGAATACGAACGCTGAGTGTGCCCTTTAATACCATCACGATAGCCAATCTCTTGCCAATTGCCTTCGGCCGCTAAATCTTGAACATTGGCGCTGCATCCTGCAAGGCTAAATGCCACGGCGAATAGTGCTATTATTTTTTTCATTTCAATCCTTTATATTGTAACTTCACCACTTCCTGACGAAGCGCTGCCTTTGTGGCGATTCTCCGCTGAACACGTACTGATGTCCACTCATTGTCTGTTATTGTCCTCTTAAGCAAGAGAACAAACCGCTCAATCAGTTATAACACCACTTAATTAGCTATTCGACCACTCACTCTCATAGCGGAAGTTTCTTCTCATACACTCCTTTAATATACACCCTGACTTAATTAATACATTCAGGGATAACAAATTATGATGTGGTTTCTTACCTGTGTTGCAGCACTCATTGGTGGCTACTTTATTTACGGTGCCTTTATCGAGAAGATTTTCGGTATCAATGAAAAGCGTCAAACACCCGCTCACACCAAGCAAGACGGCGTGGACTTCGTTCCAATGTCGACGCCAAAGGTTTACCTAGTTCAACTGCTTAACATTGCAGGTGTAGGTCCAATCTTCGGCCCTATCATGGGTGCCCTTTACGGCCCAGCAGCAATGCTTTGGATCGTGCTAGGTTGTATCTTCGCAGGTGCCGTACACGACTACTTCTCAGGTATGTTATCTATCCGCAATGGTGGTGCTTCGGTTCCAACTATCACTGGACGCTACCTAGGCAATGGCGCAAAACACTTTATGAACATCTTTGCCATTGTTCTACTGCTTCTTGTTGGTGTGGTATTCGTTTCTGCTCCAGCAGGTATGATCACTAACCTAGTGAACGACCAAACTGATTTCGTAATGTCTACGAGCACCATGGTTGTTATCATCTTTGCTTACTACATCATCGCAACGATTGTCCCTGTCGATAAAATCATTGGTCGCTTCTACCCACTGTTCGGTGCACTGCTTATCTTTATGTCTGTTGGCCTAATCACTGCGATTGGTCTATCTGACGAGCACCAAATCATGGGTGGCTTCGAGATGAAAGACATGTTCACTAACATGAACCCTAACGATCTACCGCTTTGGCCTGCTCTATTTATCACCATCGCTTGTGGTGCTATCTCTGGCTTCCACGCAACTCAGTCTCCACTAATGGCGCGTTGCATGGAAAACGAGAAAAACGGCCGCTTCGTATTCTACGGTGCAATGATTGGTGAAGGCATCATCGCTCTAATCTGGTGTGCGCTTGCTCTGTCATTCTTCGGTTCAGTTGAATCTCTATCTGACGCGATTGCAAACGGCGGCCCTGGTAACGTGGTATACAGCGCTTCATTTGGCCTACTGGGTGTATTTGGCGGTATCCTTGCTTTCCTTGGCGTGGTTATCCTGCCTATCACTTCTGGTGATACAGCGTTCCGTTCAAGTCGTCTTATCCTTGCTGAATACTTCAACATGGAACAGAAGACACTGCGTAACCGCCTACTGATGGCTCTACCACTGTTCGTTATCGGTGGTATCCTGACTCAAGTAGACTTCGGCATCATCTGGCGCTACTTCGGTTTTGCTAACCAATCAACAGCAGTCATGATGCTATGGACAGCTTCGGCTTACCTACTTCGTCACAATAAACTGCACTGGGTAACAACGGTTCCAGCTGTGTTCATGACATCTGTGTGTATCACATTCATCCTGAACAACAGCCAACTGGGCTTTGGTCTACCAATGCAGCTTTCAACCATCATCGGCGTGGTGAGTGCATTCGGAATTGCGGCTTACGTTATCAAAATTTCAAAAGGCAAAGGCGATATCGACCTTGCTGATGAAGAAGAAAAAGAAGCAAAAGGCGTCACCAAAACCGCCTAGTTCTTTCAGACTCTTGAGAACAAGAGACACGTCTTCATAGAGAGACAAAAGAACAAGCCAAACACACTTCGCTTGCTCCCGTAATCACCCAGTGATTCGTGGAAATTAAGACTAAAGCCCGTCCTCTGTGATGGGCTTTACTGTATCTCAGCATTGAGAAGCAATCGTCACTGGATATAACCAACGAAAACACAAGCAAAGCTACCGTTACCACGCAATGAGCTTTACACTTAACCAGCGTCTCAATAGGTGAAAATATGGAACTCATTCTCTCTCTGCTGCAACAAACCTGTGTCTACTTAGTGATTGCTTACATGCTAAGTAAAACTCCATTGATTCTCCCTTTGTTGAGCATCTCTTCACGCTTAAGTCATAAGATAAGCTGCTACGTTCTGTTTTCCCTGTTTTGTATTATGGGCACCTATTTTGGACTGCAGATTAATGACGCCATCGCCAACACTCGTGCGATGGGTGCCGTTATGGGTGGTCTATTTGGCGGCCCTGTCGTTGGCTTTGCGGTCGGCTTTACTGGCGGTATTCACCGTTACTCATTAGGTGGTTTCACTGACCTCGCTTGTGCTATTTCAACCACTGCTGAAGGCTTAATTGGCGGCCTACTGCACGTTTACCTAGTGAGAAAGAACAAAGCCAGCCAGCTGTTTAATCCATTGGTGGTTTTCTCGGTAACCCTGTTTGCAGAGATTATTCAGATGCTAATTCTGTTAGCGGTCGCGAAACCGTTTGAGCAATCCTACGCTCTAGTATCCGATATTGCCGCGCCAATGATCATCGCCAACTCTGTGGGTGCAGCGCTGTTCATGAGCATCATCCAAGACAGGAAAACCATCTTCGAAAAATACTCTGCGACCTTCTCACGTCGCGCATTAACCATCGCCGAACGTTCGGTTGGTATTCTGCATGGTGGGTTTAATTCCGATAACGCACAAAAAATCGTGCGGATCATTTACGAAGAGACCAACGTTGGTGCGGTGGCGATCACCGACCGAGAAAAAATCCTCGCGTTCATCGGCATTGGTGATGAACACCATATTCCGAACACGCCGATTTCATCGCAAAGCACGCTCACCTCGATGGAACAGAACGACATCATCTACCTTGATGGCAAAGAGAACCCATACCAATGTTCCTTGTCGCAGGATTGTAAATTGGGTTCTGCGTTGATTATTCCATTGCGCGCGGGTAACGAAGTAGTCGGTACCATCAAATTGTATGAGCCAAAACTGAAACTATTCTCGACCATCAACATGTCGATGGGTGAGGGTATCGCTCAGCTATTATCGAGCCAGATCCTCTTTAGCAACTATCAGCAGCAGCAAACGCTACTGACACAAGCGGAAATCAAACTGCTGCACGCTCAAGTGAATCCGCACTTCTTGTTCAATGCGCTTAATACTATCAGCGCAGTAACACGCCGTGACCCAGATAAAGCTCGAGAGTTAATTCAGCACCTGTCTCACTTCTTTAGAAGCAATCTAAAGCAGAACATCAACACCGTGAAGCTCAAAGACGAACTGGCACACGTCAACGCTTACCTGACCATAGAGAAAGCACGCTTTACCGATCGACTAGAAGTGGAATGGGATATCGACCCGCAGTTATATGAATCTCAATTGCCGAGCTTTACCCTGCAACCGCTGGTAGAAAACGCCATCAAACATGGGATATCTAATATGTTGGAAGGCGGTAAAGTGAAGATCTATAGCGAGGCTTTCGAGGGTGGATTCAAGTTAATCGTTGAAGACAATGCTGGTAATTATCAGAAGCCATCCCAAGATCACGTTGGATTAGGTATGGAGATTGTTGATAAACGACTCACTAATTTCTTTGGACAAGATTCAGCACTAAAAATAGAATCTCAACCACAGCAATTTACTCGAATGAGCTTTATCATACCTATACTGAAATAAAGGCATTTTCGGAGACGAATCACTCCGAGTTGAAACATTTAGAAGCCGACATTTAAAAGAAAAGCGTGAAACAAGCAGGGATAGAACCAAAATGAAGATTGTAGGATGTTAAAGGCATTCGTTGTCGATGATGAGCTTTTTGCTCGCGAAGAGCTGATTGAACTACTGACTGAAACCGGACAAGTAGAAATCATTGGCCAAGCGAGTAACGCGATCGAAGGACTGAAACAGATCAATCTGCTCAAGCCTGATGTGGTGTATTTGGATATCCAAATGCCGCAGGTTACCGGAATTGAACTGTTAAGCATGCTTGATCCAGACACCATGCCCTACGTGGTATTCGTCACCGCCTACGACCAATATGCGATTCAAGCATTTGAAGACAATGCCTTTGATTACCTACTCAAGCCGGTTGAACCTTGTCGATTAAACAAGAGTGTTTGTCGTCTGAATAAGGTCATCAAGCTGAACCAGAAAGCGCCAGAACAAGATATATCTGCGATTGCTCCGTGCCGTTTAGAACAGATCCCATGTATCGGCCATAACCGCATTGTGATCATGGCGAGCCAAACGGTCGAGTGCGCTTATTCGGATATCAGTGGTGTGCATGTTCGTAGCTCCTCACAAACGGCGACCTCACAGTTGACGCTAAAGATCTTGGAAGAAAAGACCGATTTGATCCGCTGTCATCGACAGTATTTGATCAATATAAAATCGATCCAAGAGATCAAACTGTTAGAGAATGGATTAGCGGAGATCATCACACTGACCGGCTTTGAAGTACCTGTCAGTCGTCGTTACTTAAAGGCTTTAAAGGAGCAACTCGGTCTCCAGTAACCCCATAAGTTTCGACTTTTTTCCAAAATACGATCAAAAAAGCCAACGCATCAACGTTGGCTTCCTGCTGTTTACAAATCAATAGTGTTTGCAAATCGATACTGTTTGCGAATCGATAAAGTTACGAATCGATCTTGTCGCCAATCTATAGAGATTAGTCGACTTGCTTAATCTGCAGCTCTTTCGGTACTTCGAAGAACATGTTCTCTTCACGACCTTGAATCTCTTCAACCTCGGTAGCACCCAGCTCACGAATACGATCTAAGATTTGGTTTACCAACTCTTCAGGAGCAGAAGCACCGGCTGTTACACCGATTTTCTTTTTCCCTTCAACCCATTCAGTTTGAATGTCTTCAGGGCAGTCGGTTAGATAACCTGGCGTGCCTAGCTTCTCAGCCAGCTCTTTTAAACGAGTTGAGTTCGATGAGTTCTTAGAACCAACAACTATCACGACATCAACATCACCGGCCATCTCACGAATTGCGTCTTGACGGTTTTGTGTTGCGTAGCAAATATCATCTTTACGTGGCCCTTGGATCTCAGGGAACACGCGGCGTAACTCTTCAATCACATCCGCCGTTTCATCAACTGACAAAGTGGTTTGGCTAACATAATGCAGGTTACTTGGATCATTCACCACGAGGTTCTGTACATCCTCTGGTCTTTCAACCAAATACATACCACCAGTTTGGCTAGCGTACTGACCCATGGTGCCTTCAACCTCAGGGTGACCTGCGTGACCAATCAGAACCACTTCCATATGCTTGCGGCTCGCACGAGCAACTTCCATATGGACTTTGGTTACCAATGGGCATGTTGCATCAAATACCGTGAGTTCACGCTCTTTCGCTTCTTTACGAACAGCTTGAGAAACACCGTGAGCAGAGAAGATCACGATATTGTCGTCTGGCACTTCACTCAGTTCTTCGACAAAAATAGCACCACGCTGCTTGAGCCCCTCTACAACAAAGCGGTTGTGCACCACTTCATGGCGAACATAGATCGGTGGCTGATACATTTCTAGTGCGCGCTCTACGATGCTGATCGCACGATCGACACCGGCACAAAAGCCACGAGGGTTAGCTAACATTATTTTCATTTCATTGCTCATCATTTACCGCGGTACTAAGGTTGTTTCTATAGAGTTCGCTGTCAGCGAGGTTCGCATTCTACAGTGAAGCGCCTAGACAGTGAAGCTCTGGGTTGCATCACACCTGTAAGGCGATATTATTCTACTGTTAAGATAGTGATTAACCGCTAAGATAGCTACTCCACCGTTAAGACAGTTAGTCCACAGCTAAGATGTTAACGTCAAACGTAACGTCTTGGCCTGCTAATGGATGATTAAAATCAACCGTCACTGAATCACCCGCGATCTCAGTGATAATACCTGGAATTTCCATACCATCAGGACCAGAGAAAGCCATAATAGTGCCAACCTCGACTTCAGAATCGCCAACAAACTTAGCACGATCCATATGATGAATATGATCTGGATTTGGCATACCAAACGCGTCTTCCGCCTTCAATTCGATAGACTTTTCAGTCCCCGTTTCAAGGCCAATCAGGCACAGTTCAAAGTTCTCACTTAGGCTGCCATCACCCATCACGAACTTTGCAGGCTTACCCATATTTTCGGTGCTATCGGCAACTGAACCATCCTTCATTTTAATCGTAAAATGTAGAGTTACTGCTGAATCATTTTTAATTGCTGCCACGTTACTTTCCTTAGATTTCTTTATTATTTGAGAATGCATTTTGCTTCGCTCTCATATCATATCAATCACAGTAAGTAAGTACTCAGACATAGTTCAGGGAAAAGGCTTGAGAACAAGGCAGAG
>NZ_AJZM02000238.1 GCF_000272405.2 Vibrio tasmaniensis 1F-187
GCTGGTTGGATACCTTCTAGGTTGAACTGACCAAGAGACTTGTTGTAAGTCGCTTGCTTTCGTTCACCTTGAAGAACGTGGATAGTTACTGCGCTTTGGTTGTCTTCAGCTGTAGAGAACACTTGCACCGCTTTAGTCGGGATAGTTGTGTTTTTCTCGATAAGCTTAGCCATTACCCCGCCCATCGTTTCGATACCGAAAGA
>NZ_AJZM02000239.1 GCF_000272405.2 Vibrio tasmaniensis 1F-187
TTATTTTGGTGTTTAGGCTCACAGGGCAGTGCCTATCCGCTCACCGGCACCACCAACTATCGAGACACGCCCATCCAGGCGGCGACACTCTTGATGGAAAAGCTGAACTACAAACTGCACCGGCAAGGGATCATCTGGGAGACGCGCGGCGAAGATGGCGCGATTTGTTATCAATATCCCGATCCTATTTTGCCAAAATCTCGTTATCGGTATCAAATGTCGGGGCCTATTCCCGATGCCGCCTGGTGTCACCCGTACACCACGACAACCACACTCTGGGAAGCCGGCCATGACAACCCGGTGACAGGGGATAACTTTGGTTTTGTACAATGGCGAAAGCGCAACTGTGTCTTTTTATAAGGTGACGCGATGATGCCCATTCTTCCCCACAAAAATGAAACGGACCTATTTATTGCCAGTCACCCTGACTCCCTTACCGATTTTTTAAAAACAGAGCTCGCCAACAACAAGCACATTTACTGCTGTTTCCCGCTCTCGCAGTTTTGCTTCTCGTTTTGTCGCGATCTCAATGCTCGTAAGGTGCTGTCAATCAGCTTCCAAAACGCTCACACCCTCTACCCACCCTTTCAGCGGCCATAATGAAGAGGTTACTATGACCATTCCATCTTTTGAGAGCACCTTTAGGCGCTCTCTTGTTTTTCTGTGTTTTTTTATCGCGTTACCCGCCCAAGCTTACACTGAGCAAGAGCTCAAAGCTTTTGCCAAGCTTGAGCAAAAAATGACTCAACAACCGGAGGCGGCGAAGACGTGGCCTACGGACGACATACAAAATAAAGCCCAGGCTTATCGAGAAGAAGCGCTGACTCTCAGCCGCAATGTTCAAGATTTGATAAAAGAGGAGAGCCTGTCCCCCTTATTGGGGCGACAAAAGCCCACGCGCAACCCTGACCAAGCCCCAAAAGGGGTAATGGTGTTTGTTTCACTCACCATGCCCAAGACCGCGCTCAAACAGCTTCTGATGCAAAGTGAGCACTTAGGCGTTCCACTGGTGATACGCGGTGTCTTACCTGAAGGTTTTCCGGCCACTGCCAAGCGGATCGAGGCCTTGATACGCTCCCCCAATAAGGCGCCCATTCAAAGCGGCTTTTCCATCAGCCCTGATTGGTTTAAGCAATTTGATATTCATCGCGTACCGGCCTTTGTTTCGGTCAAACAAAACCGTTGCTTACCTAAGCAGCCTTGCAAAGCCAGTGACTACGACATCCTTTACGGCAACATTTCACTTTACCAAGCTCTGGATTACCTTGCGGCCGGGGATGCGCAGCAAAATATTCACCCACTGTTGCGCACGCTCTATGCCCAATAACCCTCTCTCACCCCAACTTTTGATGAGGTGCTCCTTATGCGCATTGACCTCTGGGCTGCGCTCACGCTCAGTTTTTTATCTACTCTCGCTCTTGCCAGCGAACAACAAACCTTTACCGAGAGCGCCAATTGGGCGAAGCAAACGGCAAGCCAAGCTCTCACGCCTCATGCGCTTCCACTCAATGTCGATGACTATTGCAAAGACGCCACGTGTCGAAAAGAGATCCGCAGTCCAAAAGAGTCAAGACTGTCAGACAGTGATATCAATGCACAAAAAGGGACAGAGTTTGTGACCAATGGATTGGCTCAAGACATCAAC
>NZ_AJZM02000240.1 GCF_000272405.2 Vibrio tasmaniensis 1F-187
GAAGCGTGTGGTGGTGCACATTATCGGGAAAGGGTAATCTAAATTATGCCGTGGCTATTTCTAAAACAGTCCGACACCTTTTCTCGCTAACACAGGGTATTGATGGCTTCTGTCTGAGAAAATTGTCTGATATGGTGGCGGCAGAACTTCAGCAATTGTTTAGATAGTATTGAATATGAAAACACTAACCATACTTGATGGCGGCATGGGCCGAGAACTCAAAGAAATTGGCGCGCCATTTTCTCAACCACTCTGGAGTGCTCAAGCGCTGATTGAAGCACCCGAATTTGTCAGCCAAGCGCATCAAAACTTTGTCGATGCAGGTGCTGAAATCTTGATCACCAATAGCTACGCGTGTGTGCCCTTTCACTTAGGCGAAGAACTGTTCGAGCAACGAGGCTTTGAACTCGCAGCACTATCTGGCGAACTGGCTAAAGCAGTTGCAGACAATGCTCCCCACACAGTGAAAGTCGCGGGCGCGATTCCACCGCCATTTGGCAGCTACCGACCAGACTTATTTAAAGTCGAAGAAGCAGCGCCCATCATTCAAACGCTTTACGATGCCCAAGCCCCAAACATCGACCTTTGGATAGCAGAAACCATCTGTAGCCTGCAAGAATTCGAATCCATTCATGCGGTACTCAAGCAATCAAGCAAACCGTGTTACTACGCGTTCAGTTTGGAAGACACCAAGGGTGATTCTGCCAATATTCGTTCTGGCGAGAGCGTAACAGACGCCATCAAGCTTGCCTGCCAAGCAAACGCTACTGGCATAATGTTTAACTGCTCAGTGCCTGAAGTGATGGATCAAGCTATTATCGATGCTAAGCAAGTGATTGGTGAGCTAGGTAGTGATTTGGAAATTGGTGTCTACGCCAATAACTTTGCACCTATCAGCAGCGAACATGAAGCTAATGATATGCTTCAAGAGATACGTGAATTGGATGGCCAAGGTTATTTAGTTTACGCAAAACGCTGGCACGCGCTGGGAGCGAATATTATCGGTGGTTGCTGCGGTATTGGACCAAAACACATTCAAGCCCTAGCCGATTGGAAACGCCACACACAGAACTGATCCAGATCTTCAACTAGAATAAAATAAATAGAGAACAGGTTGAGAAATCTGTTCTCTATTTGTATGTGGCGTCTCTGAGTACACTGATACAAAACAACGATTTGGAGCAACTGATGAGCGACACGCAACGTAAAATTAAATGGGGTATCGCAGGGCTAGGTAATATCGCTAATCGATTCGCAACAGCTGTAACCGAGCACTGTCTGCATGGTGAATTGTATGCCGTTGCCGCAAGGGATCACTCACGCGCAGCTACGTTCGCCAACAAATTTGGTTGCGACAAGGCTTATGGCTCTTATGAAAAGATGGCGCAAGATCCAGATGTTGAAGCGGTTTACATCGCTACGGTTCATCCTTATCACAAGCCTTTAGCTAAACTGTTTCTAAGCCATAAAAAACACGTATTGGTCGAGAAGCCGGCTTTCACTAATCTTGGTGATTGGCTGGAGATGAAAGCTCTCGCAAATCAAAATGGTGTGATGTTGCTAGAAGCAATGAAAACCGTGGTGTTTCCCGCGTATCGTGAGATCCAATCATTCTTGGTCGACAACAACATTCAGATAGATTCAATCGAAGCCAGCTTTGGTAACCATCACGACTATGAGCCGGGCTTATTTATCTTCAATCCGGATTTGTCAGGCGGAGCAACGCTTGATGTTGGGGTCTATGGGCTTTGGTTCTTTTACGATCTGTGCAGAACACTGGGGGTGACCCCTTCAGAACCTCAGGTAGAGATGTCGTGTCTGTATGAGGGCGCGAATGTCGATACCGATGCGTGCTTTACATTCTCTGGTGATATGAACGGTAAGATATCGGCATCAACAGTGCAGAACCTTCCCCGAACGGCACACTTGACTGGGCCTGATACCAAAATCACCATTCACGAAAAATGGTGGAATCCAGCCTTTATTGAGATTGAGCATCAAGGGCAAAAGTCGACCATCAACTGCCGAGTGACGGGGAATGGGTTCGAATTTGAAATCGACCATTTTTCAGGATTGGTGCTTCAAGATAAAACTGAGTCGGATATCCTAAGCTCAGAGATAACCTCTCGAGTTCTCGATACGATGGAAAAAGCACTGATTGACTCTGGCTATCCACATTTAACTCAACCTCGTCGTTAGGAAAAGAAAATTGGGCAACCTTAAGCGCAAGCTTGAACTGTATGAAAAGATATTTCAGGCTTTTGGGCCTGGAGTATCGTATTGTCAGGTCAACCAACTGGCTACACTGCTGCATGTGAGTGAACGTCATGTTCAGACCTTAATAAAAGCGATGACAGCACAAGGTTGGATTGAGTGGCAAGCCAGCTCAGGCCGAAGCAAGAAAGCACAACTCACGTGTCTGGTTGAGCCCATTGAGGCGTGTTACCAATACACACAAACCCAAGCCGATGCGGGTAATATAGAACAGGTGTTTAGCACCTTAAGCTTCAATGGCCGCAATGCTGGCGCTGAGTTACAAGCCTTTCTAAGCAATACCAATCCGTCGGCGCAGAATATCGCGTACATCCCCTTTCACCGAGAACTCGAAGCGCTTCACCCCCAACGAGTACTTAGACGCACCGAACGCTTCTTAGTGATGCAAGTTTGCCAACGCCTCACCTCAGTTAAGCACGGCAAACTCAGCGGCGATCTGGCTTATCATTGGCAGCCTAATGAAGATGCGACACAGTGGCACTTTCAAATACGCAATGGCGTTCGCTTTCATAACGGTCGAACACTCGAACCTCAAGACATAGCGCGCAACCTTAACTCACTCTGCCAAAGCAAAATATGGCGTCGCTGTTATCAGCATATTGATGAGGTCTCTGCCTCGGCAGGTAATGTGGTTGTCGTAAAATTAAATCAACCTGATTGGCATTTACCGCGCTTACTTTCCAGAGTTGAAGCCTCCGTCTTTGATCCCTCATCACCGACTGATAGGCTGATTGGTTCTGGCGCGTTCTCATTAGACATCTTCTCAAGCAAGATGTTGAGATTAAGCCGTAATAGCACGTATTCACATAGCACTCCGATTCTCAATCGAATCGAGTTGTGGGTCTATCCAGAATGGGCACAGGGTAAAGCCTGCGCTCAAAATCAGGTGTGCGTGAAACTGCCCGAAAAGACGACCACCGTGCGTGGCGATTACCATTCTTCTCAACCGGATTCTTGCTCGACGTTTTTCAAGATTCAAAACCCAGCATTAACTAAGTCACTTCGTGAATTTACTGTTGAAGACACCTCTGAATGCCAAACCCTTTTCGAGCAGTTGTCTGCGTCTGGCGACCACAAAACCAGCGTGGAATATGGAAACTACCTAACTACCAAAGACGTGGTGCTATGCAGCATTATTGATGAGAACGACACCTTTTTCTCATGGTTAAGCTTCTTCACTCGCTTCCCCTTTGAGGACTTAGCGCTGTCTACTGAGATGCTAGAGACAATCGAACCAGGCTTAGCCTCGATAAGAAGCCAGCCAAACTTTGAGTTAGCGATGAATGCACTGTTAGCACTCAAGCATTGGTTGAATGACTCTGGAGTTGTGATTGAGCTAAAGCAAGAGGTGTTCAATTTGGAAATTTCTGAAAAGATACACAGCGCGCAAGTCAATGGTTTCGGTTGGTGCGATCTCGACCAATTATGGATCAACCATTTGTAATTTATGGCTAGACAAATTTGCTAGTCTTTCCTACTTTCACGTAATGGAGCGAGTCTAGTGTCGCGTACCGTTACTTTATCTCTGAGCCACTTCCAATACTATCTTGCCGACGTGTTTTTTCTTCAAGAACTCGTCTTGTGCAGTATGGATGTCAGCAAGTGGGAACGACTCCGCGACAATTGCGCCAATCTGCTGTTTCTCAATTCGGTTAACCAAGTTTTGGAATACTTGAGGCTCCAACACTGTACAACCGAAGAAGCTCAAATCTTTCAAATATAAAGTACGTACATCAAGCTCGACCATCGCACCACCAATCGCACCAGAGACGGCATAACGACCATGCGATTTTAGGACTTCAAGAAACTCTGGCCACTTGTCACCGGCAACCAAATCGATAACCACATGCACACTATTTACACCTAATGCTTCCACCAAATCAGCGTCACGAGCAATCACTTCATCAGCACCCAATTCAAGTAACTGTTGGTTCTTGCTTGGGCTAGTAATCGCAATCACGTAAGCACCGCGTGCTTTCGCCAATTGAATCGCCGCTGAACCCACACCGCCCGAAGCGCCAGAGACAAGCACGCGATCACCTTCAACCACATTCGCGCGAGTCAGCATGTTCTCTGCTGTTGAGTAAGAACATGGGAAAGACGCTAGCTCTACATCCGACATAGAACTGTTCACCGCATAAGCGTGTTTCGCTGCCACTTTTGTGTACTCAGCAAAACCACCATCGCACTCAGAGCCAAAATACCATGGCTGTGGTAGATCTCGTCCACACACTTCCGTTAAACAAGGTTCAATAAGAACACGCTCACCAATACGATCAGCAGAGACTTCATTGCCGACTGCCACGATTAAACCACACACGTCAGCACCTTGGATACGAGGGAACTTCAACGCTTCACCCGACCAACTTGCGTCTTCTGAGTCATCACTTTTAGAGTACCAACCGATTCGTGTGTTGATGTCGGTGTTGTTCACGCCTGCAGCCATCACCTTGATCAGCACTTCATTAGGTTCAATTTGAGGAACAGCGATATCTTCACGGTAGCCAAGCATGTCTACTCCGCCATGACCCAACATCTCTACGCCTTTCATTGTTTTCGGTAGTTCGAATTTCATCGTGTTTCCTTGAGTAATTTTGTCACCATATTCTGTGCTGATGTCACCGCTTCTTCGCCTAATACTGACCACGCGCTTGATACACCTTCATGGAGTAGAAACAGCTCTGAAGCCAGATCATCTCGTTGACTCTGCTTCCCCAGAAGTGCTTTTACTTCTCGTTTATGTTCAGTAACAGCTTGATTAATTATCTCGTTGTCAGGAAAAGCAGCCATCGCATTCATCGACATACAACCGTGCGGTGCATACTCTTTCATCCACTGTTGTAACTTGTCGAAGATATCCAGCATGGATGCCAGGCCCTCATCAGGCGCACTTTCTAACAGGAAATTTAGGTAACGGTGATGACGGTGCTCTAAGGCGCCCACTATCATCGCTTCTTTCGATGGGTAATGCCTATACAGCGTGCGAAGGCTGACATTACATGCCGTCTTTAGCTGAGCCACACTTGGCTCTGCAAAACCATGTTGGCTAAACGCAACCTCAAGGCTCTCTGCAATTTGTTCTCTTAACATGCGGATCTCTTATTACCCGACCAAAGGTAGAGTGACTGTTCTACACACATGGTAGAGCGATCATTCTACCCGTGTCAATGAGATCTTTTTGTCGTCCTATAAAACGAAAAATCCCGCAACCAAGTAGGAGCGGGATTTCAGTTATCAAAACGACTTACTTAATGCTTAATGCTTAGTGCTTAGTGCTTAATAAGACTAGGGTTCAATCAACACCAACGAGTCTAGAATCCCTTTGCCGCTGTGGATCCCGCCTTCATTCTCACTCGCAGGTTTGCTACGAATCAAGTAGCCCGCATAACCGTCTAATTCGGTAACTGGCTTACCTTGGTAGTAAGCGGTAAATAGACCAACTTCGCTGACTAAATCTGTCACCAGCGTTTGTTGAGTGTCACGCACCGCAATGGTTGGTACGTCGCGTTCGTGTGGATACAAGCGCTGCATCAATGCCCATGCGTCGTACTCTTCTGGCTTAAGTTGACTCAATTGCTCGCTAATGTCGTCACCAAAGACACAATGGCCGCCGCCCTCACCTTGGTTTTTCAACACCCACTCTTGTTTAATCGCCACGCTATTGAACCACTCGATAGTATCGGTATTAATTGGCTTCATATCAGCCAAGACACTTTTCACCAGTTCTGCTTCTTCTAACGTTAAACCCCAGCGTGCGTATTCTGACGCAGGCATCATGGTCAGCAGCATTTGCATGGTTTTGCTGGTCGCTAATTGTTGGCTGATGGTCGCGTTCATTGCGACATGGTGTTGTTCCATAAACACGCGCGTTTGGCTTAGTGTATGACAACAAACCGATTCGTTGAGTTCTGGTGCCCAGTAATCTGAATACTGATAGCCAGCTCTTAGGTAGACCACATCGACAGCGCCGACATCTTGCAGTAACAAGCGTTGGTTATCACCCGATGAAAGCTGACAGCTAAGTTGTTCAAAGGTGCGGCGAACCGTACGTACACCCTGCTTTTGCAGTTCAATTTCAAGTAGGTGTTGATCGTAAACATTGTCTTCGTTCTTCTGTACTACCATCAAGAATGTTGGCTTATCTGAATCATTAAAGTCAGCTCGCACTTTTCTTGCTGAAGTCGCAATACCATAAGCCAGTTGCTTTAAGCCTTGGTTTTCAGCAGGTGTGGCAGATTTATCTTCAAGCCAGCTCCGATAAGTCTCAGGCCATTGATTGTGCATGTAATCATGGAACTCTGTGGCCTTTTGCCCGAATGGAGCCATACCTGCAGCAATGCCATTAAACTCGATCACTTTCGCGCCATGTTGGCGATCGTCCATGAAGTCAGTACGCATTAATAACAACGGTTGGCGAGCAGGATAAAGTCGATGAGACACCTCGCCATGCGCTTGTTGATGCAGTTCCATCAAGCGGCCAAAAAACGGATCAGCTTTGGCCATATCACTCAGTGATGACTGCAAGAAATCATGATCTTCGGAAACATTGCTGATTAGCTTGGTGATCAACGGTGTTACCTTCAACAAGTGTTCATACACCTCACGCTCCATAGTCATAGGAGCAATGCTGAAAGGACAATGCCTCGCGGTATTATCTGACTGGCGAAACGCAACACCGTGCATGATCGCCCACTCACACGCGTCTTCAATAATTTGTTGTGGTAACCGTGGAATTGTCATCTCTCATCTTCCAAATAAAAATAGCACCCAGAATAAGACGAAGCTTAATTCCAAAAGACGAAATAAAACTGGATTTTTTATCAAACAACTACGTTTGTTTTATCTTTCAAAAGCTTGAATAGATTATACATCTCAACTATCGAGTCTGCTCGATGATCAGATCGCGCAACCATTTATGGCTAGGTTCTGAATCGAAGTATTTGTGCCATAGAAGGAACAAGCCTCCCGGCACCAAATCAACCGGGACAGGCTTCATCACCAACTCTCCACTATCAATGTAATCGCGTACCGAGTTGTATGGGTAACACATAAGTAAATCACTCTGCTTACACAGCTTAATGGCACTGGTGATGTCTGAAACATTAGCGGCTTTGTTGATTTCCAATTGCTTGGAATTTAACACTTCCATTAGAAGCCAATCACCGGCTCCGCCCGTCACCAACTGTATGTGTCGATACTTCAAGAAAGTGTCGAGGTTCCACTCTTCTTGCAAGGCTGGGTGGTCATTTCGCATCAAACACACCGAGTAATCCAAGCACAGCTCCACATAGTCCAGCTCATCAGGAATACACTGCACGTGGGTAGAAGCGCGCTCATCTAGCTCAAAGATACCGATACCAAAATCCACTTCACGTTTCAGTAAGCGCTTGAAGCTGTCGCTGCTCCACGTTGAACTGTTGATGGTGATGTGAGGCGCATCGGCAAGTGCCGTAGGCATAAAATGCGGATAAATCGCCGTGTACGCGGTTTCGACAAGGTCTATAGTAAAGGTACGCTCACTGTCTTTGGGGTCGAAAACTTCGGGAACAGTCAGCTTTTCGATTTGCAGTAGAATTTGGTGGATCTTAGGCGCTAACGCGAGTGCTTTGGGTGTTGGGAATAGACCCTTTGATTCACGCTCAAACAGCGGATCATCAAACAAAGCTCTGAGTTTAGTGAGCTGTTTACTTACCGCAGACTGGCTCAAAAAGAGTCGTTCTGCCGTTTTACTCACACTTCGTTCTTCAATCAGAACGTGCAAGCAAAGCAGCAAATTCATATCGCATTTAAGTAAGCTTTTAACATCTACCATGATATTCCCTAAATTCAGGTTAATGATGATTAATTGTCACTTTAAATCATATCATTGTCTTGGTAAATTTAGCGCATGTGAGTTAAAACACTCAAAGAATAATAGAATTAAGGAATACTCATGGATTTTCTAGCACTACCAAAGATTGATTTACACTGCCACCTAGACGGAAGTGTTCGCCCAGATACGATTATTGACCTAGCAAAACAGTACAATATCGAACTACCTGAAGATCGCGACGAGGTTGTTCAATCTCTAACTGTGCCAGAAGATTGCAAAAACCTAGATGAGTACCTGGCTTGTTTCAGCCTGCCACTGCAAGTAATGCAGACTGAAGAAGCAATTGAACGTATCTCTTTCGAGCTTTACGAAGACGCTGCACTAGAGAACGTTAAATACCTAGAAGTTCGCTTCGCACCAATCCTACACGTAAATAAAGGTCTGTCTCTTGATACGATCATTGCAAGTGCAGTAAAAGGCATGAAGCGCGCTGAAGAGAAATACGACATCAAAGGCAACTACATCATGTCTGTGCTTCGTATGTTCCCTAAAGATTCTATCAAAGACGTAATCGACGCAGGCCAACCCTACCTAGGTAAAGGTGTTGTGGCGTTTGATATCGCAGGTGGCGAAAAGCCAGGCTTCTGTGCTGAATTCCCTGAATACACGCAATACGCTCTTGAAAAAGGCTACCGCATTACCGTTCATGCTGGTGAGCAATGGCACGGTCAAAACGTTTACGATGCAGTGACAATGCTTGACGCTGAACGCATCGGCCACGGTGTTCACATCCAAGGTAACGAAGACGCATACAACATCGTTAAAGAGAAGCAAGTTGCGCTTGAAACTTGCCCAACAAGTAACGTTCAAACTAAATGTATTCACAAATTCAGCGACCACCCAATTGCTGAATTCAAGAAAGACGGCATCGTTGTTACGATCAACACAGACAACCGTACTGTGTCGAACACAACCATGACCAACGAAGTGAAGCGTGTGTGTGAAACATTCGACCTAACACAAGAAGATTACGCTGAAATCTACAAGTACTCAGTCGACAGCGCTTTCGCTTCAGACGAAGTGAAACAGCACCTAATGGGTTTCGTTGAGCAAATCTAATTTGGCAAAGCGCGCCTATGGCTGAATAGCTAGGCTCACTTAGCATTAGTGCTTAAAGGCACAAAATAGGAAGAGAAAGGCTGACGCTTTTCTCTTTTTTTATGTCTAAAAGTCGCTAATCTTGCAGTATTCGTCATTTATACCAATCACAGTAAGTAA
>NZ_AJZM02000241.1 GCF_000272405.2 Vibrio tasmaniensis 1F-187
TTCGAACCCGATGTATCGCTCCAGTTTACTTTTCATGTAGACAAAACTCTTTAAGCCACAGTGTTTAAAGACGACCTTACCGGTCACGCTCTTTCTTTAATGCTGCGAAGCATAATCCCCCCAAAAAGCAAATAATCCTCCATTATGGTGGATATTTTTTTGTCTTAAATTTTTGTTAGCAACAAGAATGCTAGTAAACATCAGGTCTCTGAAGTAGATACCTGAGGTTTTTCACATCTATAAACAGACTTATCCACAAAGTATCAAGTGTGGATAACTTGGTTGATAAAGTTATTTCAGACCCAATTCTTTACATTTCTCTAAAAGATCTTTCTTGTTTTCAGTATATTAGCTGAATTGCGACGATCGTAACTCATTGTTTTTTATCAGGTTGAATACTTGCCTTGAATTTGATAAAAGATCGTTAACTTGTTGTTTTTTGATCTTAATCATTTATCGGTACTGTGTTTAACTTTACGTGGGTGTCGGAAGTTTACGAGAGTTCTGAATTTTTTCCACATTGTTAGAATTGAGAACAAGGTCAAACATTGTTCGAAAATTATGTGCAACGAGTTGTGTTGTATGGTGGGTTGTTGGTGTGGATTGGCCTGCCAATCGTTGATGCCTAAGGGGTTAGGCGTCTCTTGGTAGCCCTTTCTCAACGATGCGTATTAGCCTGTGCTTTTTGGTGAGGATTTTGCTGCTATCTTTTTGCACACAACTATTTTTCTGCGTAGAGCTATCTTCTTGCATGCTGCTAGCATTGGGTAACTGTTGTAGTTGTTTATTTAAAGCCCACTCAATATGCACATCCAGCATTTCGTTGTTGCCTCGATGAGATTCCAGTGTTTCAACAATGCGTTGTTGAAATGGCGCATTGCCCATAGCAACAAAGATATTGCGTAACCATTGGGTGTGTCCAATACGTCTTATCGCTGAGCCTTCCATCTTCTTTAGGAAGGTAGCTTCATCCCAACTTGAAAGTGAAACAAGGTCTGCCTCTCGGAAGTCTTCTCTGCGGTGGAAGTCTGTTTGCTCAGTGAGTTCGGCATGGCGGTTCCACGGGCAAACTAACTGACAGTCATCGCAACCGTAAATACGATTACCAATTGCGTCTCTAAACTCTTCCGGGATCACACCATCATATTCAATGGTTAAGTACGAGATACATTTTCGAGCATCCACTACGCCATCAGCAATAATGGCGCCCGTTGGACAAGAGGTGATACATGCGGTGCATTTGCCGCACTCATCGACACTGGGTTCATCTGTTGGAAGAGGAATGTTAACTAACAATTCTCCTAGGAAGAACCAAGAGCCAGCGTCTTTATCAAGAATTAATGAGTGTTTACCTGTCCAGCCCAACCCTGCTTTTTGAGCGAGCGGTCGTTCCAAGATGGGCGCTGAATCCACGAAAGGACGTGAGTCTAAACCTTCGACTTCCTTTTCGATTCTTTGTCCCAGCTTTTTCAACTGGTTGCGGAACAATTTGTGATAATCGCGGCCTAAAGAATAACGGCTGATATAACCTTGAGTGGTATCGCTTAGGTTAGAGGCAAACTGAGCTTCTGGTGGTAGATAGTTCATTCGGGCGCTGATCACTCGAATGGTGCCTGGGTGAAGTTCATTGGGACGAGCACGCATCATCCCATGTCGAGCCATCCAATCCATTTCGCCGTGGTTGCCAGCATCTAGCCATGCTTGAAGAGGGGCTTCATGTTCACTTAAATCAACATCGCAGATGCCAACTTTTTGAAAGCCGAGTTCTTTTCCCCAGATTTTAATTTTTTCAGCAAGATGGTCTAGATTCATGGCTTCATTCTTAATTCTTATTTTCTCTGTTTTACAATTAGAGATAAGGCTAATTAAAATTAGGTTCGGCAAAAATGGGGGCGGATCTTAACGGATCTTAGTGGTATTGACCAGAACAGACGTGTTTTGATCAGTATTTTTCATAGAACTTACACTTGAGTGCTTGTCTCCCAAAAGCATCACGGTTTACTATTCTTGTTCTTTTGATTTTTATATAGTCAACGATCGATTTTTAGAGAACGTATTCATGAGCACGAAACAATTTACTTTGAAAGATGAACAAGCAACGATTCAATTAGGAACGGAGCTTTCTAATCTTTGCTCACAGCAGACAACTATTTATCTGCATGGTGATCTTGGCGCAGGTAAAACGACCTTCAGTCGTGGTTTTGTAAAAGCACTTGGCCATCAAGGAAATGTAAAGAGCCCAACGTATACTCTAGTTGAACCTTATCAACTTGCCGATTGGCAGGTGTACCATTTTGATCTTTATCGCCTAGCCGATCCTGAAGAATTAGAGTTTATGGGGATTCGTGACTACTTCACGCCAGATGCTATCTGTTTGGTTGAATGGCCAGAGAAAGGTTATGGAATGCTACCAGAAGCTGATTTGGATATTGATATTCGTTACCAAGACGATCACCGCATTGTTTCTTTAACCGCTAACAGTGAATACGGACAGCGCTTACTTAGTCAGTTGGAGTTATGTTGATTTCTAGACGCCTTATTTCAGCAGTAGCTATGTTGGCTGCTGTTTTTTCTATATTGTTTTCTTCACTTGTTTCTGCAAACTCACTAAAGAGTTTAAGGGTTTGGCCTTCTCCAGAAGAAACTCGTGTGGTTATCGATTTAAAATCAGAAGCGGATTTCAGCTATTTCACCCTGAGTAGCCCGAGTCGCTTGGTTGTTGATTTAAAAAAGACCAACCTTGCAACTAAGTTACCGGTCGTGGTGAAAGACAGCCCCGTTCTATCTAAGATTCGTAAAAGCTCACCGCCAGACAAAAACACGTATCGCTTGGTTTTTGAGTTAAAGAAGTCGTCTAAAGCAGAGTTGTTTAAACTCAGTCCGACTCCTGGTGGTCAGTACGGACATCGCTTGGTGATCGACTTGCCTCATGGTGCGGCAAGTAAAGGCAAAGCAACATCAACGCCGAGTAAGCCAACAGTGAGTAAGAACCTCAATCAAGTTAAGCGTCAGCGTGATGTTCTGATTGTGATTGACCCAGGCCACGGTGGTGAAGATCCTGGTTCCATTGGCCCATCTCGTAAATATGAGAAGAATGCGACTCTTAGTATTTCGAAAAAGATCGCTGCGCAGTTAAATGCGGTTCCAGGAATCAAAACGCGTTTAACACGTAATGCTGATTACTTTGTAAACCTGAACAGACGTGTTGCAATTGCTCGTGAGAACGAAGCACACCTCTTGATCTCTATTCACGCCGATGCCTTTACGACGCCTCAACCAAGAGGTGGTTCGGTGTTCGTGTTGAATACTCGACGGGCAAATACTGAGATTTCCCGTTGGATTGAGAACAAAGAGAAGCAGTCAGAATTGCTGGGCGGCAGCGGTGCTGCGTTTACTGGCAATATTGCAGATAAAAACGTCAACCAAACCCTGCTTGATTTGCAGTTTAGCCACTCTCAAAAAGAGGGCTATAAACTGGCAACGACTATTCTCTCTGAAATGGGTAAGGTCGCAAAACTGCATAACAGTAAGCCGATTAACACCAGCTTGGCTGTGTTACGTTCACCACAAATTCCATCGGTACTTGTAGAAACGGGCTTTATTTCGAATCCGACCGAAGAGAAGCTTCTTTTCCAACGTTCGCATCAAGACAAACTTGCGCGAGCTGTGACCAAAGCGGTCGTTAAATATTTGAAAGCGAATCCACCAGAAGGGATTGTTATTTCTAACGCGGCGGCATCTTCTAACTCTACCAGTCAGCACAAAGTACAGCGTGGTGAATCATTGTCTGTGATTGCGAAGAGGTACGGCACGTCTACACAAGCATTAGTGAAGTTGAATGGTTTGAAGTCGACGAGCTTAGCGGTAGGGCAAATTCTAAAAATTCCAAGCTCGGGTTCACAAGCGGCTACCACAACAAGCCGTAAAACGGTGACACACACGGTTAAGTCTGGAGAGTATCTAGGCAAGATAGCCAGCCGTTACAAAGTTCGAGTTGCAGATATCAAACGTGAGAACCGCTTGAAGTCTGAAACCGTGAGAGTAGGCCAGAAGCTACGTATTACGGTTGAAGTGAAAGACGTACCTCTGCGCAAGCATAAAGTCGCAAGAGGTGACTACCTAGGTAAGATTGCTTCTAAATACGGCGTGAGCGTCAACAGCATTCGCCAAGCGAATAAGCTACGATCTGACAGCCTAGCAGTGGGTCAGGTGTTGATTATTCCACACAAATAAACTTTTAACGCAGACATGTTTCCATCAGTGGCAGTAAGGTAACTATAAATATGACGATCAAAATACTGCCAGCTCGGTTAGCGAACCAAATCGCAGCGGGTGAAGTGGTAGAAAGACCAGCTTCTGTTGTGAAAGAGTTGGTTGAGAACAGTTTGGATTCTGGTGCGACACGTATCGATATCGATATCGATAAAGGTGGCGCTAAGATGATCCGCGTTCGTGACAACGGCAAGGGCATTGTTAAAGATGAGCTTGCCTTGGCATTAAGCCGTCATGCTACCTCTAAAATTCATACTCTTGATGACCTTGAAGCGATCGTCAGCCTAGGTTTCCGAGGTGAAGCACTGGCGAGTATTAGCTCTGTTGCGCGTCTAACTATGACTTCACGCCCTACGACTCAGGATCAAGCTTGGGCTGCACATAGTGAAGGTCGTGATATGCAGGTGAAACTGCAGCCAGCAGCGCATCCCATCGGCACCTCGGTTGAGGTATTGGATCTGTTCTTCAATACTCCGGCACGACGTAAATTCTTACGCACCGAGAAAACTGAATTCACGCATATCGATGAGCTGCTTAAACGCATTGCATTGAGCCGTTTTGATGTGACGATTAACCTTCGTCATAACGGTAAAATGATTCGTCAGTACCGCGCTGCAAAAACACAAGTTCAAGCCGAAAAGCGCATCGCAGCTGTATGTGGCAATCCTTTTGTTCGCCATATGCTTAAGATCGAACTTGAGCATCAAGGCTTAAAACTTCATGGCTGGATCACCACGCCTGAAGGAGCAAGACAACAAAGCGATCTGCAATACTGTTATGTGAATGGTCGTATGATGCGTGACAAGCTCATCAACCATGCGATTCGTCAAAGCTACGAAACTAGCTTGCGCCCCGACCAATTCGCTACGTATGTGTTGTTCATCGAGCTAGACCCACATCAGGTGGACGTGAATGTTCATCCTGCAAAACATGAAGTGCGTTTTCATCAAGCCCGCCTTGTACACGACTTTATCTACCAAGCCTTGAGTGATGGCTTAGCCCAAAGCAAACAAATTGATGCAGCACCGATCAAGCAGTCTGCGTTTCATCAGTCAGAAGTGATGCATCATCAGCAAGGTAGCTCGAATCCGGGTATCGGAGAGATTGCCAGTTTCTCAGAGCCTGAAAGCATAATGCCGAGCAGTTCAGAACAACCTCAAGTATCTGATAGTGAAAGATATGCTATTGAGCAAACGCCAGCCTACCCAAGAAAAGCCGAATCTGAACAGGTTTATGATAACCCTCAGCACAGCGTTAATGATGGTGGGCAGCGTTATAGCTCACCAGCTAACCGAGGTTCATCGTCTAGCAGAGGCTCGTCGGATCGCGAAACCAGTTTTACAGGCTCGCCTCGCCAAGAGTGGATAGAGTCTCGACCTGAACCTAAAAAAGAAAAAGAACCGCACCAACATCATGGTGAACCTGCTCCATCTAAGCGAGAAGTGAAGGCCTATAAAGAGCTTCTGAAAACGCCAGATTTTGATGACCAAGTTGTAGAACCATCCTCACCTCACGAGCATGTGGCACCAGTAGAAACCAGAGACAACTTAGAAAATATAGACAGCATAGAAAATAAAGAAGCTAAGCCTGCTCAACAGAACCCTGTTCATTTAAAGCCAAGAGCACCTGTGACGGACTTAGGCAAAGCAGTCTCGGTAGTGGAATGCCAATATTTGGTAATGGGAAACAAGAACGGCAGTGTGTTGGTTTCTTTGGCTAAGGCTGAGTTATTGCGTGTTGTTGGTCAGCTTGATACGCGTGATGGCGCGTTAAAGAGCCAACCATTATTAGTGCCTTTATCCATCAAATTAGGCGCTGATTTAGTCGATGTCGCTAAGGCGCTAAGTCCCATACTGTCTGTGCTTGGTATCGAGCTTAAAGCTAGGAATAACGAAGCGATAATGGTGATGGGAGTGCCTTCTCCTTTGAGGCAGCAAAACTTACAAATTTTGATCCCAGATCTGTTATCGTACGCGGCTTCAATAAACGCTCAGGCCTCGGAAACTCAAGGTCATAGCTTTTCTAGCGATACGTTACCATTACTGGTTAACTGGATCGGGATTCAGACAGCACAAGTAAAAAACGACTACACTTTATCTGAAGCGGTTCAACTAGTTGGGGAACTTGAGCAACTTTGGCATGGTCTACTTCCATTAGATGATCCCGAATTTGTTAATCCTATCGACTTTTCTGCAACCATCGCTGCTTTTATGGCTTAGTTTGTAGGTGAATTTTCACAGCTGAGTTTTAGATAAATTAAGCTTATTTACGGCTTCGGCTGTTTACGATTTAACTGTTGCGATGAGGCTTTTCTTAGTAGACAAGTGTATCGCGACATGAAGCCTTTTAATTAAGTGCTCTAACAGAGAAATAAATACAAAATATCATGACTGAAAAATTACCTTTAGCGTTGTTTTTAATGGGCCCAACGGCATCAGGAAAAACAGATTTAGCTATCCGCTTACGTCAGAAATACCCGGTAGAGATCATCAGTGTCGATTCGGCGCTAATCTACAAAGACATGGATATTGGTACTGCTAAGCCGGATGCAGGAGAGCTCGCGCTCGCGCCTCATCGCTTGATTGATATTCTAGACCCAAGCGAAGCGTATTCTGCGGCTGACTTTCGTCGTGATGCGATCAGTGAAATGAATAAGATTGTAGCGGAAGGTAAAATCCCGCTACTTGTTGGTGGCACAATGCTTTACTACAAGGCATTGTTGGAAGGTTTATCGCCACTACCCGCCGCGGATCAAGAGATTCGTAAGCAGATTGAAGCGGAGTCTATTGAACAGGGTTGGCAGGCATTGCATGATCAATTAAGAGAGATAGATCCCGTATCCGCTGAAAGAATACACCCAAATGATCCACAAAGGCTTTCAAGGGCATTGGAAGTTTATCGAATTTCGGGTAAAACATTAACAGAGCTAACTCAAACGAAAGGCGATAGCCTGCCATTTCGTGTAAAACAATTTGCAATAGCTCCCAAGGAAAGGAAAGAACTCCATCGCCGCATTGAGCTGCGTTTCGAGAAGATGATAGAAGCGGGATTTGAAGATGAAATGAAAGCGTTGTACGCCAGAGAGGATCTTCACCCTGAACTGCCATCGATCCGATGCGTTGGTTATAGGCAGATGTGGGATTATTTAGATGGGAATTGCGATTTAGACGAAGCGGTTTTCCGTGGTGTCTGCGCAACCCGTCAATTGGCCAAGCGACAAATCACCTGGTTACGCAGTTGGGATGATTTAACTTGGTTGGATAGCGAAAACATTGAACAGGCGTTAGAAACTCTTTCAGATGCAATAGCATCTGATTAGTATTGCTGTGTATAATGTGATCGCTTTTGCGTGAATATACTCTGGAAAGGATCAGTTGTTGAGGCTTTTAAAAATCACAGCCTTTCAATAACAACGGAGTTTTTTTATTCGTTTAGCTCAGATGCAAAGGCCGCACCTTTTTGTGCACCACTAGCTAAATAATTACAACAAAATATAAATAAGGAAAATAAAATGGCTAAGGGGCAATCGCTACAAGACCCATTCCTAAATGCACTCCGTCGTGAACGCATTCCAGTCTCTATCTATCTTGTTAACGGCATCAAGCTGCAAGGTCAGATCGAGTCTTTCGATCAATTCGTGATCTTATTGAAGAACACAGTAAACCAAATGGTTTACAAGCATGCGATTTCTACTGTGGTTCCTGCTCGTGCAGTTAGTCACCACAGCGGCGAGCAACAACGCGCGCCATCTGATCGTCCTGAGAAGACTGAAGATTAATCGTTCAATTGATACAGCTTGCGCTGTAATAAGGAGTTGGTTGCTTGTTTGACCGTTATGAATCCGGCGAGCGAGCCGTACTTGTTCATATCAACTTCACGCAAGAGGGAGAATGGGAAGACCTGAGCGAATGTGAAATGCTGGTCTCCTCAGCGGGGGTAGAAACGCTACAAGTGATTACTGGTAGCCGACAATCCCCACTCCCTAAATACTACGTTGGAGAAGGTAAAGCCCTAGAAATCGCACAAGCTGTTCAGCTAACCGGTGCTGAAATTGTGATTTTTAACCACTCCCTCTCTCCTGCCCAAGAGCGAAACCTCGAGCAATTGTGTAAATGTCGTGTGATAGATCGCACGGGTTTGATCTTAGATATCTTTGCACAACGTGCGCGAACTCATGAAGGTAAGCTACAAGTTGAGCTCGCTCAGCTTCGTCATATCTCTACTCGATTGATTCGTGGTTGGACTCACCTTGAAAGGCAGAAAGGTGGTATTGGTCTTCGTGGTCCAGGTGAAACTCAACTGGAAACCGATCGACGTTTGTTGCGTGACCGTATAAAGGCAATATTACGTCGTTTAGCGAAAGTCGCTAAGCAGCGTGAACAAGGACGACGTGCTCGTAATCGAGCTGAAATCCCAACAATTTCTTTGGTTGGTTATACCAACGCGGGGAAATCAACACTTTTCAATCGTATCACAAGTGCTGGTGTTTATGCGGCAGACCAACTGTTTGCAACCTTAGACCCAACACTACGTAAGATTGATTTGGCAGATGTCGGGCCTGCAATTCTCGCAGATACCGTAGGTTTTATCCGTCATCTACCACACGACTTGGTCGCTGCGTTCAAGGCTACGTTACAAGAGACGCAGGAAGCTGACATTTTGTTACATGTAGTTGATGCCAGTGATGACCGCTTTCGTGAGAACATTCAGGCTGTTCATGAAGTATTAGAAGAAATCGATGCTCATGAAGTGCCAACCCTTGTAGTCATGAACAAAATTGACTGCATGGAAGACCAAAAACCTCGAATTGAAAGAGACGAAGAGGGCGCACCTCGCGCTGTTTGGGTTTCTGCAATGGAAGGAGAAGGCATTGAACTGCTGTTTGAAGCTTTAACTGAGCGTTTAGCAAGTCAAATGGTTCAATTCCGATTGTGTATTCCACATCAACATCAGGGCCGTATTCGTAGCTTATTCTTTGAGATGAAATGTATTCAACAAGAAGAGTATGATGAAAATGGTAACTTGTTGATAGATATCCGAATGCAACAAATAGATTGGTCTAAACTTGAAAAAAGAGAAGGGGCACTCTTAGGTGGCTTTATCGTTACCAAAGAGACTGCTACAGTATAACGTCATATCAAATGATGGAGCTTTCTAATGGCGTGGAATGAGCCTGGAAATAACAACAACGGCGATAATAACGGCCGCGATAACGACCCTTGGGGTAAGAACAATAATCGCGGCGGCCGAGATCAAGGACCGCCAGACTTAGACGAAGTGTTTAGTAAACTAAGTCAAAAGTTAGGTGGCAAGTTTGGTAAAAAAGGTGGCAACGGTAACGGGCCATCTATTGGTGGTGGCGGTGCGATTGGCTTTGGTGTCATTGCTGTCATTGCGATTGCTATCTGGTTCTTCGCTGGTTTCTATACCGTTGGCGAAGCAGAAAGAGCAGTAGTACTTCGACTGGGTCAGTTCGACCGTATTGAGGAACCTGGTCTTAACTGGCACCCACGCTTTATCGATGAAATCAAAGATGAGCAACTGGTAAACGTTCAAGCGATTCGTTCTCTACGTGCTGCTGGCACCATGCTAACGAAAGATGAAAACGTTGTGACCGTTGAAATGGGTGTTCAATACCGTGTTTCTGACCCATACAAATACTTGTATCGTGTAACGAATGCAGACGACAGTTTACGCCAAGCAACCGATTCTGCGCTTCGTGCGGTAATTGGTGACTCACTAATGGATAGTATCTTGACAAGTGGTCGTCAGCAGATTCGTCAAAGCACTCAAGAAACGTTGAACCGTATTATTGATAGCTACGACATGGGTATTCTGATTGTTGACGTGAACTTCCAGTCAGCACGTCCACCTGAGCAAGTGAAAGATGCATTTGATGATGCTATCGCGGCTCGTGAGGATGAAGAGCGTTTCGAGCGTGAAGCTGAAGCTTACCGAAATGACATTCTTCCAAAAGCAACAGGTCGTGCTGAGCGTTTGAAGAAAGAAGCGGTGGGTTACTCAGAGCGCACAGTTAATGGTGCTCTAGGTCAAGTAGCTCAGTTCGAGAAACTGCTACCTGAATACCAAGCTGCTCCTGAAGTAACACGTAACCGTATGTACCTTGATACAATGGAAAAAGTGTACTCAAGCACATCGAAAGTCCTGATTGATTCTGAATCAAGCGGTAACTTGCTATACCTACCAATTGATAAGCTAGGCGCACAAGGTGGTTCTCAGTCGGGCACTCGCCCTGCAAAAACATCATCAACTTACGATCAAATTGAGTTAGAAACTCAAGCCGATCCAAAGTCTAGCACTCAAACTCGTTCAGACAGTTCACGTCAAGGGAGATACTAATAATGCGTAAATTAATGATCCCTGTATTAGTTGTGACGATTGCCCTTCTATTGATGTCACTATTTGTGATTCAAGAAGGCGAACGTGGCATGGTAATTCGTTTTGGTCGAGTTCTCGATGACAACGGCGTATCACGAATCTATGAACCAGGCTTGCACTTTAAACTGCCGATGTTTGATCGCGTAAAAGTACTTGATGCTCGTATTCAAACGATGGATGGTCGTTCTGACCGTTTCGTAACATCAGAGAAAAAAGACGTTCTAATTGATACCTACGCAAAATGGCGTATTGCTGATTTTGGACGTTTTTATCTGAGTACCGGCGGCGGCAATATCATGACGGCAGAAGCACTTCTTGAGCGTAAAGTGACAGATGTTCTTCGTTCTGAAATTGGTTCTCGTGAAATTAAGCAGATCGTGTCAGGTCCTCGTAATAAGGACATCCTGCCAGACTCTGCTGATAGCGAAGTTGTCACAACGGTAGCGGCTGCAGAAGCACTAGAAGTTGATGGCGAACGCGATAAGATCATGGAAAACGTTTTGTCTGGAACGGCAGAAAGTGCGATGGCTGATTTAGGTGTTGAAGTTGTTGATTTCCGAATGAAGAAGATTAACCTTCCTGACGAAATCAGTGAATCTATCTACCGCCGTATGCGTGCAGAACGTGAGTCGGTTGCTCGTAGACACCGTTCACAAGGTCGTGAGAAAGCAGAAGTTATCCGTGCTCAAGCTGAGCTAGAAGTCGCGACTGTTCTTGCTGAAGCTGACCGTACTGCTCGAGTGACTCGTGGTGATGCTGATGCAGAAGCAGCGAAGATCTACTCTGATGCATTTAGCAAAGACCCTGAGTTCTATGGCTTCATGCGTTCACTGCAAGCTTATGAGACATCATTTAGCGATAAGAGCGATATTCTAGTACTGGATCCGAAGACTGACTTCTTCCAATACATGAATCAAGCAAGCGGTGCTCCAGCAAAATAAGCTGATTCGTTAATTCATTAAATTAGCGAAGTACCTAAAAATCAAAAGGCTCCCATAATGGGAGCCTTTTTGTTTTCTATTCGTTGAATACTGCGGGTTGACCATTGAATATTCGAGGGAAGTCGTAGTGACAACTCCGTATTTTGAGAAAACCTAACGGTAGGTCATGAAAGCGATAACGGCACCGGCCACCACAAGACAGCCGCCAATACGGCGCAGTTGCGTGTCTGGTTGCTCGCTCAGTTGCGCGACCATGTTTCTCCAGCCATTGGGTGCAATCAAGGGGCCGAGCCCTTCAACGATAAGAACGAGCCCAATAGCGAGCCAAATTGATTGAGACATGGTTCTGCCTTTTGTCTATAAAATGCAATGATATCAGCATCTTTACACATTCGCCCTCAGTTATCGCTGGTTTATTTTTGTACAGCGTTAACGTTTATGAACAAAAAGTGACTGCAAGAAGTGTGATTCAGTGCTAGAATCCATTTTTAATTAGCAACAGAAATTGGAAAGATGGGAAATAACGTAGTCGTTCTAGGCACCCAATGGGGTGATGAAGGTAAAGGTAAAATCGTTGACCTTTTAACTGAAGATGCAAAATACGTGGTTCGCTACCAAGGCGGTCACAATGCAGGTCACACACTTGTAATTGACGGTGAAAAAACCGTTCTTCACTTAATTCCATCAGGCATCCTACGCAATAACGTTAAATGTGTTATTGGTAACGGTGTTGTATTATCGCCTGACGCACTTCTTAAAGAGATGAAGCCTCTTGAAGAACGCGGTATCCCAGTGCGTGAGCGTCTTTTCATCTCTGAAGCTTGTCCTCTAATTCTTCCGTACCATATTGCTATCGACAACGCGCGTGAAATCGCTCGTGGCGCTAAAGCTATCGGTACAACAGGTCGTGGTATCGGTCCTGCTTACGAAGATAAAGTTGCTCGTCGCGGTCTACGCGTTGGCGACCTTTTCGATAAAGAAGCATTTGCTGAGAAGCTAAAAGAAGTTATGGAATTCCACAACTTCCAACTAGAGCACTTCTACAAAGCTGAAACAGTAAGCTACGAAGAAGTACTTGAGCAAGCGATGAGCTACGCAGACATGTTAACTGCGATGGTTATCGACGTAACTGACGAACTAGACGCAGCACGTAAGCGCGGCGACAAGATCATGTTTGAAGGTGCTCAAGGTACGCTACTAGATATCGACCACGGTACTTACCCATACGTAACGTCTTCTAACACGACTGCTGGTGGTGTTGCTGCAGGTTCTGGTTTCGGTCCTCGTCACATCGGTTACATCCTTGGTATTACTAAGGCTTACTGTACTCGTGTTGGTTCAGGTCCATTCCCAACTGAGCTATACGATGGCCTTGAGAAGCAAGATCCAGTCGGTAAGCACCTAGGCGATGTTGGTCACGAGTTTGGCGCAACTACTGGTCGTCTACGTCGTACAGGTTGGTTCGATGCTGTTGCTATGCGTCGTGCAATCCAAATTAACTCTCTATCTGGTATGTGTCTAACTAAACTAGACGTTCTAGATGGCCTAGAAGAACTAAAAATCTGTACTGGTTACAAGATGAAAGATGGTTCTATCCTAGAAGTTTCTCCAATGGCTGCTGAGTCATTCGAAGAAGCGACGCCAATCTACGAAACAATGCCTGGTTGGTCTGAAAACACATTTGGTGCTAAATCTATCGACGCGCTTCCACAAGCTGCTCTAGATTACATCAAGCGTATCGAAGACCTAACTGGCGTTCCAATTGATATCGTATCAACTGGCCCAGATCGTAACGAAACTATCATCAAGGTTCACCCATACGGCGCATAATGCCAGCTGAGTGATTACCACAGCACGAACCGTACTGAGGTAATTAAAGTACTTTGATAATGAAATAGTTTTCTAAAAGCCGACTTTATTAAGTCGGCTTTTTAATACCTGCAATTTGAAAACGAAGCCGTTCGTGATGATCTTTTGAACGCCATATGGCAAAATATTGCCCATTAGCGGCAAGTTTTGTCTAAAGCCGTCAAGGTTATTGCCGATACAGATATCATGGAAAGTGAAGTTCACCCTATTTTGGTGCGTGCAGAAATCGTCTGCTGCCCTCAATAGATAGCTTTAACGACAGATAATAGAGTGCAGGTATGAAGCTACGAATTGTAGCAGCTTCATTGATAGTGGCGCTGAGCTCACCCTTGAGTCATGCAGATTTGGCTGATGTGGGAGAGCCCGTTCCAATATATACAGAAGCTGAACTGATTAATTTAATTGAGAATAATCAACACCTAGAGCGAGTGAAAGCTGATAAGTGCCAGTTAGTTGAAGATATCGTTGCTCGTGCAACACGTATTAGCTTGCCTTCTTATGAGTTTTTATACGGTGATATGCTGGCTTGGGGTGTGTGTGTTCCGCAAGATGTAGAGCTTGGTCTTTACTATATGGAAAACGCAGCACATCAAGGTTTACCAGCGGCACTCGAGCAGTTAGGACGTTATTATTCTCTTGGCACTTTGGTGCAGCAAGACAAAGAGCGTGCGATCCCGTATTTACGTGAAGCCGCCTCGATGGGTAACTTAAGTGCAAGTATCCACTTAGCGGAACTCTTGCTACGTGATTACGGTAGCCCGTTAGATTATGAAGATGCTTATCGCTGGTTATACAACTCGGTGACTGCGGATCAAAGGCAACATAAGCGTATAACTGTGCTTCGAAGCGGTTTAGAGCGGAGAATGCCAGACAACATTATCGCTCGAGCAAAACGTCGAGACGTGTTCTGGTAATTACAATTATTAATTAAGGTTGATGATTAACGACTGCACTCGTTAACCATCAACCTTGAACTAGAAAGATATCGATATAAAAAGGCCTCATAGGTAAATACCTATGAGGCCTTTTTTGATCTGAACGGAAAACCGTTTATTTCATTCGATGACGTTACTGAACAACTTCACCAGATTCAATTACCGTCTTACGAACGACTTTGGTGAAATCGAGTGCTTCTTGGCGAATTTGATCTTCATCGACCGTTAGCATGTCGCGATCTTGCATGATGATCTTGCCATCAACGATGGTGTGACGAACGTTCCCCGAGTTAGCTGAGTAAACTAATGCTGAGTATGGGTTGTACACAGGAACCATGTTTGGAGCCTTGGTGTCGATCACTATGATGTCGGCTAGTTTGCCTGCTTCAAGAGAACCGATCTTATCTTCCATGTGTAGTGCTTTTGCTGCGCCCATTGTTGCCATGTCGATCACTTTGATCGGCGGCATTGCAGCACGATCTTTATTCACCAATTTGTGAACCTTAGCGACTTGGTTGAACTCATCAATGGTGCTCAATGTGTTACCTGACATTGGGCCATCAGTACCTAAACCGATACGTACATTTTCGTCATACATCTTAAGCGCAGGTGACACGCCTTTTGCTGACTTGATGTTAGCACTCATGTTGTGAGCTACGCCCATATCTGATTTTTTCACTAGCTCGATATCATGATCGTCTACTAGGATCATGTGTGCGCCAACTAAGTTTTTGTTTAGTGCACCAATGCTGTCCATGTATTGAACCGGAGATAAACCTTCAGCTCGTTTTGCAATTTTTTCTTCTTCACGATGAGATTCAGCTAAGTGAATCATTACTGGAACATCAAGTTCTAGAGAAAGCTTTGCTACTTTTTGAAGGACTTCGGTTGTGTTTGTGTAAGGGGCGTGAGGAGCAAATGCAGGCGTAATACGCGGGTGATCTTTATATTCTTCAATGAAGTTTAAAGCGTATTTAATACCTTCTTCTGCGTTTGCTGCATCAGCCACTGGGAATTTGATTACTGTTTCGCCTAATACTGCACGCATACCAATTTTATCAACAGTTTTAGCCACTTCGTCTTCAAAGTAGTACATATCAGCGTAAGTAGTTACGCCACCTTTTACCATTTCAACGTTACCAAGGTTAGCGCCTATACGAACCATATCGCGAGATACTAACTTAGCTTCAAGTGGGAAGATGTAGCGGTGCAAGCGATCAGGCACATCATCGGCCAACGAACGGAAAACCGTCATGGATACGTGAGTATGAGTATTGATGAGACCTGGCATTACGATATCGCCATCAACGTCTAGCACTTGTTTAGCTTGGTACTGCTTCTCTAGTGAAGCATCGCCAACCGCAATGATTTTGTTGTCTTTGACCACAACAGTGCCGCTCTCGTAAACCGTTTTTTCTTGGTTCATGGTTAGAACCATGGCATCGGTTATCATCAGGTCAGCTTTTTCCATTGCTGAACTCGCAAATGGAAATAGAGCTAGGCTTGCCATCGCTGAAGCCAATAGGGTGCGTTTTAGTTTCATATCAATACTCAGAACAGGTGTTGTTAAAGTGTGTGGATAATAGTGTATTTCATTCATGGCGCAAACGTTTGTTTTATCGTTTGCTTGAAATTTTGATGATAGTCCGCGTCTATGAAGTGATGTTTAACAAAGTGAAGATATGTATCAATCTTAGGTTATTTTAGGCTTTTCCAAAGCATATCTGTAGCTTACCTCTAGCATCAGATATACTAGGGGTAATATACCTTCCTTGCTTAAGCAGGCCCGCCTATGTCAAAAAACACACCAATGTCAGAAAACACGACAGCGACAACCACTGTTGATCCTTTTGCCGACCGAGAGTCGAAAAATTACGAAAACCCAGTACCAAGCCGTGAGTTCATTATTTCGTTTCTAACAGACGCGAATATTCCTATGAACCGCAACGATCTATTCGAAGCTTTGGGTTTGGCTGGAGAGGAACAATATGAAGGGCTGCGTCGTCGTTTACGTGCAATGGAGCGTGATGGGCAGCTTATCTTTACCCGTCGTCAGTGTTACGCATTGCCTGAGAAGATGGAATTGATTAAAGGCTTTGTGATTGGTCATAAAGACGGTCATGGTTGGGTACGCCCAGACGGCAGTGTGGGTAAAGACAATGATATCGTGCTGCCGCATCATCAGATGAAAACCATCATGCACGGTGATTACGTATTGGTTCAGCCTACTGACAACAGTAAGCGTGGCCGTCGTGAAGGCCGTTTGGTTCGTGTGCTTGAAGAGCGTAAAACGCCACTTGTTGGTCGTTTCTTCCTAGAGTACGGCCATTCTTATGTGGTTGCTGATGATTCGCGTATTAGTCACGACATCCAGATCCCAACTGAGCATAAAGGCGGTGCTCGAATGGGTAATGTGGTTGTGATTGAAATTACGGACCGTGGTGGTCGTTCTCGTAACATGATGGGTAAAGTGACCGAAGTTCTTGGTGAGAATATGGCTCCGGGTATGGAAACGCAGATCGCGATCCGTACTCACCAGATCCCACAAGAGTGGCCTGAAGCGGTAGATAAGCAAATCGAAAATCTTGGTGAGCATGTTCCTGAAGAAGCAAAAGAAGGACGTGTTGATCTACGCAAACTCCCATTGGTTACGATTGATGGCGAAGATGCGCGTGACTTCGATGATGCGGTTTACTGTGAAGCGAAGAAAGGCGGCGGCTGGCGTTTATGGGTAGCGATTGCTGACGTAAGTTACTACGTTCGCCCAGAGACAGCGCTAGACAAAGAAGCGATTAACCGTGGTAACTCGGTATACTTTCCGTCACAAGTTGTCCCAATGCTACCAGAAGTACTTTCAAATGGTTTGTGTTCATTGAACCCTCAAGTCGACCGTTTGTGTATGGTGTGTGAGATGACTATCTCAGACAAAGGTAAACTGTCAGGCTACAAGCACTACGAAGCAGTCATGAATTCCCATGCTCGTCTTACTTATAACAAAGTAGGCGCGATCTTAGATGGCAATGAAGAATTACGTGAACGTTACGAACCAGAAGTACCACATCTTGAAGAGCTTCATAATATGTACAAGGTGCTTAAGAAAACGCGTGACGAACGTGGTGCGATTGAATTTGAAACGGTAGAAACTAAGTTTATCTTCAATGCGGATCGTAAGATTGACCGTATTGAGCCAGTAATCCGTAACGATGCACACAAGATCATCGAAGAATGTATGATTCTTGCGAATATCGCATCGGCATCTTATGTAGAAAAAGCAAAAGAGCCTGCGCTGTACCGTGTTCACGATACTCCGGGTGAAGAGCGCTTAATGGGCTTTAAGAGTTTCTTAAGTGAATTAGGTTTAACGCTGGAAGGTGGCCTGTCGCCATCTCCGGTAGATTATGCACAACTGATGCAGCAGATTAACGAACGTGAAGATCGTGAATTAATCCAAACTATGCTGCTACGCTCAATGAAGCAAGCGGTATACAACGCGGATAACGCGGGTCACTTTGGTCTAGCTCTTAAACGCTATGCTCACTTTACCTCGCCAATTCGTCGTTACCCAGATTTGCTATTGCACCGTGCGATTAAGTACCTTATTGCGAAAGAAGAAGGTCGTAACAGCGAGCGTTGGACGCCAACCGGTGGTTACCACTACACTTTCGATGATATGGACTTCTACGGCGAACAGTGTTCAATGACTGAGCGTCGTGCTGATGATGCTACACGTGAAGTGAACGACTGGCTGAAATGTGAATACATGCAAGACCATGTTGGCGAAGTGATGGATGGCGTGATTGCCAACGTGACTGGCTTCGGTTTCTTTGTGCGTCTAACTGAACTGCACATCGATGGTCTGGTACATATTTCTGCGCTAGCGAATGACTACTACCAATTTGATGCTGTTGGTCAGCGTCTAGTGGGTGAAAGCTCAGGTAATATTTACCGCTTGGGTGATTCGGTTAAAGTGAAGGTTTCTGCGGTTAACTTAGAAACTCGTCAAATCGACTTTGATTTAGAAGACACCGATCGTCAGCCGCGTGGTAAAGGTAAAACAGCCAAGAAGCGTGCTGCTGAAGCGATGAAAAAGGCGAAAAGCAAGAAGCGTTCAGCGGTGAAGAGCAATAAGCCGGGTGTACCTGCAACGCCTTTAGTTGAACCAACTAAACGACCTGATGGAAGTAGCGAAAGCTCAGCTAAGAAGAAAAAGCCAGCGAATAAAACTGGTGCTGCTAAAGCTCGTGCAAAGAAAAAGCGTGCAGCAAGCCGTAAGCCAAAGGCTGATAAGTCTTAAGCTATCGTCATTACAGTGACGAGTAGGGCTTAAACGTCTAACGAATTTAAATGCGAGAGTATCAGACGGAAGATGCATGCTCTCGAAATAAACAATACAGAGATGGGTGCATCGGGTTTGATGACATTCACCTCTGAGCAATAAGAGTAACCAGAGACAATGAGTAACGAATTTATTTACGGTATTCACGCGGTGAAAGCCGTACTAGAAAAAGATCCAGCACGTTTTATCGAAGCCTATGTACTGAAAGGGCGTCAAGACGATCGCCTGCTTCCATTACTGAATCAATTGCAGCAATTTGGCGTATCGATTCAACAAATGGGTCGTAAGCCGCTTGATGAAAAAGCACAAGGTGCGAATCACCAAGGTCTTATTGCTAAGGTGAAGCCTGCTAAGCAGCTTAATGAAACTCACCTAGACGATATCCTTGCGCAGCACGAACAGCCTCTGCTGTTGGTTCTAGACGGCGTAACAGACCCTCATAACCTAGGTGCTTGTCTGCGTAATGCGGATGCCGCGGGTGTTGCTGCTGTTATCGTACCGAAAGACCGCTCTTCGCCGCTAACGGCAACCGTAAGTAAGGTTGCTTGTGGCGCAGCTGAAACCGTTCCTCTAGTACGCGTAACCAACCTAGCTCGTACAATGCGTGCACTGCAAGAGCAGGGTGTATGGTTCGTGGGTACCGCAGGTGAAGCAACGCATGATATCTATCAAGCGAAGCTAACGGGTCCTCTTGCGGTAGTTATGGGTGCAGAAGGTGACGGGATGCGTCGTTTAACGCGTGAAACCTGTGATGACCTAATTAAGATTCCAATGTCAGGCAGCGTGTCGAGCCTAAACGTTTCGGTAGCATCAGGCATCTGTCTGTTCGAAGCGGTACGTCAGCGCCTAGCTCAATAGGGTTAAGCTGAGTCAAAAGGCAAAACGACCCTAAGTCTATGAATTTATTAACGCTCGCCTCTTGTTGGTGAGCGTTTCTTTTTAGGCTGTTATAGCAAAAGCCATCGGTTTGTCGGATGGCTAGATGGCGACAGAAAAACTGTTTCATTATTAGCCAAATACCGCTTGCCAATACCGGGTTCTTTCTATAATATTTGCCGTCCTTAAAACTCGGTCATTTTTCTTTAGTTCCTTGCTTCCCTTGGACGACCGAGCCTTTCGTGGAAGCTAATAATCCGTAAGGAGCAACCAAATGCGTCATTATGAAATCGTATTCATGGTTCACCCTGATCAAAGCGAGCAAGTTGCTGGCATGATCGAGCGTTACACTGGTTCAATCACTGAAGCTGGTGGTACTATCCACCGTCTAGAAGACTGGGGCCGCCGTCAAATGGCTTACCCAATCAACAAACTTCACAAAGCTCACTACGTTCTTATGAACGTTGAAGCTGGCCAAGAAGTGATGGACGAGCTAGAAACTGCTTTCCGTTTTAACGATGCAGTTCTACGTAACATGATCATGCGCACTAAAGGCGCTGTGACTGAGCAATCTATCATGCTTAAGCAAAAAGAAGAGCGTGCAGAGCGTGCTCCTCGTCGTGATGACCGTGAAGAACGTGCACCACGTCGTGAAGAAGAAGCTAAGCCAGAAGCTGCTGCTGAGTAATTCTTTTTTGGCCTTTTAGGTCATTAAATTTTATTCAACTCGTTTAGGTATTCTCACTACAAGCATTTGCTTAGACTTATTTATAAGTTCGTGTGAGTACCGCATTATTAAATTTAGATCAGGAGATAGCCCATGGCTCGTTTCTTCCGTCGTCGTAAATTCTGCCGTTTTACTGCAGAAGGCGTACAAGAGATTGACTACAAAGACGTAGCAACTCTAAAAAACTACATCACTGAAGCTGGTAAAATTGTACCTAGCCGTATCACTGGTACAAGTGCTAAATACCAACGTCAGCTAGCTCGCGCTATCAAGCGTTCTCGTTACCTAGCACTACTACCGTACACTGACAAGCATCAGTAATCGGTAATAGTTAATAATAGTTTAAGAGGACTAAGATAATGCAAGTTATTCTACTTGATAAGATCGGTAACCTAGGTGGCCTTGGCGACCAAGTAAACGTTAAATCTGGTTACGCTCGTAACTTCCTTATCCCACAGGGTAAAGCAGTTATGGCAACTAAAGACAACGTTGCTATGTTCGAAACTCGTCGTGCAGAACTAGAAGCTAAAGTTGCTGAGCAACTAGCTGCTTCAGAAGCTCGCGCTGAGAGCGTTAACACTCTAGAAGGCGTTACAATCGCTTCTAAAGCTGGTGACGAAGGTAAACTATTCGGTTCTATCGGTACTCGTGACATCGCTGACGCTATTACAGCGGCAGGTGTTGCAGTAGCTAAGAGCGAAGTACGCCTACCTGAAGGCGCTCTACGTAACATCGGCGAATTCGAAGTAAGCATCCAACTTCACTCTGAAGTTTTTGCTACTGCGAAAATCGCTATCGTTGCAGCTGAGTAATTTCAGTACCAAGACGAATTCTTTCTTTTGAAAGTTTTAAACACCAGCTTCGGCTGGTGTTTTTTTATGTCTGCAATATGAGTTTTAAGCTTTTTGGAACAGCGACTATTGCAGGAGTAGAAAGCACTAGAGAGGAGGGGCTTACATAGTAAAAAACGAGGGTGTTCTTTATCGATACATCGTTCTACCCGCTCTCAAATTTAGAATTGAAAAAGTAGATTTACAGACAGTACGGAATCTTCTTTGTTCAACCCTTCAGGTACCTTGTCGTGGTACTGTCGAGAGTGAGCAATCTTCAGTGCGATATTGTCGGTAATATCGTTGATGGCTTCTAATTCAGTATCAAATTTTAGGTTGCTGTGGCCGGATACCAACGTCACATCGGCTTTGAGCTTCAAATTTTTCAATACCTGCCATGATGTATTTACATTGCCACGGAAAATCGCTTCTTCAACGATCTCTGGGAAGATGATGTCATCATCGTCTATTTCATCAAGGTTCGGTTCTTGGTAACGAAAACCCGGGCCCACTTCAACCTCCAACACAAACTCTTCTGTATTCGAAAACTGATAACCTAGACCACTAGAAACGGTGTAGTCCTTAAAATAAGCACTGTATCGTGAATCGACCCCTTTAAAGCTGCCATAGAGGTAGGTTTTCGGACTTAACTTGTAGTCACTCTGAGCAGAATATGTCGATTGCCTTTTATCTTCTTCGCCATCTTTGTAGAGATTGTAGTATTTCCATTCGCCACTGGTTCTATGACGGCCAGCCGTGTACTCACCGTTCAGGCGTGCATTCAGCGATCGAGAATCAGAATTACCAGTATGCGACTGATATCCAAATTCGACTTCAGTATTCAGTGGGTTCGGCAGTTCTGAATCACTCGGTGCGATATCCATATCTTTTTCAAGTGTCGGTGCAACGACGATCGGCTCAGCAGCCGGTTCTGGTACCACTATCGAGTCGAGGATTGCATCAACAGAGGCTTTAGCATCATCCGCTAAGGCCGACGGAGTGCTCAGGAGACCGATGCTTAGAAGACTATAGCTTAGAAGACCAGTGCTCAGAGCCAATAATTTGGACACGCATACCTCAGTTATACAGTGAATGAATGGAAGGATCGTAATGCTACCTTTGGTTAATTCCGTCAGCAATAGGTAAATTCTTGCTGAAGAATAAAACAAACTCATAGGATCGGATTACAAACGGATGTTCTTGGGTATAATGAACGATCATTATTAGTTATTGAGTGTAGTCATAGTGGATACCAAAAGTCAGAAATCAGCCAACGATCAGGTGGACGCCATCAAGGTCCCGCCACATTCATTAGAAGCTGAGCAATCTGTTATTGGCGGTTTGTTATTGGATAACGAACGCTGGGATACGGTGGCCGAAAAGGTTGTGGCCAAAGACTTTTATAGCCGTCCTCACCGTCTGATCTTTGAAGCGGTAAAGGATATCCTTGAAGAAAGCTCTCCTCTGGATCTTATTACACTCTCTGAACATTTAGAGCTGCGTGAGCAACTTGAAGAAGTGGGTGGCTTTGCTTACCTTGCTGACCTAGCGAAAAATACGCCAAGTGCGGCAAACATCAATGCCTATGCAGATATCGTGGCACAACGTGCATTGGTGCGTAGCCTGATTGGTGTAGCAAATGAAATTGCGGATTCTGGTTATGACCCGCAAGGTCGTACATCGGAAGAACTTGTTGATCTTGCTGAGAGTAAAGTTTTCGCGATTGCCGAAGGCCGAGCAAGTGAAAATGAAGGTCCACAAAACGTTGATAGCATTCTAGAGAAGACGCTAGAACGTATCGAAATCTTATATAAATCGCCACAAGATGGTGTGACAGGTGTCGATACGGGTTTCAACGACCTCAATAAGAAAACGGCAGGCCTTCAGGGTTCTGACTTAATCATTGTTGCTGCGCGTCCATCGATGGGTAAAACCACGTTTGCGATGAACCTATGTGAAAACGCAGCGATGAAGCAAGACAAGCCAGTGTTAATCTTCTCGCTAGAGATGCCAGCTGAACAGCTGATGATGCGTATGCTTGCATCACTTTCTCGCGTAGACCAAACCAAGATTCGTACCGGTCAGTTAGACGATGAAGATTGGGCTCGTATCTCGTCGAGTATGGGTATTCTGATGGATAAGAAGAATATGTATATCGATGACAGCTCGGGTCTAACGCCAACAGAAGTACGTTCTCGAGCTCGACGAATTGCTCGTGAGCATGATGGTATCTCTATGATCATGATAGATTACCTTCAATTAATGCGTGTACCTTCGTTATCTGATAACCGTACTCTAGAGATCGCCGAGATTTCTCGCTCATTGAAAGCACTAGCAAAAGAGCTCAACGTGCCAGTTGTGGCACTTTCTCAGCTTAACCGTTCCCTAGAGCAACGTGCTGATAAGCGCCCAGTTAACTCGGATTTGCGTGAATCAGGTTCGATCGAGCAAGATGCCGACTTAATCATGTTTATCTATCGTGATGAGGTTTATAACCCAGATAGTTCATTGAAAGGCATCGCTGAAATCATCCTTGGTAAGCAACGTAACGGTCCGATCGGTTCGGTTCGTCTTACGTTCCAAGGTCAACACTCCCGATTTGATAACTATGCAGGTCCTGCATTTGATGATGAGTAATCACTAATGACTTACATGAAAGCAGCGACGGCGAGTATTGACTTAAACGCGCTTGAACATAACCTGAACCAGATAAAGTCGAAGGCTCCTCATTGCAAGGTAATGTCTGTTGTGAAAGCCAATGGCTACGGACATGGCTTACTGCATATTGCCAAGCATTCAAAAAGCTCTGATGCTTTTGGTGTGGCGCGTATTGAAGAAGCATTACAGCTTCGTGCTGGTGGCATTGTTAAACCTATTTTGTTGCTAGAAGGGTTTTATTCTTCGGGTGATTTGCCAATCTTGGTGACCAATAACATCCAAACTGTGGTGCACTGTGAAGAGCAATTAAGCGCGCTAGAGAATGCAGAGTTGGAAACACCTGTTGTGGTTTGGCTAAAAGTCGACAGTGGTATGCATCGCCTAGGTGCTCGTCCTGAGCAATACCAAAACTTTGTTGAGCGCTTACATCAATGTGCGAATGTTGCTAAACCTCTGCGCTACATGAGCCACTTCGGTTGTGCTGATGAACTTGATAGAGCAACCACCGTTGAACAGACCGAGCTTTTCTTATCGCTCACCGACGGTTGTGAAGGTGAGCGTTCACTTGCTGCTTCTGCGGGTCTATTGGCTTGGCCAGACAGCCATCTTTATTGGGTTCGCCCGGGAATTATCTCTTACGGTGTTTCTCCTTTTGCTGATAAATCAGCGCAAGATCTCGGCTTTTATCCTGTAATGACTTTGACCTCTCACCTGATAGCCGTTCGTGATGTTAAAGCGGGTGAAAGTGTGGGTTATGGCGGTAACTGGACCAGTGAGCGAGATACCAAGGTTGGTGTGATCGCGATAGGTTATGGTGATGGTTATCCTCGCACTGCTCCTAACGGCACTCCAGTATTCGTTAACGGCCGAAAAGTACCGATTGCAGGACGTGTATCAATGGACATGTTAACGGTTGATCTTGGGCCTGATGCGGCAGATAAAGTCGGTGATGAAGCAACATTATGGGGTAAAGATTTACCTTCAGAAGAAGTCGCAGAACATATTGGCACTATCGCTTACGAGCTGGTCACTAAGCTGACTTCGCGTGTTGCGATGGAGTACGTGAAGTAGCTAATGTGAAGTAACTATGGATCCTATAAGTAAATGATGTTCATACGAACGACTCGACACTGGTTAATGTCTGCAATGGCATTAACCAGTGTCAGCTTGTCTTCTCCCGCTGTGAGTGAAGAAAAAGATTCAGCCTTTGTTCCTTTCTATTTTAGTACTGAAACCATGGGTAATACCTTCGGGGTTGCTGGTGTCGCAAAGGGTGTTTGGCAACCTCAAGCCGCTCTGTTTGGCATGGCGCTTTATTCAGATAAAGACAGCTACGTTGGTTTCTTATCAGCCTTTAACTTCGCACTGTCTGAGAACGTATTGTTCAGTACTCAGATGTACCAAGCTCGCTTTAACGAAAACCCGTATTACATTGGCTCTCAAGGCGATAATGATTCATCCATTGATGATAAAACCATTGCCGACGGCTTAGAAGAAAACTATCAGGTTGAGTTTAAGTATCTGCTGCCTTGGGGCAATGTTGCAGAGCATGGCTTGCTAGGAGCTTTCCAACCCATCAAAGATGTGAGCTTTGCTTCCCCATTAGAGTCAGGTGTCAGTTCGATTGTCTTTACGCCTTTCTATACGGCTCGTGAGCTAGAAGGCTTAAACAATAGCGAACAAGCGACAGGTTTTAGTTTGGCGTTTGATTGGGATAACCGTGATAGCACACGCAACCCAACCAAGGGGTCTCATACCAATCTTGAGTTTACTACCGGCGCTGAAAGTTGGTCTAACGATGACTTATGGCTGAAGTGGACATTCCAAAACAGTCAGTATTTTGCATTGGGTCCTTTGGGGAACTTGTTCGACCAACAAGTCGTGGCATTTGATGTCTATACCGCTGACACACCTACGTGGGGCAACTGTTCAGGGCAAGATTGTGCTCGTCCACCGGAAACAGAGCAAGCTCGACTCGGTGGCTTATATCGCTTAAGAGGTTATACCGGAGGCCGTTACCACGGTCGTTCTGCTATTCACTACTCTGCGGAATATCGAGTGCTTCCTGATTGGCAACCGCTGGACGATATCCCACTGATTAACTACTACGATTTGCCTTGGTGGCAGTGGGTGGCGTTTGCTGAAGTCGGGCGTGTTGCTGATGAGTACGATATCAAAACACTGCACACAGACATGAAATGGAGCCTAGGCGGCGCAGTTCGTTTCCAGGTTGAAGGCATTGTTGTACGTGCTGAATTAGCGCGAGGCGGTGATGAAGGGACCTTTAGGGTTATGATAAACCAGCCTTTCTAATTCTGGTTTTACCAACTCGACTCTCTTATATTTTTAAAGGGTGACACATAACTGTGTCACCCTTTTTTGTTTTCTACCATTATGTTCGTTAAGCGGTATTTCATTGTTGATGACGTAACGTTACTCACCTTGAATGGTCGCAATAACGGTACGACTTCCGCCACAATCTCGGTGTTCACCTAAGTAAATGCCCTGCCATGTCCCTAATGCTAGACGACCATTGGTAATTGGAATTGTCACACTGGTACCAAGTGTCGATGCTTTAATGTGAGCGGGCATATCATCATCACCTTCGTAGGTGTGCTTGTAGTAGGGTGCTCGTTCGGGAACAAACTTATTAAAGTGTGATTCCATATCAGTGCGGACAGTAGGGTCTGCGTTCTCATTTAGCGTAAGGCTAGCAGATGTATGCTGAATGAATAGATGTAATAAACCAACAGACAGTGAATGGATATCGGATATCTGTTGTTCAATTTCATCAGTGATGAGATGAAATCCACGTTTTTGTGCGTGTAGGTGTATCGTCTTCTGAATCCACATACGCCATCCTCTATAATGTATTTGGAAAAAAAGTGGTTTAACGCTATCTTTTGAACTTGAATTTATCAGGTTTCGCTCACATTTAATGAAGTGAGCGCTAGAGTCAGTACCGATTCTTCTATCAGGAAATCTAATTCTGATTTATCTCAAGGTACCGCTCTTCATATGCGGCATAATACGTCGTGAAAAAAAATTACAAAGAATCTTTCAGTGGTGATGCGATTTGGTCATCATAGAAAAATATAAACTTTCGCCTAATCGGGGGTTCTATTCATCACTTTGGTGACGTCTAGAATAAAACCTACAGTAACATCGGGATAGATACCATGTTGAAAAATATCAACCCAACGCAAACACAAGCGTGGAAAGCTCTAACTGCACATTTTGAGTCTGCTCAAGATATGGATATGAAAGAGCTATTTGCTCAAGATGCAAAGCGTTTCGAGAGCTTTTCTACTCGTTTCGGTTCAGACATCTTAGTGGATTACTCTAAGAACCTTATCGACGCTGAAACGATGCAGCACCTATTTGCTCTTGCGAACGAGACTGAAGTTAAGTCTGCAATCGAAGCAATGTTCGGCGGTGATGCAATCAACAAGACTGAAGGTCGTTCAGTTCTTCACACTGCGTTACGTAACCGTAGCGACAAGCCAGTAATGGTTGATGGCAAAGACGTAATGCCAGCAGTGAACGCAGTACTAGCAAAAATGGAATTGTTCACACACCGTATCGTTTCTGGTGAGTGGAAAGGTTACACAGGTAAAGAGATCACTGATGTCGTCAACATCGGTATCGGCGGTTCAGACCTTGGTCCATACATGGTAACTGAAGCACTTACGCCATACAAAACTCGCCTAAACATGCACTTTGTTTCTAACGTAGACGGCACTCACATCGTTGAGACACTTAAGCCTCTTAACCCAGAAACAACACTTTTCCTAGTGGCATCTAAGACATTTACCACTCAAGAAACAATGACGAACGCACACTCTGCGCGTGATTGGTTCTTGGCTGAAGCAGGCGACTCAGCACATGTTGCTAAGCACTTCGCAGCACTATCAACAAACGCGGCTTCAGTTGCTGAGTTTGGTATTGATACTGACAACATGTTCGAATTCTGGGATTGGGTAGGCGGTCGTTACTCACTATGGTCAGCGATCGGTCTTTCTATCTCACTATCTATCGGCTTCGATAACTTCGCTGAGCTACTCGATGGCGCACATGAGATGGATAACCACTTTGCTTCAACGGAATTTGAAAGCAACATTCCAGTGATCCTTGCGTTAATTGGTGTTTGGTACAACAACTTCCACGGCGCTGAGTCAGAAGCAATCCTACCTTACGATCAATACATGCACCGTTTTGCTGCTTACTTCCAGCAAGGTAATATGGAATCTAACGGTAAATTCGTTGACCGTGAAGGTAACCCAGTAGAATACCAAACAGGCCCTATCATCTGGGGTGAACCTGGTACAAACGGTCAGCACGCGTTCTACCAACTGATTCACCAAGGCACTAAGCTGATCCCATCAGACTTCATTGCTCCGGCTATCAGCCACAACCCAGCATCTGATCACCACCAGAAGCTAATGTCTAACTTCTTTGCTCAAACTGAAGCGCTAGCTTTCGGTAAGACAAAAGAGACAGTAGAAGCTGAATTCCTAGCGGCTGGCAAAACAACTGAAGAAGTTGCTGAGCTAGTACCTTTCAAAGTATTTGAAGGTAACCGCCCAACGAACTCTATTCTTGTTAAGCAAATCAACCCTCGCTCTTTAGGTAACCTAATCGCGATGTACGAGCACAAGATCTTCGTTCAAGGCGTTATCTGGAACATCTTCAGCTTCGACCAATGGGGCGTAGAACTTGGTAAGCAACTAGCAAACCAAATTCTTCCAGAGCTTGCAGACGATGCACAAGTAACGTCTCACGACAGCTCTACTAACGGTCTAATCAACGCATTTAAAGCGCTGAAAGCTTAAGACTGTTTAAGTAACACCAAGTAATAATTGTAAACGCCAACCTTTCGGTTGGCGTTTTTTATGTCCGTTGATTTACGGCAATAAAAAAAGGCTGACGTATGTACGTCAGCCTTTCGCTTTTTATTTAGTCGATTGTCTCTATTCGAAACAGATCTCGATGAAAGCATTACCCCACTGAGATGAGAAAGGCATGATGATGATTGCGCCTTCACACTTGTGACGAATAGTATGGCCTTTACCTGAAACCACGATTGGCGTTGCCATATCGAAGTCAAAGCCGCTTTCTGCAAGAATACGCTTTGCGCCACCGGTTACCATGTTAGTGATTTCACCCACCATGTCGGTCACTTCTTCGTTCAAACCGTTTGGTCGTTCACCTAGCATGTTTTCCATGATTTCTAGAGCAAGCCCTTCATCAAAGGTGATCGACATTGAGCCACGAGACTGTGTACCAACCATACCAATTAGGCCGGACACATCACCACGAGCGATTTCATCTTTCTTCACTCTTGGTTTCTGAGGCTTTAATTCTAGAGATGCCATCGTTTTTAGTACGTTCATCAAAGAAGCTAAAAACGGGTTTACAAATTCAGCGCGCATAATGTTCTTCTATAATCTTATTCTTTCATTTCGGAGGAGCAAGTTTGGCAAATGCCATGCGATTCAATGACATGGTTGGTCAACTTGAATCCATGCTGCTCGGCGTTACTCGCGAGTAGGGCGACAAGCGCATCGTCTTGTAATTCTATCACAGTGCCACATTTATCGCAGATCAGTAATTGGGAAAAATGCGTGTTGGCATTGCAAGAGCAGCAGCATATAAAGCTATTCGTTGACTCAACTCGGTGAATGAACCCTTGCTCTAACAAAAAATCCAAAGCGCGATAAACTGTAGGAGGCTTGGCTTGCGGTTCACTGACTTTCAATTGCTCTAATAATTCATAAGCACTGGAGGCTTTTTTATTAGATAGGATAAGCTCAAACACTCGCTTTCTTTGGGGTGTTAGCCTAACACCTCGCGATACGCATATCCCTTCAACTTGCTCTATTAATGTGTGGTCCAAATTTTTCACCGTTCAATCAAACATCCCCATTCAGCCCCTATTGCTAGGTAACCTTGTTTGAGGAGACATTGATTTTATTAAAGTCAGGTACAGAGCGTATTGTGACCTACGACTTTGAATAAGACAAGGTAACTCAAAACGACAGTGTGACTCAAGGCATAACTGATTAATCAAGCTGAATTAGAGATCTGGTGAATGAGTTTGAAAATATCAATTGCAACAATGTGCTTATTGGGCGAAAGTTCTTAATCGACATTGGCCTGTCATCGACTAAAAAGGGTTAAGTGTTATCTGGCGCAGGAGCAGTTTTGGTATCTGGTCACCCTGAACTTATCACCGCGAGTGTATCGGCAGACGGTGTTCAATTCGGAGGCATTATTGGCGCAAGTACTCCAATAGTATTTGGCCTATGGGAAACCCTACGCAATGAGTTCAAGTAATGGCAGAGTATCAAACATTAATAATCGCCATTGTTAGTGCGTTATCTAGCGGTGTGGGCGTTGGCATTACACTCAAGACCGATGTTAAGTGGCTGCGCTTAATGATGGAAAAGATGGATTAAGGTTAGTTAGATTGGAGGGGAAATCACATTGAATTGGCGATTTTTGGATATATGACCCACTGTTGTTACTGGGAGGCATGAAAATATGTACTGATTTACAATATGGGATATACAATCGAAAACATATTTGATTGGTATAAATTGTTTGGACTCAACTTTGGAGCTATGATACCCGCCCTCAAAAGTGTCTAGCTGTATTGGTGTGGAAATGAATGATATAGATGTCCGTCGGGCAGTACACAAAAAACTTCTTAAAAAGCATCATAACGATCCTGATACATTGGTTGTTGATGAGTTAGGTATTTGTTTGGGGGCTTGCCGCGTTGACATTGCAGTTGTTAATGGTTCACTGCATGGTTATGAGCTAAAAAGCTCAAAAGATACGTTGGACAGGTTGCCAAGTCAGGTACAGTATTACTCTGCTGTAATGGACAAAGTCACGTTAGTTGTCGCTGAAAATCATTTCTTGGAAGCAAAAAAAATCGTTCCTGAATGGTGGGGATTGAAAATTGTATCTGAAGGAAAGAATGGTAGCTATCACATAGCTCATGAACGTGCGGAAAAAAAGAATAAACAGATTGACCCTATTAGTTTAGTTCAACTACTTTGGAAAGAAGAATGCTTGAATTTACTTGATAAATGGGGAGCTATTAAAGGGAATAAAAGTAAGCCGAGACACCTACTCTGGCCAATAATCTCGGAATGTATTCCTGAAAATAAACTCCGAGATGAGGTACGTGTATTACTTAAACAAAGGCCTGACTGGAAGGGGGCTTAATCAGATTGCAGGGTGTGTTGCTGAGAGATTAAGCAATTGGCCTGCAACTAAAGTTAAATGATGAGTATGTGCTACTTTTCTCCATTCTTTAGAGCCTCCGCTTCGATTTGTACCTTGCGCTCGCTCGCTAATATACAGATCTCCCCAGCTAAATTGAGGGCTGTAATAGTAAGGTGAGTTCACCAAAATATCGCAAAGTTGTTGTGTTTGCCCCCAGCCATTCCCTCTTGCTGCAGTACCCTTTACAAAAATCCAATATGTCTCATCAGAGTAGCGAATCGATACATACTGAGACATAAATCTAGGGTCTACCTGCGTTACCTGAGCTGAGGCTGTCGGGTAGTCACTAAATCCAGGTGTTTTAGATAGTTGTCGTGATTGGATTACGCTCTTCCAAAGATCCCATTCTTCACGTCTATGCAAGTGAATAGCATGTTGTGGGATACCGGCTTGCGATGCTGGATAAGACGTTGCAGAGATAATAATATTTCTCCAACTAGCAGCGTTAATTAAGTTCTGGCAAGTCGTAATTGTTTGCTGAACATGCTGCGCAGTATTCGTCTCAATATCTTCAAAGTCTATGATTAGGTCTACTTGGTTTGAGGCAACTCCTATTGCAGCCAAGATAGAATTCAATTGGTAGTGCCCTTGTGACAATAGGCCGGCCTTTAGCTTCAGCGCTACGCCGTGGTGATTGTTTCTTTGCACTGATAAAAGATAGTTGTTTGAGTAATGAGGTGAATACACAGGAATTATACTTTTCCCATGTGTGTTGGCGTCATGGCAACATATATCTAGTGGGTGATGAGTCACAGAGCTATGGATATCTAAGTGCTCAACATCAAGCATAACCGCTCGAGGTAAAGTCCAAGACGTTGCCAATGTTGATCCGAAATTACTCAGGTAATCCGCTAGCGTTTTTTTATAACAACTATTTACATAATCCCAATCAATGTTTAGAACATTGAAAATGGGAGTGACCCCCTCTAAAACACTACTTGGAAGCAATTGAAGAGCTTCCCATTCTGCGGCTTTCCAACGTAATCTCGGGAAATAATGATGAACGCTCATATAACCTTCCTATTTTTAAGGTAAAAGGCCATTATGTGCTCATATGAATACGCGATCAATTGAGTATTCTTATGGATAAGACAATGATCTATTTTTTATGTAAATTGTGCGGAAACAATTGAGTATAAACTTGCCAAAGAATGTTCAGATTCCTGTGCCCAGTGACTTGGGCTACTTCTTCAATTGAGTAGCCCTTTTCAAACAATCGACTTGCTCCCTCTCTTCGTAGGTCGTGATACCTCAAATCCTCAATACCCAATTCGTTTCTTACTCGCTGCAAACCTGCACTAACACTTCGTGAGTTGTAAGGGAAAATAAGTTCGTCTTTGTTCCTGAATGTTTTCGATTCCCTGTGTATAATCGCCCAATTATTTTTGACTACAATGTCCACTGTGAAGCGTGATTCACCGCTTTGAAGTGTTCTTTTTAATGCTAGATGCCTTCGTTTCACTTCATCAATACGTACTATAGGCGTACTGAGTGGGTGAGTTTGCGGCAGAACTAGCGAGTTTCTGTATATATATGCAGTGTATAGATTTTGAGTAACGCTTTATGAAACCTGACAATACCAGTAAATACGCGGCTAACCGCTTATCCGTTGCACCCATGTTGGATTGGACTGACCGCCACTGTCGTTACTTTCACCGTTTGCTATCTCAGCAGACGCTTCTGTACACGGAAATGGTCACAACAGGCGCGATCTTACATGGTAAGGGCGACTTTCTAGAATATAACGAGCAAGAACACCCATTAGCTCTTCAACTTGGTGGTTCAAACCCGGTTGATTTGGCGGCTTGTGCCAAGCTTGCTGGAGAGCGTGGCTATGATGAAGTGAACCTCAATGTAGGTTGTCCTTCAGACCGAGTTCAGAATGGTCGCTTTGGTGCTTGCCTAATGGCTGAGCCTGAGCTGGTGGCAGATTGTGTGTCAGCGATGAAAGAAGTCACGGATATTCCAATTACGGTGAAAACGCGTATTGGTATCGACGACCAAGACTCTTACGAGTTTCTGACTAAGTTTGTTTCTACTGTTTCTGAAAAGGGCGGTTGTGAGCAATTTACTATCCATGCTCGTAAGGCGTGGTTGAGTGGCCTTAGCCCGAAAGAGAACCGTGAGATCCCACCGCTAGATTACGATCGCGCGTACCAAATCAAGAAAGACTTCTCAGATCTTGTGATTGCGGTAAATGGTGGTATCACAACATTAGAACAGACTAAAGAGCACTTGCAGCACCTTGATGGTGTGATGATCGGTCGTGAGGCATACCATAGCCCGTTTATCTTGGCTGAAGTTGATCAGCAGATCTTTGGTTTAGACACGCCAATCAAGAAGCGTTCACAAGTGGTTGAAGAGATGTACCCGTACATTGAGCGTCAGCTTTCGAATGGAGCGAGCCTTGGTCATATCTCTCGTCACATGCTTGGTTTGTTCCAAAGCATGCCGGGCGCAAGACAATGGCGTCGTTACATCAGTGAGAATGCACATAAGAAAGGCGCGGGCATTGAGGTGATTCAGACGGCATTGGCTAAGATCCCTAAAGAGCTAAATGTATAGACGCCCTTAAGGTTAAAGCAAAAGCCAAAAGCTAAGAATTAAAAGTTAGAAGCTTAAGGTTTAAATAACAAGGCTAAATTCGCCATTAGAGGCTAAATTTACCACTGTGAGTTTCCGAAAAGCCACGCATGAAGATGCGTGGCTTTTTATTTGCCTGATAAATAAGGAGTTTATGGTTGTGGCTAACTTGGTATGGAAGCTGCAATGTTAGAAAGTAGGAAAGATAGGTCATGAACTCATTAGGGAGACCATTATGTTTGAATTAATCTTTGTTCTTATTTTCGTCGCAACTTTACTCGTTACTGGTATTACGTTTATGACGGTACTAGCGGCAACCGGAATCGCGTTAGCGGTCATGCTGGTCTTAGGTATGATGGGCGTTGTGTTTAAACTGCTGCCTTGGCTGATCGTGATTGCAGTGGGTGTGTGGTTTTTCAAAAACTATGTACACAGCTCTAACCAAAGACGTTATTAAGGTCATCGTGTCGTCAAATCTTTACTCGTCAGCGGTTTATCGTTTTAGAATTTAAGATGTGTGGTAGAATTTTCCCCAATAATCTATGAATGTGCATACAATTAGCACAACGATATGGAATTGGAGCTATCTCAAATGAATAAAATGCCATTAATTGCTTTAGTGGGAATGCTTTCTTTAAGTTCGGCTGTGTCCGCTGAAGAAGAGTTTTCTTACACGACTAAGATCGGTGCTGATATGTGGTGGGGAAGTACAAAGCTGAACGAAGCTAGGTCGAGTGACTCAAACTCACCTTCGTTGTATTTCGCATTTGAGCATAATGCCCCTAAGCTGCCAAATGCGAGTTTCCGCTACTCTACTGTTGATACAACATTGTTAGCGTTTGATAAGTATGACTACACGTTCTACTACACAATGTTGGATCACAAGTTGATGAACTTCGATGCGGGTGTGACATTTACTCAGTATGCAAACTCACATTACAAAGATCCGTACAGTTCGAAAACGACAAGTTTTGATGAGTTTACCTGGAGCTTCTACGGTAACGCAGAAATCAATGTCCCTAATACTCAGCTTGATATCATTGGTACGATGGAATTTGGTGATAGCAACGGTATTAAGAGTACCGATTTGATGGCGGGTGTTCAGTACCGTATTCCAGTGGCAGATACTGAAATAGCACTTCGTGGTGGCTATCGTGTGATCGACCTTGATTCGGACAAATTCTTCTCTTCAGAGCTGAACAAACCTCTTGAGACAGACAAAGAACCTGATCCGTTAGATGACCCAAAGCCAGGGCCACCTAAATCGTTTGTTATGGTTGATGGTTGGTTTGCTGGCGTAGAAGTACGCTTTTAGGCAATTAAAACGAATCTAGAACGAAATTTAAGAACGTCACTTTATTAAGTGGCGTTTTTTTATATCTATTGGTTATACCCAAGCATCTTGAAGTTACTTGGGTATATACTTTTCTGGAATTAGTTAGCACATTCATCACTTTCGACCATCCTTAATACAGAGATCTAATTAGCGTCTATTCTTATAAGGTCTATGTTGTGAGGTCAAAGCAAGGGATGGAATATGACACTCAATGAATTACGAAATTTATATCGAGAAAATCTGTTGGTTGAAGCGATCATAGAGCCCTCAATTCAAGAGGGGTCTTGGGTTGTGGAGTTTCGCCATATGGGCGGTGGCTTTGTTTTGCTTACTGATGTTCATGGTGAAGAGTGTCATTACGCGGATTTAGACCTAGCATCTAAGTCGGCAATGGCGGTTGGCTTTCAACAAGTTCGTATTGAAAATCAGTAACTCAATTGACGTTTCAATCGGTTTTTACTTCCAAAAAGTTATAAAACATACTTTTCTATTCTTTCTTGTTATTAAAAGGAGTGGTTAATCTATCGTCACGCAATGATTAGGGATGTCGTGACCATGTCTTTAAATAAGAAAGAGTCTTCACAAAATAATAATGCACAGTCTGGGGCTACTGAGTTACCTGGGCTAGCAGCACCACTTAATGACCAACAATTGGGTCATCTTCAGCAAACTGTTTCTGAATTATCTTCTCAACAACTGGCATGGGTCAGTGGTTACCTTTGGGGTGTGAGCCAAACTCAGCCGGTGGGGGCCGCCGCGCCAATCGCTCAAGCAGCCGCTGCAGTAGCCGCAAAACCTGCGGGTAAGCTCAGCATTATCTTCGCATCCCAAACCGGTAATGCGAAAGGTGTCGCCGAATCGCTTGAGGCAGAAGCGAAAGCCTTAGGGATTGCTGTCGAGCTTTTCGATGCAAGTGATTATAAAGGTAAGAACTTAGCCAAAGAGACACACGTCATTTTTGTAGCTTCAACCAATGGTGAGGGCGAAGCCCCTGATAACGCTATTGAGTTGCATGAATTCCTTCAATCGAAGAAAGCGCCAAAATTATCAAACCTACAATACGGTGTGATTGGTTTAGGTGACTCAAGCTATGAGTTCTTCTGCCAAACGGCTAAAGACTTCGATAACTTCCTCGCTAAGCTTGGTGCTAAATCGTTTGTTGACCGTCTTGATTGTGATGTTGATTACGAAGAATCAGCAACGGAATGGCGCGCTAAAGCATTAGAGCAAGTAAAAGAGACGCTATCGACAGGTACTGAAGCCGATGTGGTTCAATTACCAGTCGGTCAAGCGGCTGCTGGTCATTCGCAATACACCAAACAAAACCCATACACCGCGACATTATTGACGAGCCAAAAGATCACTGGTCGTGATTCGGGCAAAGATGTTCGTCATATCGAAATTGATCTTGATGAGTCGGGTATTACTTACCAACCGGGTGATGCGCTAGGCGTATGGTTTGAAAACAGTTCAGAACTCGCAAATCAAATTCTTTCTAAGGTTGGGCTGTCTGGTATCGAAAGTGTCGATGTCGATGGTGACAACTTGTCTGTGCATAGCGCACTCGTCAGCAAATTTGAGATTACATCTTCAAACCCTCAGCTAGTGACTAAGTTTGCTGAGCTATCGGGCAGCAAGAAGTTAATTAAGCTGGTGGAAGATAAAGACAAGCTTCGTGAATACGCGGGTAATACTCAAGTTGTTGATGTTTTAGCTGAGAAGAAGACCAAGCTATCGGCTGATGAACTGATTGGCCTACTACGTAAGTTAACTCCACGCCTCTATTCTATTGCATCAAGCCAAGCTGAAGTGGATGAAGAAGTTCACTTAACGGTTGGTCTGGTTGAATACCAAAAGGGCGATGAATCTCGTCTGGGTGGTGCTTCAAGTTTCTTAGCTCAACGCCTTGAAGAAGGTGGTGAAGTTAAGGTGTTTGTAGAGAACAACAATAACTTCAAACTGCCGCAAGACGACAACACACCAATCATCATGGTTGGCCCGGGTACAGGTATCGCACCTTTCCGTAGTTTTGTTCAAGAGCGTGAAAACAATGACGCTGAAGGTAAAAGCTGGTTGTTCTTTGGTGACCGTACCTTTACTCAAGATTTCTTATATCAAGTTGAATGGCAGAGGTATCTTAAATCTGGTGCATTAACCAAGCTTGATGTTGCGTTTAGTCGTGATCAAAAAGAAAAGGTTTATGTTCAAGACCGATTAATTGAGCAGGCAGAGCAGGTTTGGCAATGGCTTCAAGAGGGCGCGTACCTCTATGTATGTGGCGATGCAACTCGAATGGCAAAAGATGTCCATGAAGCGTTAGTTACGATAGCGGAAAAACATGGCAATCAGAGCCGCGAACAAGCTGAACAATATATTAATGATTTACGTAAAGCGAAACGTTACCAAAGGGATGTGTACTAATGAGCAAGCAAGTAATAGAGCAAGAAGTGCTAGGTCAAGTACTGGGACCTTTGGCTGACAATGAACGTCTGAAGCGTGAAAGTAAAAACCTTCGCGGTACGATTGAACAAGATCTTCAAGATCGTATCACTGGTGGTTTTACCGCAGATAACTTTCAACTGATCCGTTTCCACGGTATGTATCAACAAGATGACCGTGATATTCGTAACGAACGTACCAAGCAAAAATTAGAACCTTTACATAATGTAATGCTACGTGCGCGTATGCCAGGCGGCATCATCACTCCTAAGCAGTGGCTCGCGATTGATAAATTCGCAGATGAAAGCACCTCTTATGGTTCAATTCGTCTAACAACACGTCAAACCTTTCAGTTCCATGGTGTGTTGAAGCCGAACATTAAGTTAATGCACCAAACACTAAACAGTATTGGTATTGATTCGATCGCTACTGCGGGTGATGTAAACCGAAATGTTTTGTGTACCACGAACCCGGTTGAGTCCGAGCTACACCAAGAAGCTTATGAGTGGGCGAAAAAGATCAGTGAACACCTATTACCTAAAACTCGTGCTTATGCTGAGATCTGGTTAGATGGTGAAAAGCTCGCAACAACAGATGAAGAACCTATCTTAGGTAGTAACTACTTACCACGTAAGTTCAAAACGACGGTTGTAATTCCTCCGCAAAATGACGTAGATGTTCATGCTAACGATCTTAACTTTATTGCGATTGCTAAAGACGGAAAGCTGGTGGGCTTTAACGTATTAGTGGGCGGTGGTCTTGCAATGACGCACGGCGATACTTCTACTTATGCACGTAAAGCTGACGACTTTGGTTTTGTGCCATTAGAGAAAACGTTAGATGTAGCGGCAGCTGTTGTGACGACACAACGTGACTGGGGTAACCGTTCGAATCGTAAGAATGCCAAAACCAAATACACACTAGACCGTGTTGGTATTGATGTATTCAAAGCAGAAGTAGAAAAACGTGCAGGCGTTGAGTTTGCTGAAAGTCGTCCTTATGAGTTTACTGGCCGTGGCGACCGTATCGGTTGGGCGGAAGGTATTGATGGTAAGCACCACTTAGCGTTATTCATCGAAAATGGTCGTTTACTTGATTTTCCGGGTAAAGCGCTGAAAACAGGTGTTGCTGAAATAGCGAAGATCCACAAAGGTGATTTCCGCATGACAGCGAACCAAAATCTCATTGTTGCAGGTGTACCTAAGAGCCAAAAGGCACAAATTGAAAAGCTGGCACGTCAATACGGTCTGATGGATGATGCCGTTTCAGAACAGCGCAAGAACTCAATGGCGTGTGTGGCATTCCCAACATGTCCGTTAGCAATGGCAGAAGCCGAACGTTTTCTTCCTGAGTTTGTAACGGATGTTGAAGACATTCTGAAGAAACACGGATTACCAGAAGAAGATAACATCATCCTTCGCATCACGGGTTGTCCAAACGGCTGTGGTCGTGCAATGTTGGCTGAGTTGGGTTTAGTCGGTAAGGCGCCGGGGCGTTACAACATGCACTTAGGTGGCAACAAAGCCGGAACTCGTATCCCGAAGATGTATAAAGAGAACATCACTTCAGCTCAGATCTTAGAAGAGATTGATTCGCTGGTGGGACGTTGGGCTACGGAACGTAACGACAATGAAGGGTTCGGTGATTTTACAATCCGAGCTGGCATCATCGAAGAGGTGATCATTTCAAAGAGGGATCTGCATGCATAATTCTGTCGCTTCAAAACTGAAGTTAGCAGAGCTACTCGCATTGACTAAGACGGAGCAAATACTTCGTCTTGGACAAATCAATGCTGAGTTAGAGCAGCTAACCGCATTAGAAAGAGTTAAGTGGGCACTAGAACATTTAGAAGGGACACATGTGGTGTCTTCTAGTTTCGGAATCCAAGCGGCGTTGATGCTGCACTTAGTGACTCAAGCAAAACCAGATATTCCGGTTATTCTTACGGACACTGGGTATCTATTCCCGGAAACGTATCGATTTATCGATGAGTTAAGTCAGAAGTTGACTCTAAACCTTCAAGTCTTTCGTTCTCAGCAGAGCCCTAATTGGCAAGAAGCGCAATATGGCAAACTTTGGGATCAAGGTATAGAAGGGATAGAGAAGTACAACAAGCTTAATAAAGTTGAACCGATGAGAAGAGCGTTGGATGAACTAGAGGCAGGCACTTGGTTTTCTGGGTTGAGAAGAGAGCAATCTCAATCGCGTGCAAACTTACCTATCTTATCTATCCAAAATGGTGTGTTTAAGTTCTTGCCAGTAATTGATTGGACAAATAAAGATGTTCATTATTACTTAGAGGAGCATGGTCTCAGTTACCACCCACTTCGCGATCAGGGGTACCTTTCTGTTGGAGATACTCATACTACTAAGAAATGGGAACCGGGTATGACTGAAGAAGAAACCCGTTTTAATGGTCTAAAACGAGAATGTGGTCTCCATGAAGACGATGGAGAGCAATATGGCTCTGGGATTTAGACTCATTGCCATTTAAAAAGCTGCCATAAGGCAGTTTTTTTGTTTTCTAGGGTGAAAATTAGAGCAATTGTGGATAAGTCTGTGGTTATTCTGTAGGTACTTTGTAGTTAAACTTGCACAAATAAGGCTTTGAGTGTTTATTCGTCATCTAACCGTTATTTTTACATTTTTCTTTAATAAACACTTGCCAATGTGAGGAACATCTCTATAATGCCGCCTCACTGACACGGTAGACGCCACAAGGCTTCAGCGAAGAATGTTAGTAAGGCAACTAGCTTTAAGCGATAATTCGCTTCTACTTTTAGAAAGTAGAAATTAATTTTCAAAAGTGTTTGACACTGAGAATTAAAACGCTAGAATGGCCGCCTCTTCCGAAGTGATGTAAGTCACAACGAAGAGAAGCTCTTTAACAATTTAAACCT
>NZ_AJZM02000242.1 GCF_000272405.2 Vibrio tasmaniensis 1F-187
ATTTCAGGTATAAGGCCAGTACGAGAGAGTAGGAACGGGTTAAATGTCTTTATTCTAGACTAGGTATTCATTGGCCGCTGCTTGGGCACAAAAACGTTCCTTTAACCCCTTATATAGCCCAAGAAAGTATTACGTTCCTGTTTCCATGAGTAGCAAGTAATAAAGTATCCTCTTAAAATGGCAGCGATCGCATCGGTACGCTGCTATTCGTTCTAATGAATCATTAGAGTAGTAGCTCTAGCTCATTTCTGCCCCTTTATCAGCTAGAACAAGAACTCATTCATATCCTGTTAATGGCAATTTACCCTACAAAAAGTTATCCGAATTCAGTACATCTAGAAATTATGCTTCACTTAGCAGTCTAACCTCTCAATGTGGTCACTAACTTATTGATTACAAATTGAAGTGATAGGTGAAAGTCTGCATTATATGGGCGTAAAATGCGGCGCAGAGTCATATAGAAGGCGTTATGCTACAAGGAGTAAAAATGTTGAGATTTGATCAAGGTGATGCTCGATTTAACTTTCGAAGTGCTGCCGTTATTGTTCATGATAATCATGTGTTATTACATAGAGTTGTCGGAGATTCTTTTTGGGCGCTTCCCGGTGGTAGAGTTGAGTTTTTCGAAAACTCAGATGCTACATTGAATCGAGAGCTACTAGAAGAGTTAGGGGTAGAGTCGTCTGTTAAGAAGCATCTTTGGCACGTTGAAAGTTTCTTTGAACATGCAAATAAAAAGTATCATGAAATCGCTAACTATTTTTTTGTTCAACTAAGCGAACCTCATAGATTTCCATTGAACGAACCTTTTCGTGGTATTGAGTCTGGCGTCGATCTTGAGTTTAGGTGGTTTTCATTGAACGAGTTGCCAGAAGTGGATGTAAAGCCAGAGTTTTTGCGTTTAGGTTTGTTAGATTTACCTTTAGAAACAAAGTACATCAAACTAAGTGAGATAGCAGCATAACAAATAAGAATTTAACGCTGCGAAGCCAGCGCTTAATCCGATTGTTGAACAAGCCCGATGCCTCTATATAAGTAAATTGTGCGATCTAACCTACATCAACAATACTGGACTTCCTGAATTTAAGCCGTTTGCCATACTTGCAGTTATTCATTAATTGCTAATTTAGTAAAGTCGCTGACAAACTTTTGTCCAAAACCTTCACAGGCTGAATTTTTACCCGTGGTACATTCTACCTCAGAAATGCCCCAAAATCGTTCAGAGCGAATGCTCTACACATTTTCATGGCGTGCATTTCCCCTACCAAATCTAATCCGATGAAAGAGGATAAGACCATGCTCATTTGAGGTGCGGGCTTTCGATTGAGCGTGATCGTAATTAACGTTATGATCCATTGTCTATAAATACGGAAAATCCGTTTATTGATTGTCATGGACTGTGCAGATATATGAGTATTTTCAAAGAAGAAACCAACTTATTCAACCGTTGGATTGGTAAGCGAGAAGGTTTTGTCGTAGATGGTGTGGTATCGGAAGAACACTATATGAACTCTTTACTGAAAATCTGCTTTGTTCTCAAAGAAGTCAATGATAAAGGCGGTGGAGGTTGGGATCTCAGGCAGTTTATTCGCGATGGTGCGCGTTGGCAGACCTGGGATAATATTTCACGTTGGGTTAAGTGTTTTTCGGAACTTGATACAAATGTTAGCTGGTCTGAACTGGCGAACATTACTGAAGATGATAGAAAGAATACTTTAAAATCAATCTGTGCCATGAATCTTAAAAAGTCACCGGGTGGACACACAACTATTAAAACAAGTTTCAACAAGGCTGTCGCCGAAGATAAAAAATACATACAAGAGCAATATTCGTTATATAACCCCGACATAACTGTATGCTGCGGAACGGGTTGGGATCTCCGATGGGTTTTAGATCTCAATGAATCGGAAGTGTATGATACAACGAGAGGCATTAATTGGTTTTTGAATACTGAAGGTAAGGCAGTAGTCATGTTTGCCCATCCCTCGGCAAGAGTTCAAGATTCGTTGTTGGTCTATGGGTTAGCTGATGCTGTGCGTGAGATTATGCGTGAATTAGAAGGTTAAATGCTATGTAGCCTGTGGATTGGCTGTTTAACGATTTCAGAGATACTAATATTACGAAATACCTAAATTGACGTGGTTTGGAATTGAACTAGAGCTAGAGCTAGAGCATGGTGAACCTGCTCCGACAGCGCCTCTCCGGCTCTAAAACGAAGAAGCATTAAGCGGTAAGCACATAAAATGCATTCGAATGGGTCAACCTTCACATACCCTTTCAGCATGGCCGCGTCACCGGGCAATTCTAGTGAGTCTTCAGGTGCGATGCTTAAGGAGCGTATACCTAAGGGAGCATCTCACTATAACGTCGGTTCGTTCAACAAACGTTTAAGACGGATTCCCAACGCATGGCGTTTTCAGCTTACTTCAGTTATTCGATGAAGTGCCGAATCAAGCTTTTTCAAAATTATGCGTTATTTAGCGATCTAATACTTAACATATCTCATTAACCTATTGATTATTAATTAATTGAAGTTTGATTGAAAAGGCTACATTATAGGACGCTAAAAGACGGCCGAAAGCCGTATAGAAAGCGTCATATTTTCAATAGGTTAGTTTAAAGAATGAGTTTCAAAATTAATAGAATTAGCAATAATAACCTTGGAACCCATTACGGCATTTTTCAAAATAATGAGTTGATCCATCATGAATTTAGTCGCACAGCTGCAGAAAATGTACTGGAAAAACTACAGACTGGAAAGACACTTGAAGAGGCGCTTAAATCAGAGCCAAAACCCAAATCAGAACGAGTAATAACTCGACTTGTAAAACCTCAAGTTTCATTGATTAAGCAACATAAGTCTCTTTTCACGACAGCGGCAACTACTGAGAAAAAATTCGAATACGATCCTGTCTTATACCGTCAAATTGCGAACTTTAAGGTAAATGAAATCGTTCAGGTGACAAATCGAAAAGGGCAACGGTCAACCATACATATTACTAATATTGTAAAATTAAGTTGGCACCAACTTCAATTGTTAGTCTCCGGAGGTAGTACTAAATTCGAGAAACGGTATTTACTCTACAAAGAGTACAGTAGAAAGAGTCAAGCACATTGCGTCTTGAAAGGGACGAGTTTAAGTCAAGCAGAAAGTACGGAAATTCAAGAATATATAGATATCTTTAAGGTAAATGGGTTCTCAAAACACACACAAGTAAATGATTACATAACCAACAATAGCTTGTGGGGACTCTTCCCGATAATTCGTTCACTTAACGATCATGGTGAGCTCAAAAAGATCCCAGGTATAGAACCTAAATATTTCGAAGTTGTTTGCCGTATTTTAAACATATCAGGTGAAGGTGGTAGAAGCTTAGATAACTTCAAAAAGTACTAATTCAGACCATACCTAACGGATAAGGATTAAGCGTTGCGTAACCAACGTTAAATCCCAAGTCTTAAACAAGCCCGATCCTCTATATAAGTAAATTGTACGATCTGATCTCGAAGGGTGGCGACCTTGATGCTTTTCCCTAGGCGAGTGTGGTCTTTGTAAGGCAGAGGTTTCGACGCGTCACCTTGTGCGAACTGCACGTCAGTTTAACATTTGCCCCTCTAGTTATTCATGAATTGCTAATGCTCAATTTTCAGAAACTGATTTATGCCCCATTATCAGAGAGAGTAAATACTCATTCATATCCTGTTAATTGGTTTTGCCTTACTAAAAGTTATCCATTCTTCTAATGCTGTTAGTTGTGAATCCCCGTGTTGTATCACGGGGGTAAATTCGATCTAGCTATTAGCACCCACATAACCCAGCTCTAGTTGCAAGCTTGCGCGCTAGTTACTTACCTAAGTTCCTTTCCCTTATTCCTGCGATAAGTAATTGTTCATAAAAACAAATCTCTAGTAGAATTGTGCTAATTAAAGAACCATGAATAAAGTTTGGCTTAATTCTGTTCAGCACTTAGGGTATTTATGAGCATAATGGATAAACAAATTGAGAAAAATATACTGATGATCAACGGTATTGTGAATAGCTATTTTATAGTTGATCAAAACCTAAAATTATTGAAGCCATTGCTTGAAGACAAGGATACCTACTCTAAGTGGGACAACACTTATGCAGTTGATGGTGTGAGCGCTCTGCGTTTGGTTTTATATTTGCACATTTTGTCAGACATGCGTGCGATTTTATTCGATACCCATAAAAAAGTAGCAAGTATTCACAACCTCATTAAGGCCCTAGAGAACCCTCAGACCGTAAAACGTTTGAAAGAACGATTTTGCATACCGAATGATGTTATCGGTGACGATGAATTCATTAACAATATAATTAAACAACATGATATTGAGATTAAGAAAAATGCATTTGAAGACATGTTATCTAAAGTCCAGCTCGAATATTGTGAACTAAAAAAATCAGAGTTAGCTCAACGCGTAGATGACGCTAGGAATCAAATGATAGCTCACAAAGAATTTGCAACAGTAAAAACACAGCGAAAAATGTATGATGCATCTGATTTTGGTCTTAAATTTAGTGATGCTGAAGATATCGTAACTCACTCAAAAAATATCATATTCCTGATATATAGCCTCTTTACGTGTTCACATTTCGACACTGATAGCGCAACTTACCACCATGAACTCGTAGCTAATCTGTTTTGGCGTAAATCAAATACGTAAGACTCATATTGAGATGAATTCGGTACTAGGCAACATTCATAGAGCTCGGCTCAATGTAGCTTGTATACATCACACCACAGAATAAGGTCATAAATTGAATAAAATCTATCGTTTGGCTATTGGGCAGATTTTGTCTAACCCTGCCCCTCAAAGAATTCCTCGTACAGGTGAGAAAGCATCAGAAGTTGATTGCTATGTCATGTATATAAAAGCGAAAGATAACTCTTGGGATATTCTAGCGGATAGCATTGATGATAATGGAGTTAATGGACGCCAATGGGGTCAGGATGGTTACGCTGAAGAGTTACACGTAACCTTTGAAGATATTGATAAAGCTAATTTTGAAATTACTCATTTCTATAAAACTTTTGATATTCAGTTTTCAAGCTTATTTGATTACATTTTGAAAGGTTTTTTTCCATACTATCAATTGAGCATACAGTTCAACAAAGCTGCGCAAATATTCTACAACAGAAGGGAATTAACTCGCACTGAACGGATGACTACATTACAACTGATACTAGAAAAGACAATTGATAAAAAAAATTACTGTATTGCCGCCTATGACCTTACAAGCCTGTTACATTCTCAGCGTTGGTATTATCATCCAGACCGAAACCGAAACTTAAACTATAATGAATTGCTATTAGATTCGCTCGTAGCAAGTGGTGACTTAGAAAAAGTGAACAATGCTTATAAGTTATCTAGCCATGCTTTGGTTTCATTATCGCAACATGAGCAAGATGAAAGAAAGCACAAAGAAACATTAGGCCAATCAAAAGCAATGACAAAGCTGACGTTTGCATTGATATTAGTTGGATTTGCTCAAGTCTACGTTTCTTACTTTAAAGGCTAGAGTCTAGAGTTTCGTTTAATAAAAAAGCCGAACTCAATGAGTCCGGCTTTTTCTCCTTGATATGACCAAAAAGGAGGGACTGGATTAATCAAAACAGGACATTTCTTTGCTCCAGTCAAAGTCACCTTACCAACAAGAATCACATAGTGTTAGTCCACATAATTTAGACTTTGAACTCCTATCAAGAAAATCATACTTTTCTAGTCCTATTTCTTGAGTTTGGCTATCGCTCTAGCAAGACCAAGTAAGTGTGTTGAAGTCTTAATCTCTAGCTCCGATTGAATTCCCAAGAGCGCAATCCCTGCTAGTATTTGTTGCGGCCTCACCACTTGGCCAGTTGGCAGCTCCATACTGTCGTATAACATTTTGAACTGTTCCCAATCATCACTTACGCTGAGTTCCTGACCTTTTGCCATACGCATGAGCCTTTTACACTCAGGAGGTATCGGTTTTCCTTCATCCCAACTCGTGACAGTCCTCACAGTTTTGAAACACAGTTCAGCAACCTCTTCCTTCGTCATTTGGCACTCTAACTCTCGAAAAATGTAATTCTTACTCATTTCGCGATACTTCAATGATAAAACCTCTAAATACAAGAGGTTGCACTGATTTAAGGGGGGTATGCACCATTGAACATAAGCAGGCAAAGTGCGCACTGTACAAAGGCGTATTAATTGGCAAACTAGCCTTATAAAAAGTTATTCATGAATCATTAATATTAGAATTCCTGAAACTCATTTATGTCCAAAGGTTAGTTTCAGTTAT
>NZ_AJZM02000243.1 GCF_000272405.2 Vibrio tasmaniensis 1F-187
CTTTGCAAGGTCGTGTGTAAATAAACAAGATTGTTAGCTTTAAGCTAGCGAATTCAGAGTAATACATACTCTAAATAGATGAAGCCCCTGATATTGGATATCAGGGGCTTTCTTTTTATGGGGGGTTGTATACAGAGTTGAACTAAACAAGCTCGACTTTAAGTAATCTGCAATCGACCAAATTATAGTTGTTACGGCCATTTTCTTTGATTTGATAGAGCTGTTTGTCTGCAATATCACAAATCATTTTGAAGTTTCGATCCACATTGTCACTGGCTAAGTCGACGTTAACCCCACCAATAGAGAGTGTTAATTGTTCCGCATAGAGAGCTTTAGGGTTTGCTAATTTGACTTCATTTAGCATCTTTCGCAGAGTGACAACCTTATTTTCAATATCACTACTACTCTGTCCGAAGCAAATCGCCATGAACTCATCACCGCCATATCTGAAAAGGTAGTCATTCTTGGTTGTGAATGTTTTTTTAAGTAAGCGACTGATAATACGAAGCGCTTCGTCGCCCTCTAAATGCCCATGAAAATCGTTATAAGCTTTATACTCGTCAACATCGATCATAAGGACCGCTAGAGATTGTTTTTGGTAGTAAGCGTTATGTATTAAGACTGGCGTGATGTTATCTAATTGATATCTATTAGCTAGACCTGTTAGTGGGTCAGTAGTACTCAAGATTTCGAGTGTTTGATTAGCACTTTCTAAACGCTGTCGTTGCTTTTGATTTTCTAGCGACACGGCAATAAAGCTAGCTAAATGTTCTATAAGCTGACAATGGTGTTCCTGATATTGGTTTGGTAGATGATGCTGAACTGACAGAAAGCCGATTAATTTTTCATTAAGAATGATTGGCGTTAGAATCATTGAGTTAGTATCAAGCTCGCCACGAAACGTAACGAAATTATCGTCTTGTAGTGTGGTTTTACCGATATAGGGTTCTAGAGCCGCATCTGTCGCGCTATTAAAATGAACGGTAGCTCGCTTGCGAATAACATAAGTACCAATGGTTTGGTTCTCTTGGCAAACTACTTTTAGGTTCGGTATTAATCCTTGAGTATCAACGAAATAGCGGTAGTCGAGTATGTCTGATTTATCGTCATACATAGCAATCCCAAACTCAGATGTTGGTAGAATCATATTTATCTTACGGAGTATCTCAGGCAGTACGCTTTCCAAATCTGCAGCGGTTGCTATGAATTGACCAATATCGGTGAGCGCACCCATATATTTTTGCATTTGAGTAAGAACATCATTTTGTTTCTTACTTTGAATGGTACCTACCCCTTCCAGAATACGTTCGCTCTGTTCGCGCTCATAACTTCTCATGTGTTTTTCTAAAAGAACCACATGCTGAGTTTGAAGTGCCGCTAAACCCGACCAATCCTCTTCATCTCGAAAGAGCTTCGCCTTAGTTTGGGCATAGATAGCATAAGAACGATAACTACTCTTTAAATCAAAATTCTGTTCGAGAAAAGCGCACCCTACTTTTGCTTGTTCTCGCTCTCCAATGCCTTCTAAGAATTGAAACCAGTAAACCAAATTTTCTTTTCGATTATGCTCATCTCTCGATTTTTTGAAGTGCTCTTCTGCCTGATAAAATGCATCTAATACATCACTATCATCGAAGCCTCCCCACAAGAGCATGGTTTGCCCTAGGTAACTATGACAAAGAGCTATCGTCCTGTGACTAGAAAGCGAGGTGCCTATTCTTTTCGCTTCCATAATGGCGCTAACCGCTTGCTCAAACTCATTTGTATGTGCACAGCTATAGGCTAGGTTTAAATGGCTGACAGCACAATCTAACAGGCGATTCGCATTTTGAGATGAAATAATGGCTTTACGAGCATATTGCTTCGCTTGTTCGTATTTTTCTAAGCTTAAGTGCAAGTCACTTAGATTACAGAATATAAGTGACTTAAAATTGTCATCAACTAGGTGTAAGTTTTCTAGTGTCTCTGAGTAACAAGCATACGCTGATTGATAATCACCACGAATGTTATGGGTAGACGCAAGTAACCCGATGACAAATACATATAGTTGAATTTCTTCAGGAGCAATGACGTTTAGGCAGGCTTTATAATGCTCAGCAGCGTCAGAAAGGTTATCGTGGCGATAGCTTGTGAAACCTTTAAGGAAAAGCGCGATTGAATCCGGGATCGGTTGATTATTAGCTTCGCATAGACTCGTAATTCTGTCTTCGACTTCTTTTAATCCTTTGATTCCAGGGTAGTTCTGGATTCGCGTTATAATTCCCATGATCTTTGGGTAAAGCGTATTGCTCATAAGTTCCGTTTAAGTCAGCCAGATTAAAAAATAACGAATAGTATACCACAAAATGCTTATTACACCTTCCATTCATGAGGCTAATAAGTGGTAATTTCCTATCATTATCTTGAGTGGCGTACTGTTTTTATGTAGAGTGCGCGCAAAGTAATAATTATATTGGAGAGCACCATGGCTCGTACCATTCTGTACACTTATAAAGATGAAGACAAAGAGTTATTGTTTTCGAAACAAGAACACCGCACGATCCAAGAAGCTGTAGCCGCAGCGGAAGGCATCGACATCACTGAGTATCTAAAAACTGAGCAACAGCTTGAGTTTATTTCTGATACTAAAGCGGTTCGCAACTACCAAGACAACTATTTCCGTAAGCTTGGTTTTACTAAGCTTACATTGAAGCAAAAAGACAACCTTGGTGTTGGTAAAAAGAAGAAGTAAGCCCTCTGGCTCTTTTTCTTGATATGTAGCTTCTAGCTTTTCGTTTAGCCTTACAGAAACGAAAACACTGAACAATAAAAAATGCCGCAACCTCTTTCGAGATTGCGGCATTTTTATTTGTTCTTTTTAACTATCTAACTTTAGCTAGCTTAACGTTAAGTTGCGATTACTTAATGTTAAGGAATGCAGCGCCACGAACACCGCCTGAATCACCGTGTTTCGCTTTGATGATTTTCGGACACTTCGCTACAGACAGTAGGTACTTAGGGATACGCTTTGGCATCTCTTCGTAGATAAGTTCGAAGTTTGAAAGACCGCCACCCAGTGCAACTACGTGTGGGTCAAGACCCGTAAACAGGTTTGCAAAACAGATAGCCAATAGCTCCATAAAGCGATCTACGTGCTCAGCGGCTTTTGATTCGCCTTCGTTGTATGCTTGAATGATCTCGATCGCTTTCTTCTTCTCACCGAAGTAGTGCTCATAAATCAGTTCGAAGCCGCGACCCGATAAGTAACTGTCTAAACAACCTTTCTTGCCACAACCACAACCCAGTAGCGGTGCGTTGTCGCCAAGGTGGAACCATGCATCTAGAGGAAGGCGCATGTGACCTAATTCACCAGCAACGTGGTTACGACCAGAGAACACTTTACCTTCGTAAACTAAACCGCCACCGAAGCCAGTACCTAGAATTAGGCCTGCTACAGATGGTTCGTCTTTAAGTTCATCATCCCACGCTTCTGAAAGCGCAAAACAGTTTGCATCATTTTCAATTTTTACACTACGACCAATAAGCGCTTCTAGGTCTTTGCGTAGTGGTTTCCCCGTTGAAGCTGGTACGTTAACAACCAGCATGGTGCCGTCGTCAGCATCTTCCATTCCAGGAAGACCAAGACCAATTTTACCTTCGCAAGAAAATTCGTTGTCGTACTTCTTTACCAAACCGGCAATTGTATCAAGTAGCAGTTGATAATCTTCAGTGGGCGTTGGTACGCGTTCTGTCGCTACTCGCTCAAGTTTTTCATTGAATGCACCAAACTCAATCTTTGTGCCGCCAACATCGAAGCCGTAATACATGAAATCTCTCCAATTTTTCCCTAAATTCGGGCAAATAAATTTTTGTAAATAAACAACTAAAGAGCATTATCCATAACACTCCCCCTACAAACCGTGATAGATGACAAACTTATCCCGTGTTTGAGTTTGTTTGAACAACAAGTCAGCACAAAGCGGTTAAAGGTTAGAGTGACTTCTCACTTTTAGTATGATCTATGAAAGCATTCAGGCTCGGTTTGGTTGGATCTGACTTATAACGTGTCTTACTTAACATGTAACTTTCCCGAAATGTCTCAAACCATAGCTGTAAAGTCTTGGCACCCTGCTCTTCACCAGCCTGTTTCAAAACCAAGCTCGCCACTTCTGCTGTCGAAAGATGTTGTTCGTTGTCTGACTTTCGCATCATGTATTGAGAAACTGACTCAGGCTCAATCGATAACACAGGTAAATCTTGCAGATATTCTGAGCGACGAAAAATTCGACGGGCCTCGCGCCAGCTACCATCAATAAAGATCAGCAATAGTGTTTTGTTTGGGTCACGCATTTGTGGCAGGTTTTGAACCACGCGCGATTTGTCGTCTGTATAATCTTCGGGGAACACTACAACAGGTTGATAGTTATCATCTTTTAAGACATCTAGCATTTCCTGGTTGGGCTCTGTGCGATGCCATAGGTAAGCGTAACTGTCTTTTACTGTATCGAGAATCAATCGACCTGTATTACTTGGTTTCAATATTTCGTTATCTGACAAGATCAACATGGTCGCGACGTTCGTACTTACGTCTGGTTGATGTTCACAGATACAGCTGTCTTGTTTTATTTTACAGAACTCACATCGCACTACTTTACACCCGCGCGCATTAAACGGCTTAGTAGCAATGGATAAACGATGTTGATATAAACGGTGAAAAGCGTGGATTCTCATGGACAATAACGATAAATCTAGAAAAGTGGCACGATTGTACTTACAGTGTCCTTAGAATGATAGAAGGAATACCCATGCAAGCCCCATCCCTGCTCCGCCTTGTTTGTTTTATTGTCGTTTTTGGATTGTGTGCGCTTTGGGAGTACCGCTTTCCACGGAAAACACTGACTCAAAGCAAATGGTTTCGTTGGGGTAATAACTTTGCGTTGGTTGCTTTGAACAGCTTTCTATTAGCCACTCTAATTCCAATCGCAGCATTTCAAGCGGCGGTTATCGCACAAGAAAACCAATGGGGTCTGTTCAATACCCTGTCACTTCCTAAAGAACTCACCATTCTGTTCTGTGTCTTACTGTTAGATTGCGCTATTTACTTGCAGCACTTGGTGTTTCACCGTGTTTCATGGCTATGGAAGTTACACCGAGTTCATCATGCGGATCTAGATATTGATGTCACAACCGGATCTCGTTTTCATCCAATTGAGATGATTCTTTCAATGCTGATTAAAGTGAGTTTAGTGATCGCGCTTGGTGTACCTGTCATCGCTGTTGTCATTTTTGAAATTGTTCTTAACGCCAGTGCGATGTTTAACCACAGCAATGCGCGTCTGCCACTGTGGATTGATAAGCGATTGAGAAAAGCGATTGTGACACCAGACATGCACCGCGTTCATCACTCGATAATTGTTAAGGAAACGCACTCAAACTTTGGTTTTTTCTTATCGGTGTGGGACATTTGGTTCAAAACCTATCGCGCTCAACCTAAGCTTGGCCATGATAACGTTCAGATTGGCGTTCCAGAGATTCAAGATGGTAAAGAGCAACGGTTAGACTTAATGCTACGTCAGCCATTTGCACGATTCCCGACAACGAAAGACTAGGTTCGAATTCAGTTGAGTCTCAAGTTTTAACTGAGGTCAAACCTGTCTCTATAACAAACCCGTCTCCATAACAAACCAAGCTTAATACCAAAGCAAAACGCCCTTAGATTCTTGTGAAAACTTAAGGGCGTTTCTGTATCAATAGGAATTTAAGCGTACTTAGTGCTTCAACTATTATGCTGTCAGGCTTAACTCAGCAAGCTCGTTTATTTGAGGACGCTTGTTTATTTCAGTACGCTCGTTTATTTCAGTACGTATTTATGAAGCATAGCTTGTTGGTGCCCTGCTATCTCTCCGACTTGCTCTGAACTCTCGATCATGGATTCAAGCTGTAACTTAGTATTTTCGCCTTGTTCAGAAACACGAGTGATCGAATGTGTCACATCCACCGTTGCACGTGCCTGTTGCTCAGTCGCCACCATGATTTGTTCAACACGTCCTTTAATCTGGCTAACCGCTACCTCGATTTTTTCAAACGCTTGTTTCACATCTCCACTGGTTTCCAGTGCATTCGCCATTTCGTTTCTCGATTCTGTTACAGAAGCGCGTGAGCGATCAGCGGCTGCTACCAATTCATTCATCATATTTCGAATATTAGTGGTTTGCTGGGAAGTATCGCTGGCTAGTTTTCTTACTTCATCGGCGACCACTGCAAAGCCTCGGCCTTGATCTCCTGCTCGCGCTGCTTCTATTGCTGCATTCAATGCGAGTAAGTTAGTGTTGTCAGCAATGCCGCTGATCATGTCGACCATTTCGCGAATCTGTTTAACACGCCCGTCTAAGTCGGCCATCGATTCTTCATTCATGCTTAGAGAGTGTTCTAGTGCATGCAGTCGCTGCTGGTTAAGTCCAACAACTTGACTCCCTGTTACTGACTCACTTTCAGCAAGCTGGGCGTCATCATTCGAGGCGTTAGAAATACGTGCAATTTCACCAATAGATGCTTCAAGCTCTGTAATGGTGGTAATCATGTTTTGAAGTGATTCATTTTGCTCGTGTAAGCTTGAGTTAGTTTGCTCTGCGGCATCGTGACTGACTTCCGCGGTTTGATAAAGCGTTTCACAGTTTCGTGTTACCAAGCGCACCGAATCAGCGGTTGAGTCGACAACAGAATTAAGTTTTGATGCGATAACTTGCAATTCCAATGGGCCAACTAATTGACTCTGTTTTGAAAAATCGTGTTCCGCGAGTAAGCTCATTTGTTGATTAATGTTCCTGAGTCCTTTGTTCACCCAGTGACGCAATACGAACCATGAAATAGAAATGATGGCCGTTATCACTAATCCGCTAATAAATAGTACTTTGTCTATCGTCGCAATTGTCTGATTGACAACAAACTCGCTTTCATCAATTAAAATGGAAGCGGTGTTCGATAGTTGATTTAAGGTCCCTATCACGGTGTTAGCCAGATAGATGACTTTTGCTAAGTCGGCTTCTTGTTGCTCAACAAGTTCTAGCTTTTGCAGGATTTGTCTTAATACACCGTTATCTGCAAAGCCAGATTTAACCATCTCATAAGGCGCTGTTAAGCTTGCGAACTCTACGATGTCTGGATGCCATTCAGAAAAGTCATCATACGCTAGGTTAATGCCTGCAATTCGATTTCGAAGCTCTCTGTATTCGTCTTGCGCTTTTTCTAAGTCTGATTGCATCATCAACATTAGGAAGGTGTTCGCCATTGCAGAAGCACTCGCTGTGAATCGGTTAGCCGCATCGGAAGCCTCTGGGTTGTTCTGAACAAGGAAAGAACCGATACGGTTCATTTCAGGTCCGATAGAACTCACACCATAGCGAAACTCAGTGACTTGGCCATCGATGAGGTTTTGCTTATTCTGAATTTCGATTTGTGACGACAACACTTGGCTAGTCATCAATTGTAAGGTCGCCATGTTCTCGATTAAGTTTTGTTTTTGTTCAACGGAAATCGCGTCAGGAAAAGATTGGGATATGAAGAGGAGTTCTTCTAGCGTTTGGTTACTTTCGGCAACTAACACGTCGATCGAGTTGCCTGTTGTGCTAAGCGTATTTAGGTCGGTTGATTGGGTGCTATAAGTAAGAAGTTTTACCTGCTCCAACACGCTTTGTGTTAATTCGGCGTTGTTTAATGCAAGAGGTAATGCTTGTTCCGAAAGTGCTTCAAAATGGCCCCCGACCCGATCGACGCCTCGGAGACTGACCAAAGATAAAAAGATGACGAGTAAAAGAATGGAAATAAATACAGCGGTGACAGTTTGAATGAGCGAGAATGTATAACGTGAAGGTTTTATTGATAAATTTGTGTCGGGCATGTGAAATCCAGTTTGACTACGAAAAAAGATATCCTTAAGTTAGTTCGTATACTAGAAGTCCTTGATGACGTTTATATTTCAGTTTTTTGTCAGAAGAGTTACATATGAAATTCAGAAAAATGGCTGTAGTTACAATAACTTTAGCAACATTGGCTGCTTGTAGCTCGACGCCATCCCCTTCTCAGCTTAGTCAAACCGCACACAAGCCTCTGTCAAAGTTAGAGCAATCAACGACCAATGCGTATATGAGTGTGTATGAACAGTGGAAAGGTGTGCCATATCATTTCGGTGGGACTTCATTTAGAGGCGTAGATTGCTCTGCTTTCGTTCAAATCGCAGTGCAAACTGCGACCCAGCAAGCCTTACCGAGAACCACAAAAGATCAAGTTAAAAAGGGAAAGGAAATAGCGTATGGACAGGCAATAAGTGGTGACTTGGTGTTTTTCAAAACATCGATGACGGTACGACACGTCGGTGTATATTTAGGAAACAATCAATTCCTACATGCTTCGACATCGAAAGGTGTCATTATATCGAGATTGGATAACCCTTATTGGGCCTCTAAGTTTTGGCATTTTAGGCGTTTATAGTGATTAAAAGATTAACTGATAACACAGTTGCTTTGAAGGTACTATTTAAACGCCTATCGCTGTTTAGCCTAGTAAATGTACTAGAAGCTAATTAGTCGTATTGAGCGACCGCAGTATCAAACAGATTCTTCACTAATGCGATGTATTCATCTAAGAATACAATTTGTTCGTTAGTCGCTTTTTTTGACCATACACCAGCTAACACTTCACCTAAATCAGCCACCACTGAATCCGCTTCTTTCAATAGTTGAAAACGAACGCTTGAATGTAACTCAGGGTTTTGCTCGAAAATAGCCATGATATTTGTTGATATCATGTCAGTGATGATGTCTTCGACACTTTCATTACCTGTATCGCCATTACTATTAGTAAAGACATCTAGGTTAAATGATAAGTGTTCGATCAAAGCCAAATAGCCATCGGTTTCTACAACCACAATAAATCTCCGTTTAAGCTCAAGAGCAGATTAATATGTACCTGCCTAATACTATGTATATGAGTCTGTTTGTCATCTCTTTATTACTAAAAACTGTATTAAAGTGATCCGAGTTAGCATTTAAGCTTAAATTTCAATCAAAACACCCTAACTTCACCAAACACACCTAAAATATAGTGAAAAATAATCTCAACCTATTTCTGCGATTCTATTGTATGAAAATCATCATGCCGTGAGATTAGTTCCAAACTATTTCCTTATATCATTCTCAATTTCTGTTTTGATTTCAAAGGGCTTGAATCAGTTCGAGTTCACAAATCAGCCAATTGATTCTACATTAGTTGAAGAAGAGCCAAGAACATTGACGAGTGCGTCTATAAATTGCTCAGATTTATCCTAAACTATTGCTATTAAACAAACTGTATTTCTAACCTTCAGTCTTTGAGGATTTCCTATGTGGCAGGCCATTTCTCAACAACTTTCAGATACTCTTCTATTTAACTTCCAGATAACTGAACGTACCAAGGTTTCTGGTGGCGACATTAACGATTGCTATATGATTAGCGATGGTAACGAACGTTACTTTGTAAAAGTGAACCAGCGAGAATTTTTACCTAAGTTTGAAATTGAAGCTGAGAATTTACGCTTGTTAAGAGAGACCTCTACCGTTTATGTTCCTGAGTTGGTACTGATTGGTAAAACCAAAGAATGCTCGTTCATTATCCTTAATTACTTGCCGACCAAGCCGCTTGAAACAAGCAATAATAGCTATGACTTTGGCGTTCAACTTGCTCAATTGCATCAATGGGGTGAACAGAAAGAGTTTGGTTGTGACCAAGACAATTATATTGGTAGCACCCTTCAACCCAACCCTTGGCATAAGAAATGGGGGCGTTTTTTCTCTGAGCAACGCATTGGCTTCCAACTGCAATTGTTAAAAGAAAAAGGCATCGAATTCGGCGATATCGATGACATTGTTGATGTCGTGAATATGCGTCTTGCAGGCCACAACCCTCGCCCTTCTTTGCTTCATGGAGACCTTTGGAACGGCAATGTTGCTAACTCAGCCTTTGGGCCAATCTGTTACGATCCCGCTTGTTATTGGGGCGATCATGAATGTGATTTAGCGCTAACTGAACTGTTTGAAGGGTTTTCAAAAGAGTTTTATGAAGGTTACCAGAGCGTCAATCCACTCGACGTTGGCTATACTGATCGGAAAGACATTTATAATTTGTACCATCTTCTCAACCACTGCAATCAATTTGGCGGCGAGTATTTAGCACAAACTGAGGCGTGTATTCAGAAGATACAGGCCGTTTAACACCAATCACAGCTAGCTACTGCGATCGATATAAGTGCAACGTTCGATATCGCTATTTGTTACGACCCATACAAGCTACTACGATTGGTGCAGTTACAGTGAGGAGAATTCGCCATGCATAAATACACAGAGAAACATGTTTCTTGCCCCCATTGTGGTCATGCAATTAGCATAACGCTGGATGCTTCTAATGGGAGCCAAGATTTTTACGACGATTGCCCTGCATGTTGCAATGCAATTCATCTGGACATGCAGGTTGATGAATTGAGAGACAGAATCCATCTCTCGATTGATGCAGACGACGAACAAGTTTTCTAACACCTACTCTCTTGTCGAGTTGGCTCTACACCTCGATTTAAAGCTACACCTCGATTTTGAAGCTAGCCCAGAAAAACACAAAAATAGAAAAAGAGCACTTAATGTGCTCTTTTTTAACATCTTCGATTTTTACTTAGTCAACGCTTTTAGGGCAAGTGTTATTGATGAACCGCTACTACGACTTCTGGTTTGCTAGCACGCGCTCAACAGTATCAACAATCGCTTGTGTTTGAGGATCAAACTCAATATTTACTTGGTCGCCTACTTCGCGGCTGCCAAACAAAGTGCGATTTAGCGTTTCAGGAATCAAGTGTACAGAGAAACGGTTCTCTTCCACTTCACCTATCGTCAATGAACAACCATCAACGCCAATATAACCCTTGCTCAATACATACTTCATTGATTCTTGTGGCAACTCAAACCAAAGCGTGCGGTTGTTTTCAGTCTTGATCACATCCACTAAGTTCGCCATCAACGTAATGTGGCCAGACATACTATGCCCGCCAATTTCATCACCAAATTTTGCGGCTCGCTCAACATTCACTTTATCACCAACAGTCAGTTGGCCTAAGTTCGTCAATCGCAATGTGGCTTGCATCAAATCAAAAGCAATGTGGTTTCCTGAAATTTCCGTTACCGTTAAGCAACAACCGTTATGAGCTACTGAGGCACCAATCGCTAATCCCTCAACCATTTCGTTGCTTAGCTCAATGGTATGAGTCTGAAACAACTCTTTTTTTTTTATAGCAACCAGTGTTGCCATGCCTTGAACGATACCTGTAAACATAAGATTCCTATTTAGCATTCTAGGGCGTGTTGACCTTTCTCGGT
>NZ_AJZM02000244.1 GCF_000272405.2 Vibrio tasmaniensis 1F-187
CCGCGACCATCATTGATCACGACGTAACTATCAAAGTCCACGATGCTGTGCCTGTGAATGAAGGAGATAGAGCATCCTTTAAAGTGACATTAAATGAAGCCTCTTCTGAAAAACAGTATGTTAAATTTGAAGCGACAACAAACGGTTACGATACTGAATTTGATGACATCGATACCAATAGCCTAACTTACGAATACAAAGATGCTAACGGCGATTTCCAAGTTGCAAATGTTGTTAACGGTTATGTAGAAATTCCGGCAGGAAGAACTGAACTTCGTGTAACGGTTCAAACCGTACAAGACGATAAGTTTGAATGGACTGAACGTTTTGGACTTCACATTGTAGATACAAAATCTCAGGTAGGTGGAACGTCAAGTATTGATGAAGCGAATTCTGATCTGAAAGGTCAAGGTACAATCAAGTTAGATCATTCAGATAACCCTACGCTTACATTGACGAATGCTAATGCTGTTGATGAAGGAAACACGGCCGTATTTGATGGGCAACTATCGAAGGTGTCTGAAGCGTCGATTGAGATGAAAGTCGAGTTTGAATTTTCTAATGGCGTTGGCAAAGCAAACCTTGAGGATTTAGCCGCAGACAGTAGTAAGCCGTTTGCTGGGGTTACAGTCACTTATGTTTCTGGCGGAGTGATTAAGACTATTTCGGTAAATGAAGTGAATGGAACATTCACACTTCCTGCGAAAGTTACGGATTTCAAAGTTAATGTAGATACAGTAAATGATAACCGTTTCGAAACATCAGAAGACTTTGGAATTAAGTTGAGTGAGATACCTTTCCAATCTTCAACTGATGCTAGTAAAGATGTAATCATCAATAGCGGTCAGCACGGTGTATCAGCTACGGGCTCTATAAATGAAGATGCTTCTGATAAACCCGCAATAAGTGTGTCCGATGCTCTTGCTGTTAAAGAAGGTGGAGTGTTGGAGTACAGTGTTGCACTTACAGGTTCTTCTGATATAGAAGTTAAATATTCATTTAACTTCCCGAATAGTAGTGATGTTAGAAAAGCAGACATTTCGTTTACGGATGGCGTTAAACTGAGTGCAGATAAGCAATCTATTATTGTGCCTAAAGGCGTATCTTACTTTAAAGTTATTGTTCCGACATTAGATGACGTTCTTGTAGAAAATACTGAAAATTACACCATTACTATTGGTGGCGACACAGGTACTGGCTCGATACTCGACAATGAAGTTGCACCTGTCATCAGGAATCAGTCAGTCAGTGTGTCTGAAGAAGCTCTTAGTGGGGGTATTACGGATACGATAGGTTTGCCGAGTGATTCTACTGATGGACACTCTGTTCAGGGGGATTTGTCTATTACCGATGCCAATGGTAACTGGTCTGACACTGTATTTAGTGAATCAAGTTCAATTACAGTAACAACATCAACTGGCCAACCTCTGACATCTGAAGGGCATACAATTACTTGGAGTGTATCAAATAATGGTCACACACTTCTTGGCGAAGCTAACGGTAAACCTGTTATTGAAGCGACTTTAAATAGTAGTGGACATTATGAGGTACAACTTAAAGCTCCTGTTGATCACCCTAATACCAGTGGAGAAGATAACTTATCGATTCATATTCCCGTGATTGCTAAGGATACTTCCGGGTTGTCTAGCTCTGGAGGTCAGATTACGGTTTCAATTGAAGACGACCAGCCAGATGCTAAATATGAAGAAATTGATACGACTATTCATACTGTAGGCACTAATGTTCAGCTTATTTTGGATGTTTCTGGATCAATGAAAGGAGATCGTTTCGATGTTCTTAAAGCATCCGTACTGCAAATGCTTAATCAATATGCGGGAGCATCAGATAATGTTCGTGTTCAGCTTATAACATTCAACTATAACGTTTCTCTAGTTGAGCATAATAACAAAGCATGGATGACTGTCGACGAAGTGAAGGGTTATATCAACGCACTACAGGCCGGTGGTGGTACCGCTTATGATGACGCGATACAAGGTGGTAAGAATTATTGGAATACGGACTCCAGTTTACGTATACCTAACGCAAATAACGTCAGTTATTTCATCAGCGATGGTGCAACACATGAAAATGATAAAATAGATAGATATGAAGAGGCTTCATGGAAGCAGCATTTAACTACTAACAATATTACCGCGCACGCAGTTGGAATTGATCTAAAAGGTAACAGAACTCAGATCAACAAAGTTGCATATGATGGAACAGGTCCCAAAGATAAAAACGCGGAGTTGATTGATGATGAATCTCAGCTGAGTGATGCACTTATTAACTCAATCGTACAAAACGTAACAGGTTCAATCTCAGGTAGCGGTTCTGGTTCTGGTTCTGGTTTTGGGGCAGATGGTGGTTACGTAAGTCAGATAAAATTTGGAACTGGCTCATTTAACTTTAATGGTTCGACTATCTCAACATCGGGAACTTTGCCTTCGAATATTAGCTATTCTAAGGATGAAGCAACCAACAAATTAACCATAACCGTCGATGGTAAGTTCGTATTTGTAATTGACCTTGACACCGGAGCGTATGAGTTTAGTGGTAAACCTCAAGATAGGCCTTCAACACTTGATTTTGATTACACACTGAAAGACGGTGATGGTGATACTAGTAGTAATAAGTTGGTGTTTAATGTTCCTGCTAGTAAATCCGGTTTAGATATTAGTGCGCCAGGTGATGCGGTCGATACTCTTAAGCTATACCATCATCAAAATGGTGATGCTAAGCTTCAATGGAGCTCTGTTGGAACGGATTCAACAACAGAGTATTTCACGAAATCAGAAGTGGCTAATGGATTTAAAGTAAATGTTGGTGCTGGAGGAGATCATGTACACCTTGGAAAAGGCGACGATATCATTTGGCTTGGTGACAGTCATTCAAAGTTAGATGATACAGCGGGTGATAGTGCATCTAAGCAGGCTAACGCTCAAGCGACATTAGAATCATTTACTAACGGTTCAGACAGTAGCTTGTTAGCATCAAACAGTAATGGTGAAGGTGCAGCCTTTAATAACTCTATGCCGAGTCAAAGTAACGCGTATTTAGATATTGCTCATAGTGGTGCTGGCGATGATTATGTATACGGTGAAAAAGGTATAGATGTCATTTTCGGTAGTGCTGGTAATGATTACCTAGATGGCGGACAAGGTAATGATGGCCTCCGAGGTGGAACGGGCAACGATACAGTTAAAGGTGGTGCTGGTGAAGATATTCTTATCGGTGGTCTTGGTAACGATATATTAACTGGCGGCAGTGATGACGATATCTTTAAGTTTGTGGATCAAGACACGACTAGTTCTCGGAATGACATTAGAGATGGTGAAAGAGATGTTATTACTGACTTTACAAAGGGACAGGATAAGATAGATTTATCAGAACTACTGCACACAGATGCGAATGATACTATAGACAGTTTACTTAAGAGTAATCAAATTGGTGTTGTTGAAGGTAACGGTGATTTAACTGTTACAATCTCTCAAGCAGGGACTTCGGTTGGTGAGAATAGTCAACAAATTGTTCTTGAAGGTGCTGCTGGCCAGTACGCGGGGCTATCTGAGAGTGCAATCCTAAGTGATTTACTGAAGATATACGATACAACAAGCAACTAAACAAAAAGGGCCGAAAGGCCCTTTTTTTATATCTTAATTTAGTAAAGTAATCGCGCTTAAGAAACCTTACGTTGAGGTTGCAACACCCTACAGTTACAACACTTTACAGGCAAAACCTTTTAGGTAGAAGCCTTCTGGGTACGCTGTATCTGTTAGGTGGTCAGCGGCTTGCTCGAAGCGCTCGACAAATTTAACGGTTCTTCCTGCATCTAGAGCAGCGTCAGCGATGATTTTTTGGAATAAATCAGTGCCCATCAAGCCAGAGCAAGAGTAGGTGAGTAGAGTGCCACCAGGGTTTAAGATTTGCATTGCAAGCATGTTTACATCTTTGTAGCCGTTAGCTCCTGATGTTAGGTTATTTTTGCTTGAAACGAACTTTGGTGGGTCCATGATCACGACGTCAAACTTAGTGCCTTGATCTCGGTATTCACGAAGTAGTTTAAATACGTCTGCGTTTAGGAATACAGCGCGTTTTTTTGAGATATCAAACTCATTGAGTTCAGCGTTGAACTTAGCTGTATCAAGAGCAAGTTGAGATACGTCTGCGTTGATTACACGTTTTGCGTTGCCTTTCAGTGCGTAAAGACCAAATCCGCCAGTGTATGAGAAACAGTTAAGCACATCTTTGCGTTTAACATACTTCATTGATTCTTTACGGCTATCACGTTGGTCCATGTAGAAGCCAGTTTTGTGGCCTTCCATGATGTTTACGCTGATTTTGACGCCGTTTTCTTCAATGACGATAGATTTTGGTGGCTCTTCACCGTGAAGTACACCAACAACTTGTTCTAGGCCTTCTTTTTTACGAACTGCTACGTCTGAACGCTCGTAAATATTACAGTCTGGGAAGCATTCAATTAAAGCTTCAACCAATACGCTCTTATTGAATTCAGCGCCCGCACTTAGTAGTTGGCAAACTAGGTAGTCTTGATATTTGTCGATAGTGATACCTGGCAGTCCATCAGACTCTGCAGCGGTAAGGCGGTAGCCAGTTAAACCATCACGCTCAATGATGTCTTCACGCAGTGATTGCGCGTCTTGAATTCGTTTTACGAAGAACGCTTTGTTAATTTCTTCTTTTTCAAATGTCCAAACACGAGCTCGAATTTGAGATTCTGGTGAGTAAGCCGCTTTTGCTAGCCATTGACCATTCTGAGCATATACGTCTACAGTTTCACCTTGTTGTGGTTCGCCTTCGACCTTATCGATACCGCGTGAAAATACCCAAGGGTGTTTACGGCGTAGTGATTTATCTCGGCCTTTAGCTAGATGAATTGAAGGAGTCATAATTTACTCTGTTTGTTGAATTTGAAGGAGGGGTATTGTCGGGGAAGTACAAGGGAAAAGCAAATAAGAAAGGGCTGCAGAAGCAGCCCTAGTAATGATTAATTAACACATAGTGGTTAGATATCAGTATTAAGCTTTGAGACCTGTCAGCAAACCTTCCATCGTATCGCTTTGCTTACGAAGTTGGTCAACATTTACATTACTCTTACTGATCATTTCACAGATACTGTCTGATTGATGACGAATCTCTTCAACACTTTGTGCAATGTTGTCAGCAACAACACCTTGCTCTTCAGCAGCAGTAGCAATTTGAGTGCTGCTATCAGAAATAGATTGGTTCTTTTCAGCTAACGATCCAATCTCAACGTTTACTTCCGACATCAGTGTTTGACCTTCGTTAGCATTGCTAACAGTCACTTCCATCAATTTTGTCAGTGATTGGCTGTTACGTTGTAATGATTCAATCATACTTTGGATTTCAACCGTTGCTTGCTGTGTTCTTCCGGCAAGGGCACGGACTTCATCGGCAACAACAGCGAATCCACGACCTTGCTCGCCAGCACGTGCAGCCTCAATGGCAGCATTCAGGGCTAATAGGTTAGTTTGTTCGGAGATGCCATTGATGGTTGCGACCACTTCATCAATTTGCGCTGCATTAGCATCAAGCTCTTCTACCGCTTGCGAAGCTGATTGAATTTCTTGAGATAGGCTTGAGATAGATTTTAATGTATTCGAAACTTTTACTTGGCCACTCTGTGCAACACCGCGAGCGTCCATAGTCTGAGAGCTAGACTCATGAGCAAGTGTTGCGACTTCACGAATCGTAGCTGCCATTTGTTCCGTTGCACTTGCTAAACTATTCAGATGTTCTTGTTGGTTACCCGATATGTCTGAGCTCTGTTGTGTCGACTGGTTTAAGTCAGAACTGATCTGTTGCATGAGTGCGACAGACTCTTGGATTGATAGAACCATGTTTTGTTCACGTTCTGCAACTTTATCAATAGTAATTGCTATTTCACTGAACTCATCACGAACGAGGAAGTAGTTCATACGACAGGTGAGGTCACCACTCGCTAGCGTGCTTAACGCTTTGTTCATAGAGAACATTGCGCCACCGATGAAAGTCATGATGTAGTAAACACCTAGCGCGATCAGCGTTAGGGTTACAGCGATAATTGAAACCTGAGTCGTCGATAGAGCAGACCAAAGGTTTTGGTCATGGCTGGCAACTAGGCTGAACGCACCATTCATTACTGAAACAGAACCAGCACCGTAATAAAGAGATGGTTTCAGAACTACTGACAAGTTGAGCAACTTGATCTTTCGTGAGTTGACCCGCTTCGATAAGTCCTTTCATCAAGAGCATTTCTTCTTGATAAAGATGAGCAAGTAAAGAGTCTGCGGCGCTATCTAAAACAAGAGTTAATATAACCAGGGCGAGAAGAGGTAATAAGAAGAGTAGATAGAACTTTTCTTGGATTTTTAGGTGAATGAGATATTTGTCAATCCAACGAAATGGGATTTCTTTCATAATCGTTATACTCGAAGTAAGTCCACCAATAAGCGGTGAATGAATAGAGTCGCAACTATATCATTCATACAATTTATGAGGCAACGTTATGGAAAGTTCACAATATATTTTTGTCGTATCAGGCGTGGTTCAGTGTGTTGGCTTTCGCTATCACACCAGTAGGCAGGCACAAGCTCTGGGCATTTCAGGCTATGCAAAGAACCTAAATGATGGCCGAGTTGAAGTGTTAGCTGTCGGAAAGGGTAAGGAAATAGAGAAGTTCCACGCTTGGCTTAATATTGGCCCTTCGAGTGCGACGGTAGACCAAGTAGTGATGCATCGAGTTAAAGAAAGTGAGCGGCAGGATGTGTGTATAGAGACTAGAGATATGAACAATATGGGAGATTAGGGATCAGGCGGACCTTTGGCGGATTAAACGGACCTTTTAATTAAATTAATTCGGGATATAATGGGATTAAGAGAACGGAGGGTATTATGGCTGGTGTTAGAAATTTCGTGATGCAACTTACGAGTGAACAAAAGAAAGAGCTTGATGAAAAGATACGTGAATCGGGCTATGGCAAGTGTACACAAGTCGCTGATTGGGTGAATACTCAAATGGGCGTAAAGACCTCAAGGACTGCTGTGGCAAGGTATGAGCAGGCATTGAGGAAGAAAGATGGGGTGTTTGATACTGGTGGCTCTATTAACGCTATGGCGAAGTTGTCAAGCGTTGGTGGAGAGCTGGCAAGCTTGTACCAAGAGCTTGGCGAGTTAGAGTATCGACGGGCTGAACTGCTGGAACAGATACGGGATTTGATGGATTAATGGATGGGCGCATGTTGCGCCCTTTTTTGTACCTGTCAAAGTCGGTACGAAATGAGCAATAAATCTGAAACGTGTCGTTTTACCCTATCAAAGTGAGCACTGGCTGTTTTTGTTTGTTCGCTGTTTAAATCGAGTTTAAACATTTAAAACGAGAGGCGTTAAAGTCTAACCTTTCTAATCCTCGTCATCAGAACACGCACCGCTTCACCAATGACCTCAATATCATTTAGGTCATCTCCTGAGAAAAACATTTCGTCGTACTCTTTGTTATCGCTTTTTATTTTAAGTGTCTGTTTTATATGGTTGTATTGAATTCTCTTTATGAATAGATCATCTTTCAGACGAATGACATAAACCCCTTCATGTAAAAAGCTATCTAAATTTATCCGTTGTATTAGCACCAGGTCATCTTCATAGAGCGTGGGCTCCATGGAGTCGCCCTTTACAGGAAGAATGAATAGCTCTCTACGGTTCGTTACGCCATAGAGCGATAGAAGCTCTTTCTGGATTGCTACGTATTCATTAGCTTGGTCTTGTTCGTATGGGATGCAGCCATGCCCCGCAGACACAGTGACGTCGTAGACAGGAATCTTAATAGTATCACCAAGATAGGCAACGGAAGGCTCTCGTACCTCGTTGTTTTCTAAGGAGTCTATAACTGATTGAGGAAGGCTGCTTCTGTGGTATTCAAATGCTCTCCCTTTCACTCCTGGAGCCTTTCGTTTCTTCCATTCTTCATTCCTAGCTTTATTAGTTACTCCTTGGGGAGTATCTGGCATCCCGTTCTTTCCAACCAAGTCACTTGTTAAAAACCACTCTTTCATTTAAACCACCTAAAAAGAAAGCCATCTTGCTTTTAAGATTTACTTTTTCTTTTAATTTTTAATCAATACAAAACAACAACTTAAATAAAATCATCACAGAATTGCTAGATTTTTAAAAGAAAGCAGTTGCTTTAACGTTTCTTTCAATCTAATCTCTTTCATACACAACGGGGTAAACGCACAGAGTTACACCGATTACTAACTTTAAATGGTGACATGAAATGGATAAAGAAACAAACAATGCAGATTGGCACCGTGTAGACATCGTGGCCGCACTTCATAAGAAAGGAATTTCTCTTACTCAGCTTTCAGTTAGAGAAGGTCTAGCAGCAAGCACATTAAGAAACGCTATGCGCGTCAAATACCCAAAAGCTGAAAAAATCATTGCAGAAGCAATTGGGGTTCAACCATCAGTTATCTGGCCTAGCCGATACTAGAAGGAGGACTTATGTGGATTCTAGCTAAAGACCTTTTAGGAGTTGCAGGGTTGCCCGAAACACCTCAAGGAATATCGTATAGAGCGAGAAAGGAAGGATGGCAAAAGCAACAAGCTAAAGGCGTTAAAGGACGTGTACTTGAGTATCGAGTATCCACTCTTCCAGTCCAGGTTCAAACCGCCTTGATGAGAAAACAAGGCAAAGTTCAAGTTGGCGATCAGGTCCTTGAGTTGCCGAAAAAGAAAAGCGAGAAGTCGTATTGCCGTGAAGCGCTTTGGGCTCGTTGGAGTAAGAACAACAACGCTGCCAAAGAGAAAGCACAACAAGCATTGCGCACCGTTCAAGCTGTCTTTGCACTTAAGAATAACGGCATTAAGTTGATGGACGCTTATCAATCGGTCTCTGAAGAATATGGCGTGGCACTTTCTACTTTGCGCCGCAGCTGCGCGAAGGTGAAAGGAATAGACGAATGTGATTGGGCTCCAGCTCTGCTGCCTAAAAACTTTGAATCATCCCAAACTCAAAAGCCGAATCAGTTTGCTTACATCACACCTGAAGCGTGGGAGTTTTTCAAAGCTGACTACTTGAGCCTAGAGCAACCTGCTATGTCGGTTTGTTATGAGCGCCTTATTGATACGGCTCCATCTAAAGGTTGGAAAGTACCAAGCCTAAAAAGCTTAGGACGCCGCCTTGAACATGAAGTGCCAGTGCAACAACGCATCATGCTTCGTGAGGGTGAACACGCACTGCATCAAATGTTCCCACCGCAAGAACGTACCGTTGAAGGGCTTCACGCTCTGGAATGGATTAACGGCGATGGCTATCAACACAACGTGTTTGTGAAGTGGTTTAACGGTGAAATTCTTCGTCCTAAAACGTGGTTTTGGCAAGACATTTACAGCCGCAAAATTATTGGTTGGCGTTGTGACATTAGTGAAAACACAGACAGCATTCGCCTTTCACTAATGGACGTTTGTGAAAAGTTCGGTGTGCCTAAAGAGCTGACTTTGGATAACACCAGAGCTGCTGCAAACAAATGGATGAAGGGCGGCGTTCCTAACCGTTACCGATTCAAAGTAAAAGCAGACGATCCCCTTGGCATCATCCCAATGATGAATATCAAGTTGCACTGGTCGAGCGTGATATTAGGCAAAGGTCACGGCCAAGCCAAACCGATAGAACGTGCGTTTGGTGTGGGTGGCCTTGAAGAGTACATCGATAAACATCCACTTTGTCGTGGCGCTTATACAGGCCCGAACCCAATGGCAAAACCAGACAACTACGGAAGCAAGGCGCTCGACGCGGAAGACTTTCTACAAGCCATCGCTAAAGGCGTGGAAATGTACAACGCGAGAGAGAACCGAAACACCGAAGTGTGCAAAGGGTTTATGAGCTTTAACCAAGCGTTCAATGCCAGCTATGAAACGGCAGCAATACGCAAGGCAACCACCGACCAATTGCAAATGATGATGCTACAAGCTGAGGCAGTAAGAGTGTCTAAACACGGCACCATTTCACTGGACGCTGGCGGAAGTTTGAAAGGCCGTAAGAACCGCTATTACAGCGAATCGATGATGAACCATGTTGGCCAAAAACTCGTGGCACGTTTCGACCCATTAAAGCTGCATGAATCTATCGAAGTTTACACCTTGAATGGCGTTCGAATTTGTACCGCTGAATGTCTCGATAAGACTGGATTTGGTGATACGCAAGCGGCAAGAGAGCACAAACGCAAGCGCACACAATTTACCAAAGCAAACAAGATTGCTGCGCAAGCTCAAACAGAAATGGATGCACTGGAAGTGGCCGCAATGATGAAGCCGCTTGAAGAAGAAGTGCTACCTGAAACCAAAGTGGTTGAACCATTCAGACCCGTATCGATTGGCAACACGGCGGCTAAGGCCATAGCGCTAGAAGATGAAGACGAAGACTACGAACAGAACTTCAGCCAAAGCGTTTCAAACCTGTTTGCACAGAAATTTAAAAACAAGCTTTAAACCCTATTTAAACCTTCCATAAATGGAGATTGATATGAATACAAACGTAGTTGAACTAGGCACTGCAGAAGCGAAGCAAACCGACATATTAATGCGCATTCGTGCATTAACAGAATCGAAGGCTGTTTCAGCGTCTCAGATTGCAAAAGAGATCAGCGTATCACCTGCCACGCTAAGCCAAATATTGAACGGTTCATACAAAGCTGACCCAGCCAAGATGATCAAAAAAATAGACCGCTGGCTTTCTTATCGCGCTGAGAAAACAACCGCCCCAAGTAAAGCCCCTGGCTTTGTGATGACCCAAACCGCAAAGCAGATTATCGATGACCTGCGTTATGCGCATGGAACGTCAGATATTGCTTGTATTTACGGTGCCTCTGGTGTCGGCAAAACGGAGACACTTCGTAATTACATGCAGTCAAATAATAACGTATGGATGATCACGATTAGCCCGAGCATTTCAAGCTTAGTTGGTTGCCTTTATGAGTTAGCGATGGAGCTAGGACTAACTAACGCTCCTCGAAGAAAGGATGCTTTAGCAAGGGCGATTAGAAACAGGCTAATTGGGACGAATGGGTTAGTCATTATCGATGAAGCTGATCACTTGAAATATGAAGCTTTAGAGGAGTTAAGAGCGATTCAGGAGTATTGCGAAGTTGGCATGGTGATGGCGGGCAATAACAAAGTTTACACCCAGTTTACGGGGGGGCACCGTAATGAAGATTTTGCCCGTTTGTTTTCACGCATAGGCAAGAAACGTGGCATCCACAAAACCAAGCAAGCAGACGTTCGTGCCATTGCTGATGCATGGAACGTAAATGGCGAGTCTGAACGCGGGTTAATGCTGCAAATCAGTGAGCGCCCAGGTGGACTTAGATTGCTAAGCAAAACACTTAAACTGGCGGCGATGTTTGCCAAAGGTCAAACCATTAGTGAGCAAGTGCTGCGTAAAGCGTTTGCTGAATTAGAAACCAACGATTGAGGTGAGATATGAAGCAATTTATTGAGTGGCTGAAATGGTCGGTATACAGAATCCAAGTAGCCAAAGAAATGCACATTCGATTTTCTGGAACTTGGTCATTTTACGAATGTTGGAGTTACGCAATTTGTTTTCAGTGTAGCTACGAAAGCATGGTTCAAGCAGGTGATAAGCCAATAGCTGTAGATGATGTTGAAGAAGAAATTTCATGTTGGAACGATTAAGGAAATACCAATGATGCATCTAAATGAAAAACGTCGCGCTGTGGCTAATGCCCTGTCTCGATTAGAAACGGCAGGAAGCTTGATCGTGAATGTAAGCACTGGCATTGCCATCCCTGTTATTACCATCGAGTTTCCACCTGTATGGCTTGTTAGTAAATCAAACGAAGTGCGTGAACAGGCGGGTAAGACACTTAAAGTTTCACACATCGCAAAGCTTAGCGGTTGCCTAGTTCGCTGGGTGGAAAGTGAGACCGACAATATTAACGCAAAGTACATGACTCAGTACTTAAACCCATACGCACCTGAGCTTATTGCGGTGCAGCCTAAGAATTTTTAATAAGTGAGAACCAAATGAAAACCATTAGCAAAGAAAAATACATAGAGCTTTTAGAAGAGCAACGTCAGCACTTAGAAAAGAAAGTAGAAGCCGTTAAATATGATTTGTTCACTCTTGAAACTGCCATTGAAGATCTAGATGCACGTGACTTCGACGAAGTTGAAGTTACCGAAAAAGACGGCACTTTTACATTCAATATCGTGGAGAAAAACAATGACTAGTCAAACTCAACAGCCTGAAGGTTGGAAGCTAGACCGTAAAGGTCGCCTAGTTCAAGAAAGCAACATTGATGACTATGACATCGAGATGGACGCTTTTGTTATGAAGCACATGGCTACCGCGTTGGAAATTCAAGCGGTGATTCGTGAATTTAAAAAAGAAGTTTATGAGGATTGCTTAGCGTTCCAAGAGCTTATTGCTGAAAAGTACGACACCAAAATTGGCGGTAAGAAAGGCGGCGCTTCCTTCACCTCGTTTGATGGCAAAAAACAGATCCGTATTTGTGTTCAAGACCGATTTGTATTTGGCCCAGAACTCAAGGTGGCAGAGAAGCTAATGAAAGAGTGCGCTAATGATTGGTCTGAAAATGCCAATCGTGAACTCCAACTCATTATTCACGGCCTATTTGAAACAGATAAAGAAGGTTCAATCAGCGTAAAGAAAGTGATGGACTTTCGCAGTCAGTATAAAAGCGTCTCAGAAGATGCTCGCTGGGTTCAGGCCATGGCTGCTATTGATGATGCACAGAAAGTCGTTAGCTCGAAAACTTACTTGAATTTCAAAGAGCGCAACGGTGAAGACAAATACATAAACATTCCTCTTGATATCGCCAAGCTATAGCGAGGTGTGAATGTTACTGATAAGCACCCGATATGGAGAGATAAACGTCAGTCGCCATGCTATCGAAAGATGGCGACAACGTACGG
>NZ_AJZM02000245.1 GCF_000272405.2 Vibrio tasmaniensis 1F-187
CTTACTTACTGTGATTGGTATAAACTGGCAGCCAATAAAAATGGACGCTTATTCAGCGTCCATTTGATATCACATTAAGAAGAGATCGACCTTAAGCCGTACTTAGTTCTCTCCGTATTAGCTATTCTCGTACTAGCCTTTTTCCGGATTAGTTCTCTTCGTGATTGTAAACATGTACATCTCGTTGAGGGAATGGAATCGTGATGCCTTCTTCATCGAAGCGCTTCTTCACGGTTTCCGTCACATCCCAATACACTTCCCAGTAGTCATCTGTCTTAACCCAAGGTCTTACAACAAAATCAACTGAAGACGTATTCAAGGTGTGAAGCTTGATCATATGCTCTGGTTTTTTCAACACTAGAGGGTGAGCAAGAATGATGTCGTTCAATACCGATTTTGCTTTATCGATATCATCTGAGTAACCGATACCAAAAACCATATCAACACGTCTCACACGCTCTGCTGTGATGTTGTTGATCACGTCACCCCAGATCTTGTTGTTTGGGATCACCAAGCGTTGGTTATCGATGGTTTGAACGGTTGTCGATACTAAGCTCATGTCTTTTACAGTGCCTTGAACACCAGCGACTTTGACCATGTCGCCAACATCGTACGGACGGTAGATCAAGATCATCAAGCCCGATGCAAAGTTAGACAGCGTATCTTGCAATGCAAAACCAATGATGACACCCGCAACACCGAAACCCGTTAATAGTGGTGCTAGCTCAATCCCTATTTGAGACAGGGCGATCAGCAAACCAACAAACACGACCGCTTTAGATGCAATTGATACAAAGAAGTCCTGCATCAATACACTGAAGTCCATTTTAGAGTGCGAAACACTCTTACGAACGGTTTTACGAGCCACATTAGCAATAAGGCGAGTTACATACAAAATACCGAGGAAAAGCGCGAGTTTAACGATAAATGAAGGGGTATTTTCAAAAGCCCATGAACTGAATGAACGAAGCCAACCATCCAACAACTCCAGTGCAACATCAACATCCAATACATCAGCGTTAATGTCGCCGGTGGTCGCTAATAGAATACGCTTGTACGAGGTGACATCCACACCAAATGGCACCATCATGGAGATACTTTTCTCTAAGCTGGCAACCATAACGCTGGTTCGTTCTCTGAAACGTATTAATTCAGTTTTTATCGTCGCCTTTTCTTCTTCACTCACAAAAGACAAACGGCGCTCTAAATCTTGACGCTGCGTGTCTGTGTAGAGAATCGCATTTGTCAGATATTGCGAACGAGAAACTAGTGCGGTTTTTAACTGACTTTCCGCAGCCGATACATCAACGCCTCGATCTTTTGACCAACTTAAGGTCTTAGAAAGTTGCTGATAGTAGTCATCCATCATTCCGATACGTTTTTGAATCAACAATTCAAGACGCTTTTTTGCATCCCCTTCAGCCGAACGGTTGTCTTTGCTCATAGAGACAATTTTAACTTCGTTCAATGACAGTAAATGCTGTAAAAGCTCTACTTGCTGGGCAAGAACAGCGTCTAAGCCTTGCTTCTTATCAGATGATAATTGGGAGGATATCTCTTTGCGTAGTGCTTGGTTCTTTCTTCGCAATATGTCTTCTAGAAACGGCTTTTCAGCATCGTGCGCTGTTTCTAATGTAGCGAGGTCCAGCATTAGCTGGTCTTGTACTTCTGCTATTTTATCGACGCTTTGCGCAAAACTTCCAAATGCGACAAACGCCAACATTAACAATAGACAACGCCAAACCTTCATCATACTAATTCCTATTATTGTCTAAATTGACCCTATAAATAGTAGTAAAAAGAAGATGGATAACAAGCATTTAAACGTATGTTGTGTTAAAACTTTGCAAATTATCAGCCTGTATCTAATATTTGAGAGTTCCAATCCCCTCTTATGACCTGTAGAGTACGCAACCAACAAAGAACAACAGCCAATATCGTCATTTAGGTGCATGTACTAAATCGCCTTAAATCCTATGTTGGCTCACAGCAAAAGAGCATAAAAATGAACAACGAACTTGATGTTATTGAGTCTCTAGAAGAGCTAGAGCAATTCCTAATTTCAGTAGAAGCAGGGGGCTTAGGTCTTGAAGACGTTGAAGGCGTAGGTATGGCCACCAATAATTCTGATGGTCGTCATTTCGTTGCAGTATTCAACAGCAGTCACAAGGTTTTACTCGCTCGCTGGATCACTAAAGAAATCTTTGAAAATGGTAAAGACCTTGTGCGCAACGGTCCTCGCCGTTCTCACTAAATCTTTCCAATAGCACCAATGGTTAAAGCCCAATATGTCCATCTGCGATCTGTTGGGCTTTTTTGTATCTCCTGATAATGAATAGAGCACTCTATACAGGATAAATTGGCGATAACTTCCAGTTGTTGTGAACTTTATCTAGAACTCAATGTCGTATTCGCGTGAGTTGTTGTTTATGCATCGTGTATCTACGGTATATCGCGTTTATGCATCGTTTCACTTTAACAATTTCATGACTTGTGACTCGAAGAGATCTTATTTAAGCTAACCGTAATTCAATGAGCTCGCTTTAACTATTAACTATTAACTATTAACAACTAACTGATTCAATTACTGACTGATTTGCTGAACACATCGCTACTTATCTTATCCACACAGAACCGCCGACAAAAGCATTCGCTTTGGGCGCTGTTCCTTACCGGACTGGTTATCGTAATCTGTCTGGCGAGTACGCTGTCTGCAAACAAAGTAACCACTTCAGCTTCCCTAACTGGACAATCAATACTTGTCGGCGCAGAAACCAGCCACCCACAAGCAATCGTCGCACCTTTCGATAAAATGTCTGAGCTCTATGCCAGCGTTTTTGGTTCAGAAGCGTCTAAAACTCTGTCAGCGCCAAACTCTAGCGCGTGCAGCCTAAGCTCCAAAATGCTCACATTCGCGACACCTAAAACAGGTTGGCTGATTCCTTTTATCCTGTTTATTGCTGTTGCGTACAGCCTATCACCGCACATATCGAGATTGTCTAGAGATAACCATCGCTCTTCTCGACCTACAAAACACCGCTTACATCTAAAGCACTGTATATTTAGAGAGTAAATAACCGGGCTACTACACCCTTTTATTTATTTTTTGGAGATACATTTGTGTACAACACACTACTAACTAAGTTTGTCGATTCGTTGGCATTCTGCATGCGTACATGCGCGAAAACGCTAGTCACTGCCCTTTTGGTTATGACGTCATTTACTGCCTTGGCACAGACGACGGGCTGGCTCAGCGTGCCTGAACATCCACCAGTCAAGATGCGAATGATGTCGACGGGTGAACAATCGGACGACGGTTCTAAGATTCAAACCGTGCTGGATGTCGTTCTCGACGGCGATTGGAAAACCTATTGGCGTAGCCCCGGCGAAGGTGGTATCCCGCCAAGTTGGGACTGGTCTGGTTCAACAAACATAGAGTCGGTAGAGTGGCATTGGCCGATCCCTAAGTACTACGAACAACTTGACGTGATGACGTTAGGCTACAAAAAACACGTCAGCTTTCCCGTTACGTTGATACTGAAAGACAACACGAAGCCAGCACTGTTCAAGGCGTCGTTCACCTTTCCGTCGTGCACCAATATCTGTGTATTAACCGATTACGACATCGAACTGCCGATTGATCCGCAAACATTAGAGCTCGATGAAGAAGCGATGTTCTTGTTCAATCAAGGCATGAGCCAATCTCCACGAGAAGCTAACCGCACTTCAGTGAACGGCCTGTTCTGGGATAAAAGCAAACAACAACTGGTTACTCAGCTAACAAGTAAGGAAGGCTGGGATAAACCGATGGTATTGATTGATGGTCAAGAAGTGCTTGATGACTTCTTCTCTCCACCAACCGTCCACATCACAGACAATACAATGACCGCAGTATTCGATGTGAGTAACTGGATCGGCGAGGTCGACTTAACGGATCGCACAGTGAGTATTACCGTTTCAGATACTAACTTTGCAGAAGAGATGACCGCGCAAGTTGGGTCAGACCCGATAGCTAACCAAACAAGCAACAACAGCTTTCTAGTCATGCTTGGCTTTGCGTTAGTGGGCGGTTTAATCCTCAACATCATGCCGTGTGTTCTACCCGTATTAGGAATGAAGTTAAACAGCATCATTCAGAACCAAGGTGCTTCAAATCGCCACATCCGACTCTCATTCCTAGCGTCTGCTGCGGGGGTTATCACTTCGTTTTCGCTACTAGCTCTAAGCATGACCGTTCTGAAAATGGGTGGCAATGCGATTGGTTGGGGAATCCAGTTCCAAAATGTTTGGTTCATCGGGTTCATGCTGATCATTACCCTACTGTTCTCAGTTAACCTGCTCGGTCTATTCGAATTCAGGCTTCCATCAGGCTTGAACACTTGGATGGCAACCAAAGGCGACGACTCACATTCAGGTCACTTCATCCAAGGCATGTTTGCGACACTATTGGCAACGCCTTGCAGTGCTCCATTCCTAGGAACTGCAGTGGCTTATGCTCTGGGCGCAAGTTACCAAGAGTTGTGGGCTATCTTTATCGCACTCGGTATTGGTATGAGCGCACCTTGGTTGATCTTCGCGTTATTCCCAAGCCTAACTAAATTGCTACCAAAACCGGGCGCGTGGATGTTCAAAGTTAAGTTGGTATTCGGCTTAATGATGTTCATCACCAGTCTGTGGTTAACAAGCCTGCTGAGCCCATTCGTTGGCAAGTTCCCAACCATCTTGTTGTCATTGTTTATCGTCGTTTCAGTGTTAATTTGGATTGGCATGAAATTAGGACGCAAGGTACTGATTCCTATCATGGCAACCACAACCTTGGTATTTGGTGCTGCATTGATCGTCGGTAGTGTTACTGCTGATAACTGGGCAACGCCAATTGTCGATAACCTTGATTGGCAGAAACTGGATGCGAAACAAATCCCTCAGTTGGTCGAGCAAGGAAAAACAGTCTTTGTCGACGTGACTGCTGAATGGTGTATCACCTGTAAAGCCAACAAAATTGGCGTCATTCTTCAAGACCCTGTCTACAGCCACTTGCAACAAGAAGACATTGTTTTGATGAAAGGCGATTGGACAACACCAAGTGAAAGTGTCACTCAATACTTACAAAGTAATGGGCGATTTGGTGTGCCATTTAATATCGTTTATGGCCCGAGCTACAAAAATGGTATTCCATTGCCCGTGATTCTAGACAGTGACACTGTTATTCAAGCCATCGACGCTGCGAGATAATTGATGAAGACGCCCAACAATGAACAAAAGCCTAGCTCTGCTGAAGATAACGCTATAAAGGCTGAAACCAAAAAGCCAAGCCGTCTGAAGAAGTGGGGAAAGGAACTCGTTTCAATGATACTGATCGTAGGCGTGGTTTCGTTTGCCATGGATTTTTACCACAGCAGAAGCATGCCTCAAGGAGACGCGATTCCAATCGTGGGTCAGTCGATCCAAGGTGAGGATATTGATGTTATCGAGCTAAGCAAAAGCGGTAAGCCCGTTATTGTCTATTTTTGGGCGACTTGGTGTAGCGCGTGCAAATTGGTGAGCCCGACGGTTAATAGCTTCAGCGACTCCCATCAAGTAGTTTCTGTCGCACTTTCATCTGGCCCAGACGAACGTGTTCAGCGCTTCTTAGACGCCAAAGAGTATGACTTCCCTGTTATCAATGATCTCTCTGGATCGATCAGCAGAAGTTGGGGAGTCAATGTCACGCCAAGTATTGTCATCATCAAAGATGGAAAGATCAGCAGTATCGCAACCGGCGTTACTTCCCCTATCGGCCTGTGGTTAAGAACCTACTTTGCATAACTCGCTCACTAAGAAAAACAGAGCAGAGCAAATGAACCGATTAAAGCCAATTTAACAAACAATAATACCGTGAGCGCGACCCAAAACGCGCTCACGATTATCAAGAATTAGAGAATAAACAACATGAAAAAACATCTGATTAGCACACTGATTTTAGGCTCACTAATGAGCACAAGTGCCTTCGCTGAGTTAAGCACAGAACAAACCCAGCAACTCGAAGAAATTAACCAGTTCCTGAAGGAGAATCCTTCTACGATTTCAGGGCTGCATACCAGTTTAGAGCAGTATGTCGCGGGCCAAGCGCAAGCAAAGAAAGCTCAAGCGGAGAGTCACGATTGGTTGTATAACAATGACGCTCACCCAATCACGGGCAACCCGAATGGCAAATCAGTAATCGTTAACTTTACTGACTACAACTGCCCTTACTGTAAGCGCTTGGAAAAAGGCTTGGTTCAATTAGCCTCTGAAAACAGCGACATTAAAGTGATCAACGTGTACTTGTCATTTAAGCAGCAACAAGTAGATGGCCTTGATACCAATGCAGCTCTATACGCGATGAAAGTATGGAAAGATAACCCAGCAGCCTTCCCTGAAGTCAACAGACTGCTGATGGCAAAAAGTGGTATTCACTCGAAAAGCTCACTAGAAGCCGTAGCCAAGAAGACAGGCACAGAAGCGCAATTGGACACAACTTCGGAGCAAAGCGACATACTGATGACCAACCACCAAACCTTTAGCGCTCTAGGTTTAACCGGCACTCCAACCATGATGATGAACGGAAATGTTTTACCGGGATATGTGCCTTACGACCGACTAAAAGATATCGTGGATGATGCTTTTTAATCGAGCGTAGATAGAGATAAAGACTAGAAAGAGAAGTGAATAAAAGCCGACTCGCGCAACACCCAGTCGGCTTTTTCATTGTTTGAATAAAGTAGATAGTCCATTTACCTTAAATTTAAAGGTGAGTTGAATCCTAAAAACGACCAAAGTTAAAACGCGTACATTCTTTTGTCCGTCGATAGTTCAAAACAGTACTCTGCGTGTTTTCTAAGGCATTCAAACACTTCTCGATCCAACTTATAACTATCAACTTGGTCCGTTAATATCGCTAGAGTTTCTTCCAGTGTCATACCTTTACGATAAGGGCGAGACTGGGTTAATGCTTGGAATACATCGACTACAGCAACAATTCTACTGGGTTGATCTAAATCTTCAGCCGTTTTACCCATCGGATAGCCTGAACCATCTAACCTTTCATGGTGGTCGGAAGCCCACTGACACACCTGAGGCGAACTAAACAACTCCTGCAGCGCGAATCGAGTATCTGTCGCATGGCGTTTAATACAACAGTATTCTTCGTCAGTGAGCAAACCTGGCTTATGAAGAATGTCACCAGGGGTTTGCAGTTTGCCAATATCGTGAACTAAACCAGCCAAATAGAGCTTTCTCTGCGTTGTGTGAGAATAACCAAGTTGTTTAGCTAAATATTCAGAAAGTTGCCCTACCTTCAACGAGTGCTTGAAAGTGAACGAGCTTTTCGTATCAACGACATTAGCAATAAACTCGGCAAAGGCGACTGTCTCATCCAGCGACATTTGCTGAGAGAAAAAGGGTACAGGTTCAAAGTTATCTCTCATATTCTCGATGTAAGGGGTCTCCATCGAGAACCAAAAATCATCCAGATCAACCAACTCACACATGTGCTGTACAAGATTGGTTTCGAACATCTCGTCCGCTTGCTCAGTCAAACGTCCAATAATGCTCGCTTTACCGTCTGGGGTTAGGTTCCCATAACGATCAGAAGCTGTTATGCCATATAGATAGTCAACTCTGTCAGCAAGCATCACAACTGCAGCCAGTTCCTTTTCTAATTCACTGATATTCATAGTCTTTAGATCTAACCAAGGGGTATGATGATAAAGAACTGGCTTAGCAAATATAGAAAGAACAGGGCACTCCTTTAAAATTTGGTAGCCCTTTTGACAATGGTAATAAGTCGAGTCGGGAACAAACCCCGAATTCAGTCGACGTTGCTCGTCTATTTGCGACACTCCGCAGTCGTGAATTAGCCCTAACGAAAATGCGAGCTGTGCCTGCTCCTCTTCCCACCCCACGCTCAGAGCACATCGATACGCGATGTAACCCACCCTCTGTCCATGGTTTTTGCTTTCAAAACCGACGTTATCAAGCGCCTTAGCAATACCAAATAGAGCCTTTCTTAGGTCTACGGTTACCTCTTGGCAATGTTGATTCATTACTTAAGCCTAGTATTTTTATATATTTTATATATTTAGGCTGCTAATACTAATGCATGACTAACGATCATACCCGCAATTATTATAAGGTTTAATGTATTTCGTGATAGATCTAGCGTATCACGAATAATTCGTGCCACAAGTGGTTGCATATTAAAAATTGTGCGACATTATAACCTGCCGACCAAAAGACACTTAAATCATCAGCCAAAAGAAAAGGGAAAACATGTTTAAAACAGTTATCGATGAAGAGTTATCCATCGCTCTGGTTGAAGAGAACTTCGCATCTCATTACGCGGAAATTTCACAAAGCCAAAATGAGTATCTTAGCCAATGGTTAGCATGGCCACCGCACTGCAAAACAGAGCAGGACTTTAGGATCTTCATCCAGCGCTCGCTACATGATTACGCGGAAGGCAAAAGCATGACATGTGCGATTGTGTACAAAGACAATATCGTCGGTAACTGTAGCTTTAACACCATTGACCACAGCAAACAGAAAGTCACGATAGGCTATTGGTTGTCTGAGACTTACCAAGGTAACGGGATCGTTACACGCGTAGTTGAGAAGCTCATTGATATTGCTTTCAATGAGTTAGATATGGAAAAGGTGGAGATATCAGCTGCAACTGGCAACCAGAGTAGTCGCAAGGTTTGTGAGCGCTTACATTTCACATTAGAAGGTATCATAACTCGTAACGAGAACTTAAATGGCCGTATCATAGATCATGCTATTTATGGCCTTCATCGTTTAAGCGCCAACAATATCTAAGCTTGATTTTCTACTTGGTAAATTTTGCCAATTGATAGTGAATGATAATTGGTAATTAGTAAGTTAATTAAATTAGTAAGCCACGATATTAAACCGTGGCTTTCATTTTTAAGAGTCTAATTGGTCTCTTACTAAAATCATTTACGTGATCTTTGGGATTAAGATACAGAACTTAGCACCACCGCGATTGCTATCGCAGATCCGAATGTCCCAAGAAAGCTTTTTAGCCGCTGAAATCGCGATTGCTAGACCTAACCCTAACCCACCGGTTGCTGATGCTCTGCTAGAATCTAAGCGAGAAAACGGAAGGAATACTTCTTCACGACTGTCCTCCGGTATCCCAGAGCCATTGTCTTCAATCAGAACCAGCCAATTTTCTGAGTTCTCGTCCAGAGTTACCCAGACTTTGTCTTGTGTGTAATTCCCAGCGTTCTTAATCACGTTATCAAAAACCAAACGCGCCATCGAGCAATCACACTTAATTTTGCACTCTAGCTTTACTTTGGACTCAAAAATAACATTGTCTAACTCCGAGTAACGGATTCTATCTAAACAATACTCGCGAAGGTCAGCTTTCACTTTAACAAGCTCGAAGAAAGAATTATCCATGACATTCAATTTCGACAGCATGATAATTTCTGACGTGAGGTCGTTGATATCCCCGATGTAGGTATCAATATCATCGAAAAAAACCTGATGATGCTCTGGAGCTTCCCGCCTTAAGAGATCCGTCGCCAATTGAATACGGCTTAGCGGTGTGCGGACTTCATGTGGAATCGCTTGGGCAAATATATGACTTTGTTTTACTTTGCTCTCAATCTCCTCAGCCATGATATTAAAACTATTGGCTAACTCAGACACTGGATGTATCTCATCTAACTCCGAACGAGTACTCAGCTTCCCCTTTCCAAACTGCTTCTGCTTCCTAACCAGTAATTCTATTCTTTCTTGGAAATGCCTCACAGGTAAGTAAACACTTGCACCGATGGCGAAAATAACGGCCAACAAAAGCCCGATAAAAAAGTTTCTTTCTGAATCTTCATACCACTCAATTTCGGGTGAGAAGAAATCACCTACCTCACTGAACGCAAAGCTGAACTTAGAATTTGGAAGTTGAAATACTGCCGAATAAAGGTCGTTTTCACTTAAGTATATCGGTACACCATTTAAGGTGGTAAATAACTCACATCGTTGGCAAGGAGCCTCTCCCGACCAATTCTCCAACAGGCGTAAATTGAAAATATAAAATTGCTGGTAGCCTGTTCTGTCGAGTTCTTTATATAGCGAGTTTTCTCGGTTGTGTTGACGAACATACTGCTCAGAAAAGTAGATGCCATCATTAAGGAATATTTCGATCTGGGTACGCCGCATGTGCCCTTCACCAAGGTTCCAAAACAAAAAGATCGTTGCCGACATCCCTGCCACAATTCCAAGGTACAAACGAGTAAACATAGAAACAGATCGAAGTTTCACCGCGATAGACTTATACAACCAGCATATACCCCTTGTTACGAACCGTACGGATCAACTGCTTATCTTTTGCATGCATACGCAGCTTCCGGCGCAACCCTGAAACACGCATATCAATAGAGCGGTCGTTAAAGGCATAATCAATACCTCTAAATAGCTGGCAACATTGATCTCGAGTAACGACCTGACAAATGTTATTAACAAGAAGATTTAGAATTTCAAACTCGGCAGAGGTGAGCTTTAGGTTCTGTCCATACAGAGTGGCACTTTGAGCTGTACTGTTGATCACAATTTCACCTGGGGTTTCAGCGGTCGTGTCAGGCTCAGCAACAACAGGGGCTGCGCGACGCAATAGTGCTTCAATTCGTGCCAATAATGCATGACCACGAATAGGTTTTGCTACGTAGTCATCCGCGCCAAACTTAAACAAACTAACCTCACTCATTTCATCAGCAGAGGCAGTCAATACTAAGATAATCCCATTATAAAATTCGCGAGCCTGTCGGCAAATCTGTGCGCCGCTCATTCCTGGAAGCATCAAGTCCAACAGAACGAGATCGGGTTCAATACTGCGGATCGCTTCAATGGCCAAATCCCCTTCATGGACAACGCTAACATTGTAGCCTTCAGCTTCGAGGTAAAGCGTAGTTAAACGCGCTATCGCCTGGTCATCTTCGACAATCAGCACTTTGGTTTTCGACATTTCTATCACCAGCATTTATTAAAAGCGAGGGCAGTATATATACTGTTCATATATCATCAATATTGTTATTGAAGTCACTAACTTACCGTACGCAAAACATATTAATCACTTTTGTACATACACGTTTACAAACCATCGTTCAGCAACAAAATCGCTCATTTATTGATTAATTTCCCGTCAAAAACGGAAAATCTAAACGCTTAAATGCTTACGTTTGCTTACCTTCTTACGCACACTTACATTAAAAGAATTTACAAAACTCATTCAAATAAACTTGCTAAACATTAATAACACAATAGTTAGTAACACTTCAAATCAACAAAATGACAGATTTTAAAACCGCGATCGTATTCTAAAAAATTGAAGAAAACGATTACTTAACCAATCAAATAGCATGTTCCATTATCAAGCTATCTTCCCCACTATCAAGTAAAGTCTTCTTCAAGTAACATTTATTCGGCTAATCATTCACTCCAATAATAAACAACGGTGACTTACTGATTAAACAAAAGTCACTTTGTCACAAGGCCACTTAAAGATGAATAAATCGCTTTTAATGTTACTGACCATAACCGCTTTGTTGGCAACACGAGTCACCGCTGCTCCTAATAAACATGAGGTGATGAATCAAATCAAAGCGCAAGTAAGCTCTTGGATAGATATTCAAGTCACACCACAAATTAGTATTATCCAAAAGATGGTCTTCAACTGTAATTTCTACCTAACAACCCCAAGCATTAAATCTCCAGATGGCAACGAAAGCAGCTCTGGTTCATATCGCTTTTATTCACATAATGGGGTAGTCGGCGCGATGACTGAACCTTTCACTACTCAACCCCTTCCAGAATTAACAATGTGCCTGAAAGAAGACTTCATCGTCACTAACCAAGATCAAGCCCAATTATTATTTGAAGCAATTGAGACGGTATACACAAATCATTCAATGTTTGACGATCGCTTCCCGAAAGAAATCGTCAAGACATCAACAGGTTGGAACTTCATCAACGGGGAAATTTTTGGGGACAATAAAGGCTATGCGATTGAAAGCACCCCGAAAGGAAAAGTAACCAAAATTATCCGTTCACTGAATCTTTAAACGCTATTTTTGTCGCTAATTTATCTTTAGCGCCTGATTTTTCTTTAACACATAGCTCCTTCACGGCTGTTAAAGATCAGAGTTCAATTTGATAGACGCACTGCCAAAGCACGACATCTGTCTGCATAAATCGATTAAAGTATGAGTTCCCCGAATTTATTATGATGACCAGCTACCAACCTTTCGAACATCTAAAGTGTCCTATCTGGATATATGACATTGATAATAAGCGAATAACCTGGGCAAACAGCAGTGCCCTCCCTCTTTGGGAGTCTGAATCTCTATTTGAACTGACCTCACGCGATTTTGGTGTTGAAATGGGCTTTGTTGCGTAATTAA
>NZ_AJZM02000246.1 GCF_000272405.2 Vibrio tasmaniensis 1F-187
CACTGAATTACGCAACAAAGCCAATTATCCTTTCAATTACCTGAGAGAGTATTCAGGATTATTGAATAGACTTAAAATTAAAGAGAATTTAGCAGTTGATAAAGCCTAATGTGACGGATAATTAGTCGCTTGATGACTAATTATCCTGTAACTTGCTGATTTATAGTCAACTGAGAGTCTGATGTATATCACGTTTACCCTAAAATAATTCACTTAACATGGCGCTACTTTAATCATTCTTTCCAATACGATTGTTAAATATAAATACGTATTCCGATATTATTAAAAGGATAATTCCGATGAGTAGCGATATCATTAAAATTTCAAGAAATACTGAAAATGCACCAATTAATTCTGTATCTACACAAACGGTCGCTTTTTCTCATTATAATAACTTTTCTGCTCAACTGCCTGTTGACCCTAAAACAGGTGAAATAGTTATTGGAGATATTAAAGACCAAGCAGCACAATGCTTGAGTAATATTAAATCTATTGTTGAAAGCATTGACCATGTTATGGATGATGTCGTAAAGATCAATATTTTCGTTAAGAATATTTCTGATATCGATACTATTGATGAGGTTTACGCAAGCTTCTTCAACAACAGCCTGCCGACACGTACAGTCGTGGGTGTAGCTGCGCTACCGAACAGTGACGCTTTAGTTCAAATGGATGCTCTTATTTCAAACGGCGAAGGTACTAAACCACAAGCACCTTGCGCACTAGTTAAGGTCTCAAGAAAAACAGATAATGCGCCTCAAAGTGCTGTATCGACGCAGACAGCGGCTTTTTCTCACTACAACAACCTTTCAGCTCAATTGCCTATCGATGTAAATACAGGTGAGTTGGTTTCAGGTGGTATCACAGAGCAAACGACACAATGTTTAGCAAACATTAAAACGATTCTAGAGAGTATCGGTCATGTCATGAATGATGTGGTTAAAACGACTATCTACGTGAAAAATATCGCAGATGCGGAAGTGGTAAATGAAGTATGTGCTAAATTCTTCCCAAGCTACGTTCCTGCTCGTACCGTTGTTAATGCTGCTGAACTACCAATGGGCGCTTTAATTCAAATTGATACATCCGTTTCACATGGTGACGGTACACCGCCGCAATTACCAGAAGACACTCGCTTACTGGTTATTGAAGCTAATAATACTGTTGCTGCACCATTCATGCCTTATTCGCACACCGTTGCTTTCTCTCACTACAATCATATTTCAGGCCAATTACCTTTAGACCCGAAAACAAATGAAATGGTTGCTGGTGGTGTAAAAGAGCAAGCGGAACAATGTTTACAAAATATTAAGGCGATCATTGAAAGTGTTGATCATTGTATGGACGATACTGTGAAAATTAATATTCAGCTTAAAAATGTTTCAGACATTGATACAGTGAACGAGGTCTACACAACATTCTTTAATGCTGAATTACCGGCAAGAACGGTGGTTGGGGTTTCAGAGGTTCCTATGAATGCTCTAATTCAAATTGATGCAGTCGTTTCCAATTGCGAAGGTACACCACCACAAGATGTTATTGCTTAAACATAATTAAACCCACTTCAAACTAAGCGGTCAGATTGTCGGTGATGATCTGATCTGCTCCTTCTTTAAATTGTCGGCTTGTGCCGAACACTCTCATACCGTTAAAAATAGTTAGTTAAACGTTTAGCTAGCCTGAGCCCGAAGAAATGATCAATACTGGTGATTCGAACTACTGCTTGTCGAGTAGATATCGAAGATTTTGAACTGTATTGGAGATGCTTTTGAAAAAGTCATTAATTGTACTGGCGTTAGTTACTACATCTTGTTTCGCTGTTGATGATGAAGACCCTTGTAACGTTGAAGGTGGAGGGGTTACTGCAGGTTATCTGTGTGTCGAAGAGAAAATGAAAGTAGCAAACATCGATCTCAATAAAACATATCAAGAAGCCATTATGCGAATAGTCGAGGAAGAAGCCGAATTGCAAAAAATCGAGTTTCACATCGATCTAGAAGGACCTTTCCGAAGAGCTCAACAAGCTTGGTTGAAATACAGAGACGCAGATTGTGAATTTATAGGTCAAGCGTATACGCCTTCCGTTTGGGCCGGGGTTCAAATCGAAGAGTGTAAGCTAAGAATGATTTTAGAGCGTATCGAGTATTTTGAAGGTATCTATTCAGTTCCAGATTGAAGAAGCTTAAACTTGATTCTGGGTAATTAAGTTGGGGTTCATAGAAGCGATGTACCAAGAACCGAAAATAGAATTAGAATGTGAGAAAGAAAATTAAGTGTATGCAATTTCGAGTTATTTTATTGTTGTGCCTAGCGATAGTGGGGTGTTCATCTAATCAAGAGCTAACACCTGATCCGACAACTATCACGCTTTTTTATGGTGAGACGTCGATCTCGGCGGGTGTGTTAGAAGATAAAACATTTAATTCGGTTCTAGCCAATAGAAGAGAGAGTGTTACTTTCTCGGGCTCACTATCAAAACAAAACTCAGGTTACTTAGTTGATATCTTAGTGATCAGAGAAAATAGAGCACCACGTTCAAAGCGCCAATTAAACACCTTACTTCTTATGAAGCCGGGAGAGTTAGTGGATGTTGGCGGTGTGAACAATGATGTGTTCAGAGTCATTTTAGAGTAACAATCCCGAAGTAATCAATTAATGTAAAATTTTTCTTTACCTCAACCTAACTTCAAGTCTTAAGCTTCTCTTACCCAATAAGAAGGAGCTTATTATGCAAAATAACTACGTAAAAGAACTCGCCGTTAAAACTTACCAAGAAGAACTTCAGAAAGAGTACGTTAAATCTAAAGCTAGACCATTCCACGGCCCGAGTTTTATCGGCGGCGTACTGTTGTCAGTCGTGTTGGTTGGGTTGTTTTATTGACTTGAAAGCGTACAGGCCATTGAGATGACTTACTGCAGGATACTGATAGCCGAATTGTTGTGAAAGCTAAAATAATCAGAGGTACCGAGATAAACATAGTAACCTTAATTGCGTTATCTTCTACCGATGATTTGGCAAACTCACAGTAATACTGGCCAAATATATCCAGCGACTACCCATTCGACAGTAGCTTAGTGTAATTACACTAAACTATTCATTGCAGATTGCCTTGACCAGCCTTTATGTAGCTTTACTACCTCAGTGCTGATTCGTACTGGATGATTCTGCTAATACCTACAACAACGTTAGCTGTTGACGACTTTACGTCGCTATGAACTATGACTCTTCGTTAGTTTCCCCATCATCAATTATTGTTCAGTTAATTATACAGAACGACTCCCTCTTTTATTTAGTTTTATCCATCAAAATGTCCTGTTCTCCTTTCAATTGAGATTTCCCATCTATTCAGATAGTTGAGGTTAGGATTAGGTGTTTGCGTTAGGACTTAACTTACCCTCTAGCGTGCATTTGATTAAATTTATGGTTTGTTTCACTTCCAAACAGATTGGTTTCATCAAGGGTATGCAGTGATGTAACCCAGATAAAGTTGCTGATTTCAATCCCTCCCCATTAAATATCGCGATCACTGTCAGTTTTTTATAGCGTAAATAAATACTAAAAAAAGCGATGCTATCATTACCCCCCTGAAATGGCACTGTGGCGTAATTTGGTGGCTATTATGTTATGAAGTTGTCGGGATATTACGGGATGTACAATATGCGGTTAGTGGTGTTTTCGTGCATGATATTTATAAATTTGCACAATTACACTCAATTCAAGTAGATGACTATTAAGTGGTCAGATTTGTTTTTATTTGTGTGAATCTCATAAGTAAGAATACAATCATTCTGTTGCATCGCAAAATGCGATGCATATCACTTTATTCGGGGTGCCGTGTTGTCTACTGTTAATTTACTTTGTCTGTTTTTTATTACATTACTAATAATATGCACATCATTTCATATGAAGTCGTCGGAAGGTAAAAAAAAGCTATCTTTTGTTCAGCAAAGACTTGAACGAGAACAAAATAAACAAAGGCTCAAACGTTTTTTCTGTGAAGAAACAGATTTACCTAACATCAACTATATTCAAGAAAAATTATTAAGAACAAACAGAAGTACCTACAAGATCATGCATGTAATCTGTGTTGGGAGATCTGCAGATTTCTATAAGTTTTTCGATTCAAAAACTAGTCGAATAGTTAAAACAGAATTACATCACTACCTAAGTGAGACACTTTCACCAAGGGTTATCGGTTTGTTTGAAGACAAATACATTGTTCTTGTATTTGAAAGCGATACTCCCTGGGAAGAAAAAAAAATCCTTGAGCAGCAACAAAAAATTCAATTCTCTTTGCCTCATGAAAAGAAAGTAGGCGATAAAACCCTAACTTTTGATTATTCTCTTGCTAGCATGATCCTATCTATGATCTGCTCCAGTAAGACTG
>NZ_AJZM02000247.1 GCF_000272405.2 Vibrio tasmaniensis 1F-187
CACCATTGAAGTTCTCGTTTGGCGCAAAGCTGTAGCTTCCGTCACCATTGTCGGTAAGCACACCATCAGCACCAGTGTATGTCACACCTTCGACTGTTAGGTCATCACCTTCAACATCCGTCGCACCCGTTAACAGGTCAGCGTCAGTGAAGTTAAGAACCCCATCTTCACCAATAGTGAATGCTTGGTCTTGTGGCTCTGGCGCATCATTGACAGGTGTTACCGTCAAGTCTAGGCCAGCCGCGACCATGTCTTCTCCATCGGTTACATCGTAACTAAATTCGATATTACCGTTGAAGTTTTCACTCGGTGTAATGGTGAAGCTGCCATCGTCGTTCATTTGAACGGTCGCATTTTCATCATTGGTAGTTAGGTTGATTGCTGATAAATCATCACCATCAATGTCAACAGCGTGCTCTAGCAACTGCTCTTGAGTTAGCGTGATGCTGTTGTCTTCGGCTGTCACAGCACTGATGTCACCATCAACTTCTGGAGCATCATTCGCTGGCGAGATATGAATCGTCACATCTTGGGTTGCCGTCGCGGTGGTGCCCGTATCAACATCAGTCGATGTCGCATTTACAGTTAGAACCACATCACCATTGAAGTCACCTGAAGGGATAAACTCTAGCCCTTCTAGCTCGCCTGGTTGCAATGACCATGTGCCATCACCGTTATCGGTACCTGCAGAAAGCGAGCTGCCTTCCGGCACATCTTCAATCAAAATAGCAAGGTTTTCTGAACCATCGGTATCAGTAAGCGCCGCATCAATATCAAGTGGTACAGGTGTATCTTCGGTACCAATGATTTGGTAATCCGCGTCAGACACTGTGATTTCAATGTTATCGATGCCAAACGACTCATCACTTACACCTTGATTCAAGGTTGAACCGAAGCCTAACTCAAGTTGGCCGTCTTCAACGGGTACCGTTAGGTTGATTTGGTGTGCTTGGTCGTTCCAACCACTGAAGCCTTCACCTTGCGACACGCCGTGAACAACTTCACCGACTTCATTGCCCGCTGAATCGTACAACGTTGTAGTGCCATCTTGAGTTTGGAACGCCGAGTTATCTAACGAAGTAAGCTCTTCGCCGCCGACAAAGATTTGGAATGACTCACCATCCCAAGAATCAATTTCGTAGAAACTGAACGAGATATTAACTTCGCTCACATCACTTGGAATGTCGTAAGTTTTGCTGACAGCTTCATCGCCACCAGTTCCACCAATACGACCTAGCATGTCACCTGATTCGAAGCCTTGTGAGCTTTCAGTACCGGTATTCCAACCGTTTGAGCCAGACTCGAAGTTGTCTGAAGCAATGACCAAGTCAGACGCAATCGACAGCTCTGGCATATCAACCGCAGATTGAACATCAATTGTCGCTTCTGCTGGTACTGTCGCGGTACCGTCATTCACATCGAACGTCACATTCACATTACCGTCGAAGTTTTCATTCGGTGCGAATGTGTAAGTGCCGTCGCCGTTATCAACCAAAGTACCGCTATTTGAAGCAACATTTTCAACCGATAGGTTATCGCCATCAATGTCGCCCGCATTTTGCAGCAGTTGTTCTTCAGTGAAGGTAAAGCTGGTGTCTTCTTGAGTCACAAATTGTGGCTCACCGACTGTTGGCAAGTCATTAACTGGGTTAACCGTTAGATCAGCCGTTGCTTGAAGCGTCGCATCACCATCGGTAATGTCGAAGTTCAAATCAATGTCGCCATTGAAGTTCGCATCTGGCGTGATAGTGAAACTACCATCATCGTTTGCAGTGACTATCGCATCACCACCAACAGTTAGATTAGCCGCTGTTAAGTCATCGCCGTCAACATCGTTCGCTTGAGCAAGTAATTGCTCTTGGCTCAAGGTAATTGAACCATCTTCGTCCACGCTGTACGCCAAGTCGCCCGATACCGGAGCATCGTTAACAGGCAGAACATCAATGCTTGCGTTGGTTGCTACGGTTGCGCCTTCTTCATCAGTAACGACAACATCAAGGCTTACATCGCCATCGAAGTTAGCGTTTGGTGCGAAGCTGAATGTTCCGTCACCATTGTCGGTAAATATACCGTCAGCGCCTGTGTAAGTAACGCTATCAATCGCCACTTCGCCTTCAATATCCGAAGAGTTCGTCAACAGTTGCTCTGCACTGATGGT
>NZ_AJZM02000248.1 GCF_000272405.2 Vibrio tasmaniensis 1F-187
AATTTAATTACGCAACAAAGCCGTTATATATTATACTCATAGCTAAGTACTACTTATTCACGCGACAAATGTACATCCCAGGCTCCAACTTACAGATGATTTTTACATCTTTAGGGAATAACCCCTGGATACTTGTAACATTAGGATAATCATCTGAAGCAAAAACAAAAGCTGAAGATTCATTTATCGCTAAAGATATTTCTTCTTCAACATCCGAACAAGACGCTTGGTATCTAGCTATATACCCCGTGTTCAGCTTGATATCACGCTCAGATGCATATTTCATGAGAGGTAATAATGTATTATGAGGAGAAGACTTTGTCGGGCATCGGAATTTAGGGTAAAAATAAATCATACTAACCCCCTCTCCCGTCGCTAACTCTACTTTTGAAGGCGTAAGAATAGAGGTGCTATTTTGAGACACCACACTAGAAAACGCATTAAGCCGACCTTTCAAATCTACAATATGAATAGCAGTAAAAATTAGGATTATACCAAGCCCAAAATATCTTTTTCTTGTGCTTGTGCTTGTGCTTGTGCTTGTGCAGTATCTTGAAATCACGACAATAGAATAAATAGCGATGGCGTATCCTACAGGCCAAAAAAATCGACCCGACGCCCTAAATTGAGACGTAATACTATCCATAAAACTTGGGTATGGAACATTTATTATATTATATGTACCAAAATACACCTTATTAGACAGAGCATATGCAGTAAACAAAAAAACCAAAAAAAACATAAACTTATGCTTGCGTAAACATCCAAAATTATTGCCCATATCCAGGGTGATAGCTAATGGAAGCAAAGCCAAAAGACCAGCTCCTAAATAATTAAAACCTTCCCCTTGCCCTGGCATGGTAACAGCATTAATTCTAAATAAATCCCCCCCTAAAAAAGGCGAAAGAATATTCATGGAATATAAACCAAAACCTCCATCACCAACTACACCAGATGAAGAAAAAGGTAGTAATGTAATTAACATAGAAGAAAGCACCATTAATGCAGGTGAAACTACAAAAATGATATTTTGTTTGAGGTTATAGGACTTCCAAAGATGAGAAACTGCCGCTATATAAATACAAAAGCTCATTACAAACAAGTAAACATTAATATAAAAAGCACACAGTAAAAGCAACATGGCCGATTTAAACTGAAGCTCCCCTAACTTAGTCGAGCGAACATACAAGCAGAAAGAAAATAAAAGCAGCCAATGTGACATCAAAGATATATGCCCCATGCGAGCCATTAAGGCAGGGCTAAACACAAAAAACACGGTCAATGCTACTAAAGCGATCAAAGAGTTTATTTTTAGCTCTCTTAGAATCCACCAAGCACCAACACCTTGCATCAAGTAACAAAAAAACACCCAGTAACCAAAAGGATTAAACGGGAAATAACTTTCTGGAACTAAGACCTTAAGAATAACTGAATAAATAGGAATTATATCAACAAACGTAGCTCTTGTTCCGTAAGGGTAGTTAAATGTATCGAATGATAACAGTGGCCACGACCATGGTGCATCAAAATAAGCATTAAAGCCTGCTACATACTGAGTAATATCAGAGTTTTCTGACAACCAATAACTAGAATTACCTGAAACAAAGCCATCAGGAAACATAAGAACTAAAGATAAAGAAATACAGATCAGACTAAAAAATAGTGCAACAAAAGAATCAGAACGAAAAACTAACACACCACTACTTATTCCATTTGAATTATTAAAAACACTCACCTTATTATTATCCTCCGCAATAATAAAAATTACATAAAAAACGTTACAATTCAAAAAATATTAAAGTAACTATTTACCAAATAAAATAAATGAAGGCTAGAGGTGTTTACACTCTCTAGCCTGAAAATATTAAACTGTCGTCTAGTAATTATAGAGCGTAAAAGTCTTTAATATACTTTGAAACCAATTCGACATCACCCCTTTCCATCCCAAAATAGAGAGGGAGTCTGATTAGCTTTTCACTTTCATTAGTTGTATATGTGTCGTCACCACAGAACTCTCCAAACTCTAATCCTGCAGATGCCGTGTGCAATGGTACATAATGAAAAACGGCTGAAACTTCCCGCTCTTTCAAATAATTTAGCAGTTCTGTTCTAACATCTAGTGCCTGGCATTTAAAGTAGAACATATGAGCATTATTAGTCGCAAATTCAGGAATTGAAGGCAACTCAATAAGCCCTTTATTTTCAAGTTCTTCCAAGTAATTTTGATAATAGTTCCAAGTTACAAGACGGTCGGTATTTATACGCTCTAACTCTAGGAGTTGCCCGTAGAGATATGCAGCTTGAATCTCGGAAGGTAGAAAACTAGAGCCAATATCAACCCATGAATACTTATCCACATTTCCCCGAAAGAACTTACTACGGTTGGTGCCTTTTTCTCGAATAATTTCGGATCTTTCAACAAACCTTTTATCGTTGACAATGAGAGCTCCTCCCTCACCGCCACTGGTTACGTTCTTCGTTTCGTGGAAACTAAATGCACCAAAGTGCCCAATGCTGCCTAACGGCTTGCCTTTGTAAGCACTACCAATAGCTTGCGCTGCATCTTCTACAACAAATAAGTTGTGCTCATTTGCAATCGACATGATCGCATCCATATCGCAGGCAACCCCGGCGTAGTGAACAGGGACTATAACCTTGGTTCTTTCGGTGACTGCAGCTGCAATACAAACAGGGTCAATGTTCATCGTATCTTTTTGCACATCGACAAAAATTATCTTTGCGCCTCTGAGCACAAACGCATTAGCCGTTGAAACAAAAGTATAACTAGGTACGATGACCTCATCACCTTCTTTTAGATCAATTAATAACGCAGCCAGCTCTAACGCAGCAGTGCAAGAGGGAGTGAGTAACGCTTTTTCACATCCCGTCAAATCTTCAAGTAACTTCTCAGACTTCTTACAAAAAACGCCATCCCCACAAAGCTTTTGGGACGAGATCGCGTCTGAAATATATTGTAACTCCGTACCTAAAACAGGCGCTTTATTAAATCGAATCATAACCTACTTCCTAATAACTCACTGGTAACTACTGTCTGTAAATGTTGGCACCATTGCTTATTTTCCAGATAAAAAAGAAAAGCGTGCGTATACCTGATTCAAACATGTCCTGATCGCTAGCTTAATGCCCCATAAATTTACGCGCATTGATAACGTACCTCAAGCAATGTCTAAGGCGATCCGTTATATATATCATAAAGCTACCAAAACTTTTACATAAACCAACTTAGACTCTGCCATCGCAACTATAGATAAACACCACACCCAAACTAAGTGGAAAAATTTCTTCACCTAGAAGACCCGACAATAAAAGCACATAGCGTTTCTTAATTAAGGGAAAAAATCTACTGTGCCTCTATAGGCTTGATAGCGAGTCTGAATGCAACTGCTAGTTCACATAAAATCTAAATATTCATAAATTGGTGAAAGACATAGTTGAAGTATACCGTTTAGGTTCAAAAACAGACAAAAAATTTCAAATAACAGCGTATTTTAACTATAATAGCTAACAGCACCATCACGACCTCATGATCAGATACTCAAAATAAGTGCACAGAAAATGGTATTGGCACACCCTAAAATTCGAGTTTCTGTCATTAAATTTACTAATTTCAATCTAAAAAGAGCTATTACTTAATACTCTATCCTTAATGTAGACGGCAGGTATACCACCAACAACGGTATAAGGTTCAACATTTTTCGTAACAACACTTCCTGCCGCAACAATAGCCCCTTCTCCAATGGTTACCCCTTGCAACACTGTCGCATTACCACCAATCCAAACGTTGTCTTCCACAACAATTGAAGCGGAATTATCAGGTAAACTAATATCTCTACCATCGTGGCCTGCTGCAAAAAACCTGATTGCTGGCCCTAATCGCACATTGTTTGCAATTGTAATCTTGGTGCTAGCCTTATCATGCCACGATGTATAAAACTCACACCCTCGATTAATTGAAACATCCTGCCCCAAATATATTGTCGATGGATAACGAAAGTACACATTGGAGTCAATAAACACGTTGTGGCTATATTGCCCCAATAGACACCG
>NZ_AJZM02000249.1 GCF_000272405.2 Vibrio tasmaniensis 1F-187
CCGCTTCTGACGCTGCCGGCAGTTTGTCGGTTGATATGCTCGGTTCGCCATTTGGTTGGACACTTGATCCACAATGCGAACCCGCGATCACCACCACCAGCGCAGCAGTTGTAAATGAAAAACGCATTCTAATCGTGCAGCACGCTGGCGAACAGAACTGGTGGCAGAACAAACGTTCCATGCCAAGACACATCATTACCCACCCAGCACTAAGCGATACAGACCTTTCTCAAATCAGTACTGATGATTGGGATGGTTTAGTTCTGATTTCAGATGAAGCACAACCAAAAGGTTACGCCGACTTTAAAAATAAAACCGTACTGTGGCGACCAAAATCGCTTGTGCTTGGAATAGGCTGTGACCGCAATACTCCTTTCCATGTATTGAAAGCAGGTATCAATGTTTTCCTGACTGAATATAACCTAGCAAAAGCCAGTGTTTCAGCTTTCGCCAGTATCGCTTTAAAAGCGGATGAAAAAGGTATTTTAGAACTCTCGTCTGAAAGCCAAATTCCTTTCCACACTTATTCAGCCGAGCAACTCGACGGCGTTGAAGGGATTGAAAACCCATCAGAATACGTAAAAAAAATTACGGGAGTATCATCGGTTTCTGAAGCGGCCGCGCTAAAGCACGCTAAGCGAGATCAACTATTGGTTCCTAAGTGGAAGTTCAAACAAGACGGTTTCAACATGACTTTATCTTGTACTCGCATCGAATACGATGAACCCCTCGCCAAGAAGAAGTGGAAAAACTGGCTAGATGAAAACGTCAAAATCAACCTTCACGGTAATGAAGTGGTAGATGGTTTTCAGTGTAAGCCTAAGCATGTCGATTTAAACCGCCCGATGCTCTACCACCGCCATCACGTATTGCTATGTGAAGGTGGCCGCTGCGCGAAAGAAGGCAGTAAAAACCTTGCACACGATCTTAGACAGGTACTTAAAGCGCTCAATTTTTCCGACGGTGAACAGCGCATCAAGATAAGCCGTACACACTGTGCGGGCACCTGCAGAAACCGCGCTGCAATGGTGATTTACGAACGTTTACTAGAACATGAAACACCTGTTAACAACGGGCTTTGGATTCGAGGTATCGAAGAATTTACCGAGCAAGACTGGAAAGATTTGTTCACAAATCTAGTCGAGCGGAAATCATTAAAAGCTTATTTAGATCCTAAGTTTATCGCACCAATTGAAAATGCAGACGGCACTACTGAGCTTTAGAAACCGCTTAGTTTTAAGAAGCACAGAACTTTAGGTATCACTGAGCTTTAGGAACATAGTAGGCCAAATACTTTGCAAGCTATGAACATGATATTTCAAAGCTCACTTTAACCTCATTACCAACATGAGATAACCCGTTTATCTTGTGATATAGATTTGATAAGGACAGCGACAATTATGAAACGACTTCGTCATTATAACCAAGGCACAGCCATTGTACTGAGCTGCTTTGGTAGCGTTGTAGAACAACAACGTTATGAAACTCTAGCAGAGCGCGTACGTCAAAGTTACCCAGATGTGCCAGTGCGTATCGCCACCAGCTCAAAGATGGTGATCAAGAAGCTGGCTCGTAAAGACACGCCATGTTTCAGCCTACCTCAGGTACTCGCCGATCTAGACACTCAAGGTTACGAACGCATTTTGATTGTTTCAGTGTACCTATTCCCTACCGATGAACATCGCTACATGACATCAATAGTTGATGGCTTCAAGCAATTCTCATTGGCGCGCATTGAACAAACACCAGCGATCATGCATCACAGCCAATTAACGACCAATTTGCTTTCGGCTCTCCATGATCGTTTTGCTCCACAAGATCATTTCAACGTGTTCGTTCACCACGGTGCGCCTATGCTAGATAACCCAGGTCACCAATCGATCCATTACTGTGATGATCTACTCGGCAAATTATCGCAACGCAACTTCGCTTGCTCGCTCGAAGGCGCATGGCCATTTAAGTTAGTGAAAAATGAAATGGTTCGCCGCATTAAAGAGCAATATACAGGCCAAGGCCGACCGCTTCTTAATCTAGTTCCACTACTGCTTGTATCGGGTAACCACTTCATCAACGATCTTAAAGAAATTAATGAGATGCTGGCAGAAGACGCTGACGTTCAAGTGGCAGAGCCAATCCAAGGTGACAAGTTCTGCATGCTCGATATGCCAGAACTGTTACAGATTATCGATAAGCAAATTAAAGAAGGCTTAATTCGTTTAGGTGCACCAGAGGAAGAGAAATAATCATGGCAAAACTAACACTGGTAGGCTTAGGGCCTGGCGCAATAGACCTAGTCACACCCGCAGCGCAACAAGCGGTAAAGAATGCAGATGTCGTTGCAGGCTACAAGCCGTATGTAGAATCAATCAGCACACTAATCGACACTCAAGAAGTCATTCAAAGTGGTATGACTCGCGAATGGGACCGCGCTCAAGCCGCAGTAGAAGAAGCAGCAAAAGGTCGAGAAGTCGTATTGGTATGTTCTGGGGATTCTGGCATGTACGCGATGGCGCCTTTAGTGCTTGAATTATTGGAGCAAAACGCAGAATTAAACGCACAAGTTGAACTGGATATTATTCCGGGCATCACCGCGGCTAACGCCTGTGCTTCTTTAGTTGGTGCACCTCTTGGTCACGATAGTTGTACCATTTCTCTGTCTGACTTATTAACGCCTTGGGAAGTGATTACCAAGCGGATTGAAGCCGCGGCAATGGCTGATTTTGCGATTACCTTCTACAACCCTCGCTCTAAAAAGAGAACTCAGCACATTGAAACTGCACGTGAAATCCTTTTGGAACATCGTGACCCAAATACTCCCGTTGCTATCGTGAATGCTGCGTATCGTGATGAGCAAAAAGTCACACTGACAACACTGGCTGAATTTACCAAAGTGGAATTTGGTATGAACGCCGCGGTCGTGATAGGTAACAGCAACAGCTACCGATTTGGTGATTGGATCGTAACACCGCGTGGCTACACCAATAAATATCAACTGAAAGACGGCAAGGTACTAGAAGGTCAAAAACGTGGCCATTCATTAAAAGTTGAACCTAAACCAGAATCAGTGACGGAAGAGGCAAACTAGTATGACGGTATTTTTTATCGGCGCAGGGCCGGGTGACCCAGATTTAATCACAGTGAAAGGCGCACGCTTAGTTGAAGAGTGCCCTGTGATTGTTTACGCAGGCAGTTTAGTGCCAAAAGCCGTCATCGATCGCGCTCACCCTGATGCACTGGTCTATAACTCCGCTGACATGGATCTTGATGATCTAACCAATGTGTACCTAACCGCACACGAAAAAGGTCAAAACGTTGCACGCGTTCAAACTGGCGATCTTTCAATTTACTCGTCGCTTGCAGAACAAACACGTCGCTTGAACGAACTTGGCATTGATTGGAAAGTGGTTCCGGGCGTCTCCTCTTTCCAAGCGAGTGCCGCAGCTCTTGGCCAAGAACTGACGCTACCTGAAAAGTGCCAGACCATTATTCTTAGCCGAGCATCAGGTCGAACGCCTGTTCCTGAAAAAGAGAATCTACGCGCCCTTGCCTCTCACGAAGCAACACTGTGTTTATTTCTTAGCGCAACATTAATTCGTAAAGTGGTTCGTGAATTATCAGATGTTTACCCGCAAGATTGGCCAGTGGCTGTCGTTGAAAAAGCCAGTCACCCTGAACAGCGAATATTCCGTGCTACATTGGGTACGATCGCCCAAGTTATGCATGATGAAGGGATTCGCTCCACCGCGATGATCATCGTCAGTAAAGTGCTAGGCGACAATGATTTTGTTGACTCTAAACTCTACGATCCGACCTTCTCACACGCTTGCCGAAAAGCACGTGTCGTTGAAGAGGGTGTAGCTGAAAGTGGAACATTGGAAGACGATAAGAGCGCAGACTAACCTCGCTCATTAGCTGTTGATTGGTTTATGCGTTTATTCATTTTCACTATCCAGTCAGCAGCATTATTTGGCAGATATGATGATCTTTTTTGATTTAAATTTTGGTTATTCAAGTTTAGCGATCGCGCTAATGATGATCGCAGCTTTGATGCTTGATCACTTACTAGGTGAGCCTAAACGATTTCACCCTTTGATCGGTTTTGGCTATGCGGTTGAGAAAATCGAGAAGCTGTTAAACCGAGCCACTAAATTCTCAGGTTTGATCGCATGGATAGCTGCGACTGTTCCATTGTGCTTACTCAGCTTTTGGCTACAACATACGCTACTAAGCATGGGGAACACATTAGGCTTTTGGCTATTTAATATCGTGGTTCTGTATATCGCGATAGGTCAACGTAGCCTGCTTGATCACGCCCAGTGGATCCACCAGCCGCTGAGCCAAGGTGATCTTGATTTAGCGCGAGAGAAAGTTGGTTGGATCGTTAGCCGTAATACTGAAACCATGGATCAACGCCAGATCACGTCATCGACGATTGAGTCGGTATTAGAGAATGGTAACGATGCGATCTTCGGCACTCTATTTTGGTTTGCACTGCTTGGGGCTCCAGGGGCATTACTGTTCCGATTAGTGAACACACTTGATGCGATGTGGGGCTACAAAAATGAACGCTGGCTAGAATTTGGCTATGTGGCAGCAAAAGTAGATGATGTGATGGGCTGGGCACCTGCGCGCTTAACCGCACTTAGCTACAGCCTTTTAGGCAACACTAAGTTGGCTCTGAAATGCTGGAAAGAACAAGCTAAACATTGCTCGAGTCCAAACGGTGGCCCCGTAATGACATCAGGTGCCGGCGCACTACAAATCATCATAGGTGGCGATACTTATTACCACGGAAAACTTGTGAAAAAACGTCCGATGGGAAAAGGTAATATTGCGACTTTAGAAGATATTCCACGAGCCATATCTTTGGTCCAAAAAACCAGTGTGCTTTGGGCCATCGTAATGCTACTGCTTTCTCTTTTAACTCTTTGTTTATTTTGATTTCATGTCTATTTTAACTCTTTACTTTAAGTACGCTAATGACGATTAAACAACACTCAACCTCAAACGAACTTCCGCATCACGGTGGTAAGTTAATCGAGTTTTCATTGCGCTATCAAAGGCCAATCGAACAATGGGTCGACCTTTCAACTGGAGTAAGCCCGCACCACTACCCTATACCTGAAATCCCTGCATCGGTATGGAATCGGCTACCAGAAGACGATGATGGCTTAATCACAGCCGCGCAAACCTACTATCAAAGTGATGCCTTGTTACCCGTAGCTGGCAGTCAGGCAGCCATTCAATCGCTACCTCATATGATTGCAAAGACACAGCCAACATTGACGTACATCCTATTGCCTCATACGGGTTACAAAGAACATCGACATGCGTGGCAGCAGTACGCAGAACAAAGCATACAAGCCGTCATATTCGACTTTTACCTACACAAACCGACAATCGAACAGCTGAAAACGGCAGACGTGGTCGTAGTGATTAATCCCAATAATCCAACCGCACTGAATGTGCCACCAAGTGAAGTACTGACTTGGCTAGATCATATCCAAGATCATTCAACGCTCGTGATTGATGAAGCGTTTGTAGACTGTACTCCTGAGCTTTCAGTGTTACCAAGTTTCCCAACAGGAGTACCTGACAATCTAATAGTCCTGCGATCAGTGGGTAAATTTTTTGGGCTGGCAGGGATTCGCGCAGGCTTTTGTTTTGCCTCGCCATTGCGTTTAAATATTCTTAAACAACACCTTGGACCTTGGACACTCAGTGGCCCAACTCGCTATGTCACCACACATGCCTTACTCAACTCCAATTGGCAAAAGAAAAACCGCCAACGCCTACATGAAGAGGCTCAGCGTATGAACCAAATCTTACAACTACATTTTGGCCAAATGGCGGGCTCGGTAAAAATAACATCACAGATACTCTTTCACCGAGTTGAAATTTCAGATTCGGTATCATGGCACCATCAGCTCGCCAAGTTAGGGGTTTTTACTCGTCATTGTGATGAAAACGATGCACTTCGTTTCGGGTTACCCGCCAACGAATCACAATGGCAAGCGCTCACTCGCGCACTCGAACAACTCAAGGAATAATTATGTCTACAGCTTACTGTTCTGCCCTAGTGGTAGGCGCACCTTCTTCTGGAAGCGGAAAAACAACCGTGGTCGCCGCTCTAGCAAGAGCTTTGGTTCAACAAGGAAAGAAAGTTCGAGTATTCAAAACTGGGCCTGATTTTATTGATCCACAATTTCTATCTATTGCATCAGATACACCCACTTACCAATTGGATTTGTGGATGTGTGGTGAAGCGGAATGCCAACACTTAATTTACCAAGCAGCCCTAGAAGCGGATGTGATTCTAATTGAAGGCGTAATGGGTATGTTTGATGGCAAATGCTCAAGTGCTGATATTGCGGCCAAATTTAACCTTCCGATGTTGGCCGTGGTAGATGCTGGCGCAATGGCACAAACCTTTGGAGCCATTGTAAATGGCTTATCGACATTCCGTGATGACGTGGATGTATTTGGTGTAGTTGCAAACCGCGTAGGTTCTGAACGTCACGCTGAAATGCTAAAAGAAAGCCTAAAACCTGAAACCGAGTTTTGTGGTTGGTTACCAAAAGACATGGATTTGTCGCTGCCAGAACGCCACTTAGGTTTAGTACAAGCACAAGAGTTAGATGACATAGAGGAGCGACTTAATCACGCAGCCAAGCTACTACTAGAACATGGTGATATCCCATTACCAACAGCACAAGCATTTGAAAAACCAAAGCAAGCACTACCAGCCAGACATGAATCATTGACTGGTCATACAATTGCAGTAGCTCGTGATAATAGCTTTGCTTTCTTGTATCAAGCCAACCTTGATTTGTTGATCGAATTGGGGGCAAAACTGTCATTTTTCTCACCGCTTGCACATGATGATTTACCAGTGTGTGACGCTTTGTATTTACCAGGAGGTTATCCTGAATTACATATGGATAAGCTAGCGCTCAATCATGCGTTAAAACAGCAAATCATCACACACATTGAACAAGGAAAACCTTGCCTAGCCGAATGTGGTGGCATGCTATACCTCAACAAAGCATTGACTGATACAGAAAGCCAAACAGAAAACATGGTTGGAGCGTTAAATGCCAAAGCGACTATGCAGAAGAAGCTAGCCGCGCTAGGGATCCTAGAAGCTAATTTCGATGGTCAAATGCTGCGTGGTCATACTTTCCATTATTCAAAAACAGACAGTAAAGAAACCGTGCTAACTCAGCCTGAATCTCAATATGGTAGGCCAACCGATCCTGTTTGGATAAAACAAAGCACCATCGCTTCTTATGCACATTGGTACTTCCCGTACAACCCTGATTTGGTAGCGAAAATATTCAAAGGAGCGCTTTATTAAGTATGGGTGAAAAAATGCGCCTTGAACGCTTTCAATAGGGCGTGTTGATCTTTCGAG
>NZ_AJZM02000250.1 GCF_000272405.2 Vibrio tasmaniensis 1F-187
CACTGAATTACGCAACAAAGCCTGTGTGCAATGCACAGCAACGGTTAAGGCGTTACAGAGCAAAGGTATTGAGCATACAGTTGTTGATTTAACGTGCGACGAAATCGCAATGGAAAGAGTTCAGTCAATGGGTTATCGACAAGCTCCCGTGGTTGTCGCTAATGACCGCCATTGGTCCGGTTTTAGACCTGACATGATCAGCGCGTTAGGTTAATGATTGTTTACTATTCTAGCGCCTCAGGGAATACGAAGCGGTTTGTTGAACAGCTAGGATTACCTGCGATCAGGCTTCCTACTGAGGCCAATGAAAGGACGCTAGAGATTGAGCAACCATTCGTACTCATATGCCCGACTTATGCCGATGGTGAGGGGCGAGGAGCTGTGCCTAACTCCGTTATAAGTCTATTGAATAACCCGAATAATCGAGCATTGATTAAAGGTGTGATTGCATCGGGAAATCGAAACTTTGGAGCTCTTTTTGCTCGCGGAGGTGCCATTGTCGCTGAAAAATGCAATGTGCCGCTGTTGTATCGTTTCGAACTATCTGGAACCCAGAGCGATATTGATATCGTGACAAATGGGTTAGAACAATTTTGGAAACATCATGGATAACCACTTTGAGAACGAGTCCCTTGACTACCATGCTTTAAACGCAATGTTGAATCTACTTGATGAACAAGGGACGATTCAGTTTGAGGCAGACAAGCAAGCGGCTCGACAGTTTTTCTTACAACACGTTAATCAAAATACCGTTTTCTTTCATAATTTAGACGAGAAGATCGACTATTTGCTCAGAGAGGGATATTACGAGGCTCAAGTTATTGAGCAATATGATCGCAGTTTTCTTCATCAAATCTGGGCAAACGCCTATCAAGCCAAATTTCGATTCCGCACGTTCTTAGGTGCTTATAAGTTCTTTACTTCCTATGCACTAAAAACTCGTGATGGTAAGCGATATTTAGAAAGGTTCGAAGACCGAGTGGTTATGACTGCACTGTTACTGGCTCGTGGTGACTGTGAATTTGCACTGGCACTAATGGCAGAAATCATTCATCAGCGCTTTCAACCGGCTACGCCCACTTTTATTAACTCCGGCAAAAAGAGTCGTGGTGAATTGATCTCCTGCTTTTTGTTGAGAATTGAAGACAATATGGAGAGCATCGGTCGTGCGATTAACTCATCGTTGCAACTCTCACGTCGTGGCGGTGGTGTTGCTTTACTTCTGACGAATTTAAGAGAGCAAGGTGCGCCCATTAAGGGGATCTTAAATCAAAGTTCAGGTGTCGTCCCAGTGATGAAATTGCTTGAAGACAGTTTCTCGTATGCAAACCAATTGGGGTCTAGGCAAGGCGCGGGTGCTGTCTATCTCAATGTTCACCATCCAGACATCATGCAATTTCTTGATACAAAAAGAGAAAATGCAGATGAAAAAATCAGAATTAAGACCTTGAGCCTTGGTGTTGTCATTCCCGATATTACTCTGGAATTAGCCAAGCAAAACAAAGATATGTACTTGTTTTCTCCTCATGATGTTGAGCGAGTGTATGGCGTACCTTTCTCCGAAATTAGCGTGACGGAGAAGTACCATGAAATGGTGGACGATCCGAGGATCCGCAAAGGGAAAATGAGTGCAAGAGGCCTTTTCCAAACGCTTGCCGAGATCCAATTTGAGTCGGGCTATCCATACATTATGTTCGAAGATACGGTTAACCAGGCTAACCCCATTCAGGGGCGTGTAAATATGTCTAACTTGTGTTCTGAAATATTGCAGGTCAACGAGGCGTCAAATTATGATGATGACTTGAACTATAGTCATGTCGGGCGAGATATTTCGTGCAATTTAGGCTCGATCAACATTGCCAAAGCCTTGGATGGCGGTCGACTATCTCAAACCGTTGATACCGCAATTCGAGCATTAAATGCAGTGTCAGAGATGAGCGCAATCAACAGTGTTCCTTCGATAAGAAAGGGCAACGATGAAAGTCATGCTATTGGTTTAGGTCAGATGAACTTGCATGGGTTTTTGGCTAGAGAACGCATTCACTATGATTCACCAGAGGCCATTGATTTCACCAGCAGTTATTTTGCCTGTGTTTTATATCACTGTCTCGTGGCTTCCAATAAGTTGGCACAAGAGAAAAAGAGTACGTTCAAAGGGTTCGAAGATTCTAGTTACAGTGATGGGTCTTTCTTCGACAAATATTTGCAGCAGGATTTCTCGCCAAAATTGGACGTGGTCCAAGATCTCTTTAGCCGTTTAGATATACGAATACCCACAGTGTCTGAGTGGAGCGAATTGAAACAACTCGTCATGAGCTCAGGGCTATACAACCGATACTTACAGGCCATTCCTCCTACAGGCTCAATTAGCTATATCAACGACTCTACCGCTTCTATTCATCCCGTTACCGCTAAAGTGGAGATAAGAAAAGAGGGTAAAATTGGGCGAGTTTACTTCCCTGCGCCGTATTTGAATAACTCCAATTTAGAGTACTTCCGTGATGCCTTTTCCATAGGCCCTAAGGCAATAATCGATGTCTATGCAGCGGCCACCGAACATGTTGATCAAGGCCTTTCATTAACTTTGTTTTTTGACGATGAGGTAACGACGAGAGATATCAACAAAGCTCAGATCTACGCATGGAAAAAGAAAATTAAAACGCTTTACTACATCCGAATGCGACAGAAAGCATTAGAAGGTACTCAAGTCGAAGGGTGCGTGTCGTGCTCACTGTAATAAAGGGATAAACGCAATGAAAAAAATGGAATCCGGACCTGTTCAAGCGATTAACTGGAATCGTATGATTGATGGTAAAGATCTAGAGATTTGGAATCGCCTAACGGTTAATTTTTGGCTGCCTGAAAAGGTACCTTTATCCAATGATATTCAAACATGGAAGCAACTAACTGAAGAAGAGCAAACGCTAACGATTAGAGTTTTTACCGGTTTAACGTTACTCGACACGATTCAGAATACGGTGGGTGCGCCAGCCTTGATGGAAGATGCGAGAACACCTCATGAAGAAGCGGTATTAACTAACATCGCTTTTATGGAGGCAGTTCATGCTCGTAGCTACTCTTCTGTATTCTCAACTTTGTGTACTACGCCGCAAATTGATGAAGCGTTTCGCTGGGCTGAAGAGAACCCTCTGTTACAGAAAAAAGCACAGATTGTCCTCGATGATTATTTGGCTGAAGGCGATCCGCTAAAGAAAAAAGTGGCCAGTGTTTTTCTAGAGAGTTTCTTATTCTATTCTGGTTTTTATCTACCCATGCATTGGTCGAGTCGGGCAAAACTGACCAATACAGCGGATTTGATCCGTCTGATTATTCGTGATGAGGCGATTCATGGTTACTACATTGGATACAAATTTCAACTCGCTTACCAATCTCTTAGTGAGGAAGAACAGGCGAGAGTTAAGGATGAAGCTTATTCATTAATGTTCTCTCTTTATGAAATCGAAACACAATATACCGAATCGCTTTATGATCCTGTTGGCTTAACTGAAGATGTGAAGCATTTTCTACATTACAATGCCAACAAAGCATTGATGAATCTCGGGTTTGAAGCATTGTTCCCGGATGAGTTGTGTCAGGTTAACCCTGCTATCATGGCCGCCCTGTCGCCAAATGCTGACGAAAATCATGACTTCTTTTCTGGTTCTGGATCTTCTTATGTCATAGGTAAAGCTGTCGCGACCGAAGACGATGACTGGGATTTTTGAACGAATAGCCCGAGTATGAACTCGGGCTTGAAAGAGGATTACTTACCCTTGAATCGACATCATCGTTCTAAGGCTTGCCGTTTGAAAATTAGGTCACTCAGACGGCAGATTTTGCTTTAACTCTAAAAGCATTTTATAAGCACTTTCGCCAGACATTTCGTATGGGTTAAATTGATCCGAAGTCGAAAATTGTAAGTTCAACAGTTCAGTCAAATTAGACTGCGGAATGTCTCCCATTGACCAATCTCCAAACTCTCGACAATCAACTTCCTTAAAATACAGTATGGTCACTCTCTCGTGCCGCTTATCGTTTAGGATGTGATTGTAGGTATGGTTTACCGCCTCCCTAGAGCCTTCAATGCATTGAAGAAAGTACTTTTGATTATGACTGAGAAGCCCTGTTAGATGGCTCTGCCGATTGTGGTCTCGTGAGATAGTGAGTATTTCATCCAGTGCTTTGGAATCACAACATTCGGAAAGTGTACTGACATAAATTAACCGAGTTAGGAACATAGGCATCATTTCGAATTTTTGTTCAAAGGGTATTAATAAATATAAGCCAAGCTCATGGAATTGCGAGTTATTGGCCTAATTGTCACTCGGTGGCTTTTGGAAGAGAGGATGGTGATGAAGTAGCAAAGGACAGCTAGCAAGATGCGCTAAAATGAGCCGAATGTTGTTCATTCAATCATTCTAGCGACCTGCTTGCATCGAGTCTCTCGTTAGTCGTTAAGAACCGAAATCGATTCGACGTTGGAAGATGCATCGAATCGAACATTGACCAATACGCTTTCACGTTCAAAAGTCACATCATCAAAATCAGTGGCTGCGATCTTAAATCCATTCCTTGCGAATAAACTGGTCACTGTTGTTCGTTGTTTCTGTTCCATGGCGCTTGTCAGTAGTTCGTTCATTGTGATCTCCATTAAGTAACCGTGTGCATAGTGTAAGCGTACAGGGTCTACGTTATGAGTTCAATTGCTTAATTAATAAGCTGTGTTGATGAGTTCAATTGAATGATTTTGGTATTCCAAAATGTGATAAATAAGAGGGTGGATGGCCGTATTACCTATGATAAGTATGGTGTAATGTGACCACCGTTCAGTAGACTTTTGGGTAGGGGTTTATTTAAAAAAATTCAATGTAATAAGTGGTTACAAATCGAACTAGTGTGGTTTGTGGTTTTACGTTTTTTCGAAATTACTTTGTATTGGTTCAGGTTATTGCGATGTCGCATCTTCGGCATCCTGTTTTAATCTTTAGCCATAAACGGACTTGATGACTTGATGGATTAGTAATTCTGCCGTTGCTTTTTGGATGTTGGGGTTTTTCAATTTAAGCGATAAGTCTTTGATCTAATGAGCAAGAAGGAACGTATTTCTGTTCATTTAATTGAAGATGAGTAGGCAAAGATGTTATCTAAAGAGACTGAATCAAGAATTATTGAAATGGCGTGGGAAGACAGAACGCCGTTTGAAGCAATAGAACTGCAATTTGGTTTAAATGAATCAGAGGTGATTCGCTTGATGCGCAGTCGTTTGAAGCTTGGCAGTTTCAAGTTGTGGCGTACTCGCGTTTCTGGTCGCTCTACCAAGCACGTAAAACTTCGTAGCTCAGATGTATCTAGAGGTTATTGCCCTACTCAGTATAAGCATCGTTAAATTGATACTTACGTAGATTTGTAGCCTCAATGGATATCCCTGTATGGAAAAGAAAGGAATAAAAGGAATGAAAAAGTTTATTACTCTATTTTTGGTATTGCTCTGCTTTGGTGTCAGCCATGTTCAGGCCAATGATGCGCGACTTAAGCAAGCTTACCAAAATCACAAAAGTGATGTTCAAGTACGTGGGTCGGGTTTAGTTTCACGATTACTTCCAGACGATAATAAAGGCTCTCGACATCAGAAGTTTATCTTAAGGCTCGACAGCGGACAAACTTTGCTGGTGGCACATAATATTGATTTAGCTCCTCGTATTCAGGGATTGAGAAAGGGCGATAGAGTTGAATTTTATGGGGAGTATGAATGGAACAAGAAAGGTGGCGTGATGCACTGGACCCACAAAGACCCTCGGAATCACCATACTCATGGCTGGCTGAAGCATAATGGGAAAATATACGAATAGACGACACTTGGCATGGCATATCTGCCATTGAAGAGCATCGTAGAAGGGTGTTAGAGATAGGTAGTGAAAGGGTGCCTATCACTGGGTTTTGTTGTAACTTGGTTTTTAGTGATTTAATAATTTGAGGCTTTATGATTGAAGTGAATTATTTAGTTCAAGTCGTGAGTATTCCTGATGATCTCATTGAAGCATCACAGAAAGCGGGTTCAGACTTGTATATGACCTACAAGCTTTATCAGCTGCTTGTACAGTCCAATCTTTTGTGGCGAGTTTGGTATATCGATGAATTTGGCAAAGTTTGGCTTGAAGTCAATTTGGTTAATGATGTGGGTGACCCAGAATTTCATACGATAGCTTTAGATCAAGGTACTTATCTGAAAATAGACACGGAATGCTATGAAGTGTTGGATGAGTTGAAATAGACGAAAAGAGCCGATAGTTCGGCTCTATCATTGGCTCTCGATAGGTCTATTTGTAAGCTAGCTTCGCTTGGTTATTTTTACATTAAACCCAACGGGAGACATCGTGAACGCAAACTGTTCAACCACAGTTTCAGGGGCTTGTTGTGGCTCAATGCTGAATTCTTTAAACAATGTATGAAAGGCGAGTTTAATTTCCATCATGGCCAATGAGCGTCCAGGGCATAGCCTTGCTCCTCCACCAAACGGCTGAAGGTTAGAGAAGGAAGCGCCATCTTTTTCTACCCAACGATTCGGGTTAAACGTTGTTGGATCTTCAAATAAATCAGGGTCAAAACCATTCGCGTGTAGCATTACAAAAACAGGCGTGCCTTTTTTTACTTCGATGTCACCAATCTGAGTGTCTCGTGTGGGTTCCAAATAAAGTTGTGGTGCTACCGGCTTTAATCGCATGGCTTCATACATCACCGCTGTCATATAAGGTGTTCGAGGAAGCGGCCATTCTAAGACTTTTCTCTTCCCTAGGGCGTCAAGTTCATCTTGTAAGGCCAACTCACTACTGCGATTGCCGCTGACTAAGAATGCCATCCATGCCAGTGTATTCGCTGTGGTATCTTCACCTGCTAATAGAAGGGTAATAGCATTTGCAACAATATCTTGGTCAGTTAATGAGGAATCTTGTTCTTGTTCCAATAACATGATTTGCAGCATGTTCTCTGGTGAGTCTTTAAGGGCTGGTTCGTGAACCAGACGAGCGCGTTGTTTTTCAATACACCCATAAACGAAATGCCCTATGTCTTCCAAACTGGTATCAAACAGCTTGTCTTTTTTCGTTTTGAAAAAACGCCACAATGGAATTGGAGAACTACAGCGTTGATTTATTACCGGAAATACGTTTTGTAAGCTTTTACTTAGTGGCACAGTTGTTTGTTCTATAGAGTTAAAGTCTTCCCCGAACGCTAGCAGAGATGTTACATCAACCGTGTATTTTTTAAACTCTGCTACGAGTTCGACCACTTCTCCTGATTCCGCTAGCATTTCAAGGTGCTTTCCCAAACGCTCCGTAATCACACTTAGCTGAGGGTGAAAATTTTTCAGATGACCCGGCTGAAACATAGGTTCTGTTAATTTTCGTTGATGCTTCCAACGTTCCTCTTCAGCAGAGAATACGCCATTAAGCCCAGCTTCATCAAAGACACTCTCGATATTCTTTAGGCGGCGAAACTCCTCAGGTCGAGACTTTAGCACGGACTTGATTTGAGCTGCATCAGACAATACAAGTACATCCTTCAAGCCTAGCTTTAAACGGAAATGAGCACCGTACTCTTTAATCCAACACAACATTTGTTGATGAACATTGGACTTTTTTAAATAGCTCACATGTCCTAAAACACCAGAAGTGGGTGGCATTGGTAGTTGCTCAATTCGCTTCATTTGCATTTCCTTATGTATATCATTGATGGCGCGTAACAATACGGAAGTTACGGCTAGAGCGATAAGTAAAAGTCACCATTTAATTTAGCAAGTTTCCTGGTTTGTTAAGTAAAGGTATGTAAGTGAGTGGTTAGCCGCTAAGTTTACGAAACCTCGGAACCCGAGATTCCCCGACAATTACTTAACGAATATTCTTGATAGTGGACTAATTACGCCGTTGGCTCCTCTATCTATGATGTGAGTATATATTTGCGTTGTTTTTAGATCGGTATGTCCAAGCTGTTCTTGAACTGTTCTAATATCAGCACCGCTTTGAAGAAGGTGCGTCGCAAATGAATGCCTTAAAGTGTGGCAGGAAATGTTTTTCTCAATGTCGGCTTTTTGGCTAGCGACCTTAATGTGTTTTTGTAGCGCTGTTGGATGAATATGATGCCTACGTAATTCACCTGTTCGTAAATCGGGGGCCAGACGAGCAGAAGGAAAAAGAAATTGCCAATTTAAGCTTCTTTCTGCACTCGGGTATTTTTTAGCTAGAGAGTCGGGCAGGTATACGCCAGAAAAAGCTTTATCATGTATATCTTGCTGATAGTATTCTGCGGATTTCTGTTGTTGTAACTTGATTGCGGGAAAAAGCTCGGGGGCTATTGTCACTATACGGTTCTTTCCTCCTTTTCCTTGCCACACTCGCACTGATTTGTAGTCATAGTCGATGTCTTGCATTCGTAAGCGTAGACACTCCATCAACCGTAGGCCTGACCCATACATTAATTGGTAAGGTAATTTGAAGTTAGGTGAGCAGTGGTTAAAGAACCTGCCAATTTCTTCTGGAGTCATAACCGTTGGCAACTTTCGGGATTTGTCTGAACGGCGAAACTGCATATCAAGTTCAATGGGTTCTTGGATGATTTCTTTGTATAAAAAGACTATCGCATTGAGGGCTAGGCTCTGCGTTTTCTGTGCTGACTTCCTATCAACAACTAAGTGCGTCAAGAAGTCTTCTACATGCCTTGAAGTCAAACTTCTGGGATGCTTTTTATTATGATAAAGAATGTACTGGTGAATCCAATAAATGTACGCCTGTGTAGTACGAAGAGCATAGTGTCTCCCCAACATATACTCTTGTATGTAGGCTAGAAATGGTGATTTTTGCATTTTAATTTTAACTGGTTATATATACATGAGTTTCAGTTTGGCACATCAATTCATGCTATATAGAAAAAATCTGTATTTTGGGATTCAGGCAGATGCTCGTAGTGCTTAAGTTGCTGTTAGTTTTCATAAAAACGGGGTATGGTTAACTTCATCAAGATACTAGATAGAAAAATTCTACATTTAAATGCAGAATTTTTCTGTCTAAGAGCTGTTAGGTTTTCGAGGATAGAGTAAATGTTTGGTATTTTTAAAAAGAAAGAGAAGAAAGAAGCTGATTGGATATTGTTAAATTCAGATAATAGTAAATTTAACTTTTCAGGTGTTTGTAAAGCTTATTACAAAGGTAATCATGTAATTGATTTAGCACAATATGAAAAACAAGGTCAAACATTCTTTATTAAACATTTTGCATCAGTGCTAGATGAACAACTAGAGGTAAAATATAAAGGCATGGGAGAGCCTTTCTTAAGATGTTTAGCGCAAGAAGTGGCTCTTAAATATCCTGATGTAACTGAGATAGAGATTGAACTACATAGCACTATAACTCAGGTAAAAGAATGTCCGGAGCGGTTGGAGAAAGTAAAAAACGCAAGAGAAAACTTGCTTAAGAAAATAGGTATCGACAACGTAGTGGTGAACCCAGTTCCAGAGCATAAGTGCTTTGAGGTTAAAGGTACTTGGATCCGCAACGATTGGTAGATTTATAGAAACCTAACTAATAAGGATTAAGGTGTT
>NZ_AJZM02000251.1 GCF_000272405.2 Vibrio tasmaniensis 1F-187
TTCCATACTGCTTTGTCTTTTGCCTGCGCGTGGGACTTAATGCAGAGTACACCACCAAATTGCTCACCCTTTTAGGGTTATGAGCGTCGTCAGCATACAGATTTTCTTTGGGAGGAATCGCTATGCCAGTTTCTGGAAATTCGCTCGCTAATGCGTCATAGACGTCATCGGTATCGTACATTTTATCTGCTGAAATATGGCCAACTTCCACATCAACTTGCCCACACAATTCTTCGACAACCTGAAAATGGTTCTATCGCAAACTTTGAAGCTTTAGGTTAGGATTTGTTCAATTTCCACTCAACACTCTGAATCGTCATGTTTAAAGGCTGCCACTTTCCCTCTGAAGTCATTCTCGAAACCGTACGCTATCTCTATCTGGCAGGGTAGTTGTCACT
>NZ_AJZM02000252.1 GCF_000272405.2 Vibrio tasmaniensis 1F-187
TCATTCTTCCATTGTTTGGCTATCCTAGAGTCCTTGTCATCGGAAACTGGTACGTACAGTACAGGTTTGTAAAGCTGCTTCTCTTTCGTACTCGACTTGTGAATGAAGTCGCTCAAGCTAGAAATAAAGCGGTCACTCTTTGCCCAGAATGGATCTGAAGGCGCAATCCAAGTAAAGCGACTACTGCCCTTATCTGCTTTGCTCTCGATGCGCTTAGCGAGCATTGGAGCCAGAGCTTTCTGCAGTTTTTGCCAGTTGCCTTTAGAGTAGATTGGCCCCAGGAAAGTCGCTCTGCCTGAAGCAGTATGCTTTTCCAAAGCCTGCATCTCCTCGACATAGTTCGGATTGATCAAATTTGTCTTAGAATCGAACAGCTTTAGTGTCTCTTCATCACTTAGCGACACCATGGATTTAAAGAT
>NZ_AJZM02000253.1 GCF_000272405.2 Vibrio tasmaniensis 1F-187
ATCTCAACTAATTAGCCGCTGAAACCCCAGTGTAAAAATATGTAATCACATTGAATTGTTATTGATGCCTTTTCCTATAAGGGGTTTTGGTGATTTCAATCTAAATTTAATGGAATTTAATTGAATTGTTATTTATCCCTTTAGGGGTAAGGTTGTAGCTGTTTTTTAAAAACTAAGTACAATGGGTTTACATTGAGAATTTATTGGATTTCATTGGGGTTTAAAAGTGGACTTCATTGACATTCATTGAGGAGAAAAGGCTAAATTATGTCGCGTTCTTACCCTTTACAAAGCTCCCTTCGAGGGAAGCTAGAGCAAGATTTTAAGAAATTCAGAGACAGAGAAAAGTTAAGTGATGCCGAGGCAACTCGTCAGCTTTTTACCTTGGCGTTGCGTATCAAACTGAATGACAGTGACGATGAGCGGCCGTCGAACCGTGAGTTGATGG
>NZ_AJZM02000254.1 GCF_000272405.2 Vibrio tasmaniensis 1F-187
CAACACCTTAATCCTTATTTGTTAGGGAACTGACTTCATGTCTACGCAGCTAAATACGTTGTTATTATGGCGGTAACAACACCTACAACAATACCAGTAGCTAATGCAGTCAACCTGTCATTTCTACGAGTTCGATAGTTAGCTAAATACATACAACCTTTTGCTGATAAAGCAAACTTCTGTTCGCTTAACTTTTGTCCACTGCCCATTGCGGTAAACTCCCTGTCGCCATCAGAGGCTTTCTTCTCGCGCTATGGCAAGCATAAAATTCTCGAGCAAGTAATTGTTCTTTCAGTTGAACTTGCTCTCTTTTTTCAAAATACTCATCATCTAATAAATCATTAGCTACCAGAAATGCAATAGGATAAAAATCTCGATGATCATTATGTTTTTTAGTAATCAATTTCGATAATTCAAACAGTGATACTTCACCGTTTTTATCTATCTCTTTCAATAGTCTAATTACTATATTACTCACAAGGTACCCCTAAAGTTCCCTAACGAATGACATGGATCCCCCC
>NZ_AJZM02000255.1 GCF_000272405.2 Vibrio tasmaniensis 1F-187
CTCGATTAGACAGTTTGCTTCGCTCATTGAACGTAGAATACCTGAACCTTGCTTACCGGTTGTTTTTACTTCAAGCACGCCTGATTCGTTCATTGAGAACACGCCACGGCTGAACTCAGTACGACCTTGACGAGAACGTAATTGCTCAGTCGCTATCGCGTTCGCTTTCACTGGTGTCCAGTTAGTTTGACCTTGTAGCTTGCGGATTGCAGGTTCTACAAAGTTAATGAACGACACCATCACGGCTACTGGGTTGCCAGGTAAACCGAAGAAAGGTTTGTCTTCAATTTTGCCGTAAGCAAGAGGGCGACCTGGACGCATGTTGATACGCCAGAAGTTAATCTCACCCAACTTATCTAACGCGAGTTTGATGTAGTCAGCATCACCAACAGACACGCCACCTGAAGTCAGAACCATGTCGGTCTCTAACGACGCAGCATGAAGTACATCCATCATCTTTTGTTCGTCATCTTCGATAATGCCGTAATCAACGATGTCGCAACCTAGTTTTTGAAGCATACCGATAATAGTAAAACGGTTCGAGTCATAGATAGAGTTCGGCTTCTGCTCAACACCCGGTGCCTGAACTTCATCACCCGTTGAGAACACACCCACCTTCACTTTACGCAGAACAGGGCAGGTACCGAAACCTAACGACGCCATCATACCCATTTCTGGTGCTTCGATGCGTGTGCCACGTGTAAAGACAGGTTGGCCAATTTCTAAATCTTCACCGGCCATACGGACATTTTGTCCAACTGAGATTTTAGCGTCAGGGAAGCTAACTTTATCGCCATCTTGCACGGCTTGCTCACGCATCACAACAACATCAACGCCATTTGGCATTGGTGCACCCGTCATGATCTTAACAGCTTCACCTTGTTGAACGGTTTTGTCGTAGCTGTGACCAGCCATAACTTCAGCAACGATGTTGTAGCTGTCCAATTCAAGATCTTCACTACGAATCGCGTAGCCATCCATTGCAGAATTAGTATTCTGTGGGACGTTGATTGGCGAGATCACATCTTCAGCCAACACACGACCGTAGCCTTGCAGTAATTCAACACTCTCTGTGAGATCAAGCGCGTCAATGCTATCAACAATCTTTTGTTGGCCCTGAGTTACGGTTAAACCTGCTGGAGAGAACGAATCACAACACACCGCGGGCGCTGCGTCTTTTGAAGATGAGCATGACGCTGCTTTGCCTTTTGTAGAGGAAAGGTCAAAGGACTGCGCGTAATCGATGATGAAATCACGAATCGCTTCTAAGTCGTTGATCGACATTTGAGGTAAGTCAGATTCAACGTGGCTATCAGCAGCAATAGCAATGATGTTGTCATCGTTTTGGTACAACCAAGGTTTACCCACTTCATCACGGTGGAGCTCGATTTTAGGGAAAGCAATGTTCTTACAGCCTTCAACCAAAATCAGATCAAGTGTGTTGGTATCAAAACGAGTCAACAGGTAATCAAAATCGGCTTCTGCTTCTGGAGTCTCAGTCATCATCACATGACGGTTACGCGAAGCTATCAGCATTTGATTTGCGCCCGCTTTGCGTAAACGGTAGCTGTCTTTGCCCGGCTTATCGACATCAAAATCGTGGTGAGCATGTTTTAGCACACCAACTTTTAAACCCGACTCTGTCAATAAAGGAAGCAGAGCTTCTAATACGGTTGTTTTGCCTGTGCCACTGTAAGCAGCAAACCCCAATAGAGGAAGGTTAGGGCGTTGTTTAGAATCTTTCATTATTGAAGCGTTCCGAATTGGGTGAGTTCTTCTGGCGTGTTGAGATTAACAAAGCAGTTAGGAGAATCGCTAAAATCAACGTATTCCGTGACACACTCTTTGTACAGCAAGATAATTTTACGATCACCACGTTCCAAAAACGCTTCTAACTTTGGTAGAACACGTTTGTGGAATAGGGTGAATACTGGTTGCTTAAATTCGCCATCATGCGCGACAAGAATGTCGCTGTCTTCTTTTACTGCTGCACAAAAACGTTCAACAAGGTCATCACTAATCTGTGGGCTGTCGCAAGGGACAAAGCCGACCCAATCTGTGCTCGCGTTTTTAAGGCCAGCATGAATGCCGCCCAATGGGCCTGGATAGTCAGGGAAAGAATCGGAAACAACCGGTGCAAATGCTTGGTAACTGTCTAAGTTACGGTTGGCATTGATGGTAATGCTGACATCTTGTTGTGACAGCTTGTTAATAACGTATTGAATGAGCGGAGAACCGTTGAGCTCAACGAGTCCTTTATCTTTTCCGCCCATGCGGCTGGCTTGTCCGCCAGCCAAAATAACCCAACTAGTTTGCGTTGGAAGCAGCATAAATATTCTCTTGTGCTTTGTTCTTTTTAATAACTTGCAGAAGCGGTGATTCAGTCAAAGTGTTGTCCTTGATCCACCACTGCTTCTTACATAAATCGGTTAACGCGTTAGTTTGGTGGCTAGTGATGACCAAACTCGCGCCTCTCTGAAGAAGATCTTCGGCCATAATCACCAATCTTTCAATAGATTCTTTGTCTAAAGAAGCACTTGGTTCATCCATAAGCAAGATTGAAGGCTTAAGAATCCAAGCACGGGCCATTGCCACGCGTTGGCGCTCACCACCAGACAACACAGAAATGTGCTCATCTGCCAAGGTTTCTAAACCTACCATTCTTAATGCATTAATTATTTGAGCTCGCTTATCTTTTTGACTCTCTTTATTAAAGCGAATGCCATAAGCGACATTTTGGTACACCGAGCCATCAAAAAGGTAAGGAGTTTGGTGGAGATAGATGATGTCTTTAAATTTTAACCGAGGAAACAGGCTATGTTGCCAGCTTTGTGTCGGAGACTGAATACGGCCAGAGCTCGGCTTGATCAATCCTGATAAGATTTTAAGTAGGGTCGTTTTGCCAACGCCATTGTCCCCTTTGAGATAAATGGCATCGTTGGGGCCGATCGACAATTCGGGGATGTGGAACAAAACACGCTCTTTGTAGCGCATTGAAATTTGCTGCGTTGTTATTTTTATACTCATGACAGCGTTCCTAAGTTCTTAAATAGCCTTTTCCTCTCACACTGGAAAGGAAAAAGTTAAGGGCTAATGCCAATGCTAATAACACCATACCGAGGGCGACGCCTTGAGCGAATGCGCCTTTGTGGCTTTCCATGGCGATAGCTGTTGGGATGTTTCTTGTCATCCCCATAATGTTGCCACCCACCATCATTGAACAACCTACTTCTGTGACGATACGAGAGAAGGCAGCAATGGTTGCAGCCAATAGAGGGAAACGAGTTTCCCAAATCAAGGTACACGCGACTCGTGTTGTTGATACGCCAAGAGTGCGCGCTGTTTCTACTGCTCGGCGGTCACTGGCCTGCAGAGCGCCATGCATCATCGCAACTAGGATAGGGAAACAGATCAGCATCTGACCTAGAATCATCGCCTTTTGCGTGAACAGTAATTGCCAGTCACCTAAAGGACCAGAACGAGAGAGCATCATGTACATCAACAAGCCAATTACCACGGTCGGTATCGCTTGTAAGGTGTTGATCACCGAAAGCAGCGCCCATTTACCGGGGAATTCGGTGTAAGCCAGTAAGAAAGCCATAAGGATTGCAGGAACAATCACTAATGAGATGGCGGACAAAGATACACTGAAGGATACCGCGACGATTTGCCACAATTCGTGGTCAAAACTCACCAGTAGATTCATTGCATCAATCGTTGTTTGCCATAAGGTCATGAAGTATCTCGTTTGAATCGATAATAGGCTTTTATCGGTAGTGTCTGATGTTAATCATAGCTGACACAAACTATTTGAGCCTGTATTGGTCAGCTATTGTTTCTAAGCGTGAATGCCTTTAAAGCAAGACGGTTTTTAAACGTGATTATTTAGGTGGTCTCGTTGACTGTTTAGTTAAGCGTAGCGCTAGTTGGTTAGGGTTAAACCTTCAACGCTACGCTTTACTCACAACCCACGACTCATTTCTTACAACAAGCTATTCTGCGCTTGCAACCAACTATTCTGCGTTTGCAACAAATAGCTGTTTGCCGTGCAGTTTAAAGTCGTTGATCAGTTTCTGGCCTTTAGGGTTAACCAACCAATCACTGAATACTTTCGCTGCTTGGTAATTGATGCTTGGGTAGCGTTCTGGGTTAACAAGAATCACTTGGTAAGGGTTAAATAGGTTCTTGTCGCCTTGGAACAACACTTTAAGGTCAAGTTTGTTTTGGTAAGCTAACCAAGTACCGCGGTCTGTCATGGTGTAGCCTTGCATTTCAGACGCCATGTTCAGAGTTGGGCCCATTCCTTGACCAACGCTGCGATAGCCGCCAAAGTTCGGCTCCATCTTAGTTTGCGCCCAAATACCCATCTCTTTCTTATGAGTACCAGAGTCGTCCCCACGAGAAACAAACGTCACGTTGTTGTTCGCGATTGCTTTGAACACATCAGCTACTGCTTTTTGAGATTCAATCTTCGCAGGGTCGCTTTGTGGGCCAACGATAACAAAATCGTTGTACATCAGCTTACGAGGTAAAACGCCGTAACCTTTTTCAACGAAGTTCGCTTCAGCTTTTGGTGCGTGAGTCATTACCAAATCAACATCACCGTTTTCACCCATGCGAAGTGATTTACCCGTACCCGCAGCGAGAACATCAACCTTAATACCAGAATCCTTTTCGAACTCAGGCAATAAGTAGTCCAGTAAGCCTGAGTGGTAGGTACTTGTGGTTGTCGCCAATTTGATATGAGTGGTGTCTTCCGCGCTGCTAGCCGTGTAACTGACGATAGATAGAGCTGCAATAGTTAGAGGAATTGCTTTCATTATTATTATGTCCATTCTGTTATAAATGAATGACATGCCTCTATTTTTAAAGGGCTCAAAGAAGGGCATGTGCATAAGACGCTAATTGTTGTAATTAGGAATCTACACCTAATAAGCAAGCTTAATGCCAATAAATAGTGCATCAAATTTCATTAAATTGCTGTTATATCGAACAAAACTGCGTCATTTAGGCTAACAAAATGCATTAAAATATGAGCTAGGACAAAATGTCGCACATTGTCCCTGTCGCACAAAAGGTTAATTGGTACACTCTGTCCCAACTTTCCCCATCGGTTAATCATTATGTCTTTACCTAGTTCACCTGCATCGAACCTCAACCCAAACACATTGACTCAATATCAAGCGTTTTCCGTCTTGGTCGTGGACGATGAAGTAGGGATGCAGGCTATTCTAAAGAAGGCTCTGGGTAAGTTCTTTGGCAAGGTATCGAGTGCAGGATCCGTTGAAGAAGCTGAAATACTGCGTTCAAGCGAACATTTTGATCTCATTGTTCTTGATATCAACCTGCCAGGACGCTCCGGCATTGAGTGGGAAGAGGCTTTTAACAACAACGACAAACGTGCTGATGTTATTTTCATGACTGGCTATGCTGATCTAGAGATGACCATATCCGCGCTTAAGCTTGGCGCTTCAGACTTCATTCTTAAACCTTTCAATTTAGAACAAATGATACAAGCTGTACTACGTTGTATGGATAAGCGACTCGACCAAAGAATGCAGTACGCGTTGAAGCGTGATGTTAGTCGTCATATCAAGACCGAACTGATCGGCAATTCAGACAAGACCAAACAGCTTAAATTGCTGATCAGTCAATTTGCTCCGTCTCGAGCTTCCGTTTTGATAGAAGGTGAGTCGGGTACAGGTAAAGAGTTGGTTGCGCGAGGTGTACATGAAGCCAGTAAACGCACAGGTCCATTTGTGCCAATCAACTGTGGTGCGATTGCTCCAGAACTTCTAGAAAGTGAACTGTTTGGACATACATCAGGCGCATTTACCGGTGCGAAGAAAAACCGTGAAGGCCTTTTCCGAGTCGCAAGTGGCGGCACCTTGTTCCTAGATGAAATAGGTGAAATGCCACTGCCAATGCAAGCAGCGCTGTTACGTGTGTTAGAGCAACGTACTATTCGTCCAGTTGGCAGTGAGAAAGAGATCGCTGTCGATGTACGTGTCGTCGCAGCAACAAACCGAAACCTTCAAGAAGAGGTCGATAAAGGCCACTTCCGTCGCGATCTGTTCTACCGACTCAATGTACTTAAGATTGATGTTGTGCCATTGAGAGAACGACCGTCTGATCTGATAGAGCTTGTTCCATACTTCACTCGTCTTTTATCTAGTGAACTGGGTATGCCGGTTCCAAACTGGGCACATGAAGATATCTTGGCAATGAATGAATACGAATGGCCGGGCAATATCCGCGAACTTAAGAACTTAGTCGAAAGATGCATTCTTTTAGACAAGCCACCAGCACACTATTGGCGAGAAGTGAATGGTGATCCAGCCCCAACCAGCATTTCAGTGACGGTGTCACATGGGGCGGAAATACCAAACTTGAATAATGTAGACGCAGCTGAGGGTTACCCGAACACTTGGACACTCAAAGAAGTCGAGAAATCTCACATAGAACAACTGGTGAGTTTTCATGATGGCAATAAATCTGCAGCAGCGAGAGATCTCGGTGTGGCGCGTAAAACACTAGAGCGTAAGTACAAAGAATGGAACACAGAAGGCTCTGAATATGCCGATTAGACGTCATTGGTGGACAAAGTGGGCGTTCCGGTTCAAAACCATGGTGCGTTATCGCCTGCTATTTCTAACATCCGCTCCCATCATTCTTACTTTGTGTGCGCTTGTCGCTATAACACTGTATTGGTCAGTACATTACACGTGGCAGGGTGCTCTGATTGATGTCGATGAGCGTTTGGATGTTGCCGACAACAGTATCCATTTAATTCAGAACCAACAGGCCTATAACGTTCAAGCATTTGCTGAGTCTTACAACTTCCGAATCAAACTCACGAGTGATATTTCGAAAGAAGAGCTCACACGTTGGGTTTCAGAAAACAAATCTCGCTATGAACTCGATTTTCTACGCTGGCGTAGCGTCGAGAGCATGGAGAAAAAGCTTGAATACCTCAACCTGACACACAAAGAATCGTTCTTTAGTGTATTGAGCCAAAACGAACTCAACGATTTAGACCAAAACCTTGCCAGGCAAGCCGAAGTCCCAATGCTCAATAGTCAAAATGTTGAAACTCGAGGTTTAGTTAGCCGCACCGTTGTGTCGATTCGTGACAAGAATGATCATGTAATTGGTTTTCTTGATGGCGGGATCCTCCTTAATAACAGCACACAGTTAGTTGATCAGATCAGCAATCTCATTTATCCGCAACGCGAGGGCTTTAATCGCCGCATTGGTACCGTCACTGTGTTCCTTGATGACCTACGTGTCAGCACTAATGTACCGTTGAGCAGCGAAGAAAGTGCAGGGCGCGCAATTGGTACTCGTGTTTCTCACGAGGTTCATTCTAGAGTATTGAATGAAGGCAAAGAGTGGCTAGATAGAGCGTATGTTTACGACGCTTGGTACATCACTGCGTATCAACCGATTCATGACCAATTCGATAACGTCATCGGCATGCTCTATACCGGTTATCTGATTTGGCCATTGGTGGAAACGTACTTAACCAACCTTGGTGAAATCAGCATTACGATTGTGTTGTTGTTACTGGCTTCTGGTTTGATCGTTCACCGTGGTGCGCGTGATCTTTTTAATCCTATTGAACGCATCCATAAAGTCGTCAAGCTAGTGCAGATGGGGCAAGACAAGCGAATTGGTACTCTTGGTTTGAACGATCAACACGAGCTGACTTTGCTCGCTAAACAATTCGATAAGATGTTGGATTTGCTGCACGAACGTAATCAAGAGATCCAACAAGCCGCTTCAGAACTCGAATGTAAGGTTCATTCTCGTACTGCTAGCTTGAAAGAGAAAACCGAAGAACTCGAACTACATATCAAACTATTAAACCAAGCTCGAGACAAGCTGGTGGTCAACGAAAAGTTAGCCGCGCTAGGCGAATTAACCGCGGGCATTGCCCATGAGATTAATAATCCGACAGCGGTGATTCTTGGCAATGTCGAATTAATGAAGTTTGAACTCGGTGACGAAGTCGCTCGTGTAGATGAAGAAGTCCACGCGATCATGGAACAGATTGACCGAATCCGAAATATCACACGAAGCCTGCTTCAGTATAGCCGTCATGGCGGTGTACAAGATGAGATCACTTGGCAACACATTAATCCAATCGTGGATGAAAGTATTACGCTCGTAAAAACAGGCGCGAAAAAGAAAGGCATTGTCTACGTATCACAACTGCATGCTAAAACGTCTGTGGAAGTTAACCGAAACCAACTTTTGCAGATTTTGGTTAACCTACAGATGAACGCGATTCATGCCATGGACGGACAGGGCACATTGACTATCTCAAGTGAAGACTGGGTGGAGAATGGCGTGTCTCATGGTGCAATCGTTCATGTTGAAGATGAAGGGTGTGGTATCAAAGAAGAACAATTGAAACGCATCTTTTCACCTTTCTACACCACCAAACGTGACGGTACAGGCTTAGGCTTATCAGTATCTCAAAGTATCTTGAGCCAAACGGGTGGCGAGATACGTGTCGAATCAGAAGTAGGCAAGGGAAGCCGCTTTAGTATCTACCTTCAGCAAAAAGCGACGCCACAGTTGTTGGTGTCTAACCTATAACTTTTTAGCTTTAACCTCGAATCGAATCCAACCATATTATCACCCGATAATATTTCTACTGCGTTTGGGCTGTTACATGAACGTTTCAGCCCAAGCACGAAAATCCCGCACTACTAAACTATCGCCAACTAAATCTCAACCTCTGCCTGTTTGACGAGTACCTCTTTTTTAATATGTAACACAGTGTATATCTTTTGATCTTGATGCATATCATCTGAACTGTAAGGATTTTTGATACATTGACCCCAAATTCATAATCAAAAAATATAATAAAGTCAGTCAGCTATGAAATTAAGTAATCTATCTATTAAATCAAAACTTATCTCCATCGTCATTTTATCGGTTGTTCTATTGGTAATGGCGTCATCTTTCAACCTAATGCAACAACGTGAAAGCTCAATGCAAGAGCGCCAAGATAAACTCAGTGCCCAAGTCGAAACCGCGGTCAGCTTAGCGAGCTACTATTACAGCCAACGTAACGTGCTCGGTGAAGAAGCAGCAAAGAAACAAGCACTGCAAGCAATTGAAACGCTTCGTTACGACACCACCAATTATTTCTGGATCTTAAACCAACAACTCAACGTTGTTATCCATCCATTAAAACCTGAACTCAATGGCAAGAACGCAGGTAACTTTAAAGATGGTGCAGGTAAACACCACTGGCGTGAGATGGTCACCATTTCACGTACCCCAGAGGAGAAAGGGTTTCTTGATTATCAATGGATGAGCCCGCAAGGTGAACTCAAAGACAAGATCTCATATGTACAGCTATTCCCTGAGTGGAATTGGATTGTTGGCTCGGGAATCTTAGTTGCGGATATTCAAGACGCTTTCTATGCATTAGCGCTCAAAGAGGGACTGGTCGCGGTTGTATTATCAGGCCTGTTATTTGCTATGGGCTACGCGATTTCTAACAATATCCTTGTGCCACTTAACAAGCTTATCGACAACACTCACAAAATTGCCGATGGCGATCTTCGTGTACGCATGAGCATGACACGCAAAGATGAACTGGGCGATATGAGTCAGCAAATTGATACCATGCTCGACAAACTGCAAAGCACGCTTCGCACAGCCAATGAATCGGCGGATTTGTCCAGCAACATGGCGAGCCACATTGCTCAAGCCAGTGAAGAAGCAGCAACCAGTGTTAACTCACAACATGCACAGCTTGAATTATTATCGACTGCAATGACAGAGATGAGCGCGACCATTTCTGATGTCGCTGTGAATGCCGAAAATACAGCCGCTAGCACCAATAAGGTTGTCGACCACGCAAACCAGAATGACCAAAACATGCAGGTAACGTCTGAGACTATATCTCAGGTTTCAGAGAACATTTCGACCGCGAACAACTTAGTCAGAGATCTGCAATCAGGCGTGACTGAAATAAGCCAAGTTGTTGGAGTGATTCGTGATGTATCAGAACAAACGAACTTGTTAGCGCTCAACGCAGCAATCGAAGCGGCGCGTGCAGGAGAGCAAGGAAGAGGATTTGCGGTTGTTGCTGATGAAGTCCGTAACCTTGCTAGCCGCACTCAGAATTCAACCAACGAAGTGCAATCCACGATTGAGAAACTGACTCAACAAGCAGAACGCACCTTTAAGGCAATGCAAAGCAGCAACGAGAAAGTTGATCACAGCGTTAACGCGTCTAACGAAACTCGCCAGCAACTCGATGTGATTGTGAATGAACTGCATAACGCTAACGACATGGTCGCACAGATCGCCGCAGCCTCAGAGCAGCAAAGCACGGTAGCAACTGAAATGAGTGAAAGTGTCACTGGGATTCATCTCGCTGCAAATGAAGTACTGCAGGCCTCACAATCGCTCGCAGAAGACAGTCAGAAAATGGCGAACACTACAGAACACCTTACTGAGCAATTGAAATACTTTAAGGTTTAGCCTCAATAGGACTATTAGCTTGAAGATAAAAAGCTCATAAAAAAACACCTCCGCACTTGCTATAAGTTCGGAGGTGTTTTTATTTATGGCTAGTCATTTGCTATAAGAAACAAACATCAAAAGCATCAAGCCTAATGCGCTGCCACTGAAATCTTCGGTGGGTTGATGTTGTGCTTCTTAAACTCTTTCATCACACGCAAGGTAATGTCGGTTTCAAATAGCTTCTCATACGCAGTATCCACAACATAAGCCTTACAGGTTAGCTGTATCGCTAGGTAGTTATCGGTAATCGTCTGTTTAACCAAAACCGTTACAGGTTTCGGCAAGTGGATATAACGACTAGAAGACGCCGCTTCTTGAATCAGGTCGCGGGCTAGGGTGATGTCTTCATCCATACCGACGTAAAACGGAATCACCACCTGCATGTCCAATGCGCCATAGTTACCACTGGTGGTCACTTCATTTAAGAACTTGTTGTTCGGAATAGTAATGATGTCATCGTTCAGGGTTCTCATTCGTACCGAACGTAAACCAATGGTGATGATGTCGCCGTAGTTGCCTTCGAACGTGACGCGGTCACCAACCTGAAAGGGTCTGTCAATCATCACAGTGATGCCGGCGATAAACGATGCTGCCAAGTCTTTAAGCGCAAAGCCGACCGACACGGCGAGGGTACCACCAATCAAAGCTAAGATTTGGTCGTTGATTCTAAAGCTCATCATGAACACGATAAGACCGGTGCTCACGTAGATAAAGAACTGAGTAAACGATTGCAGTTTTTGTAGCAGCATTCGATATTGCACGAACTGACTACCAAAACTGGTCACTAACGAATTGATGAACTTAAGCAACAACCACATTGCGGCAATAACGATCATGGAGAAGAACACGCCGCTCCATCGCACCAAGCTCGCTATCTTAGAGATGTTTTCTACGTTGGCTAACTCTTCCGTCGCAAAGGTCGGGAAACTGACAGCACTTGCCAAGCCAACAAATAGTAGGATAAATAACTTCTTCATTTTACTTCACCAGTAGATGTTGACGATCAAGAACGTTAGTAATGTGGCGGAACCAGTGCTCGGAAATTCGAGCCTTTTCTTCATGCCAACCAATATAACCACGGCTTTCAAAGTAACGCAGAATCCCCGTTATCTCTGCCGTGCTCAGCTGTGTACATTCAGACAACACTTCCGGCGAAGCGATTTCCAGTTGCACGATAGAACGAAGTACAGCCAACATAGGTTTCGGCATATTCTCTAGTTCCTGCGCTTCAGGGACATGGAATAAACGTACTACCGCTTGATCTGTCTCTTTATTTCGGTTCAAAGAGAGTCGGAAGAAACGCAGCGCAACGGTAGGGTTGCCATCAGAGTAGTGCCACAAAATTCGATAGAAACCTTGGCGTGCACGTTCTTCTTCACTCATATCATCTTGGTCCCATTGCTTAGGGACCACTAAGCCATCAAAAGACAGCGGCTTCTCAAGCTCCGTATTGATACGGCTATTTAGAAGTTCACCCACTTGTTTCTCTGTCCAACGCGGAAGGAAGCACACCAAATCAAACAGCAGACGCTCACCACGCGCTCTATCCACAAATCGCCAACTTGATTTGGCGATCGATATCACGACACGGTGGTTCTTTTTAGAACGACGCAGAAGGTTGGTCAAACGAATCAAATCAGACAGACCGCCAACCATTGGTTTCACCAGTCGTTGAGCGTTATCTATCGCGATAAGGTAAGTGGTATTGCTCTTACGAAGGTGCGCTAATATTTGAATTTCAGTTGCTTCTTCTTCCAAGCCAATGCTCACGGCTAAATGCGCTAAGAGCTCTTGGTAACCCGCGTAAGGGCAGCTTACATATACGGGCTCAGCGTTAGATACTTTGTGCAGCAAGGTATAAAGCAGCGTTGTCGCGCCCACACCACGCTCACCTGAAACAATACAGATAGCCGGGCTGTCTGACATCAAGTAGCGAGACAGTTGCTTAACCTCGTCACCGGCATAGTCAATTAACGTACTGTCTATATTACCTGGCAGAATGTATTCATAGGTTTGATCGCCTTTGATTCGAACCAAGTTTTGCTGATTCTTATCGAGATCTGACTGCTTAGCCACTTCGATTCTAAACAGATACGCCAAAGCTTGGCTAAACAGCGTGTAGTTAGACAGAAGGGCCATAATTCGGTGTTGGAAGTTGTAAACGCTCAGCCACACGATACCAATGGCTGTCGCCAATATATTAAGTAACAACGTATCCTTACGGTTTACTGCCCAATTCACCCAAACCGGACGATCAGAGATGTGTTGAAGTGTATCGAAGACCTTCGCTCTCCATAATCGGAGTACTGAAACCGTAACCAATACAAACCAGAAAAACAGAGCACTATATATCCAACTATAAATCGTGCCTTTGCCTAGCGTAATACTTGATATTTGCAGAATCACACCCGCCACGATGAAGCTCCACACGTAACGGCGGATAGTCGATAGGCGCAGCGCGATCACTTCTTGATTGGATGTACGACCCAAACGGTAGGCAAATTCCAAAATAAAGCTGATGGCAATCGAACCACCTAGAATCCACCACGTGAAGATCTCCAGGAAAATCAAATGTTGCAGACTAGGGATACTAGAAAGCACTCTCAATGACAATGTGATGGCAATTAGCCAAGCAATCGCACTTTCAGCGCGGCTGATGTACCAAATGACACGAACCAGAAGAGGAGGGTTCGTTTTCGCTTCAAGAAAGTTAATTCGAAACAACTCAATTAAGCGAGTGCTGTTAGCAAGCCACCACACTAAACCGAAATAGATGAACAACACTTTTAACGACGCACCAATCACAGGCACGGGCGAAATAAAGATATCGTTAACTAACGCCTTGAAGCTTCGGATTTGGAAGTATGCAAGATACTCAATATTGAGCTTAGTTAATTCCCATTCTTGCTTAAACTGGGTAACACCATAAGGGCCAAAACCGGTTAGGCGCTCTTTGTTCGCAGAGTTCGTCTGTTCCAGAAGATGTTGTTTACTGACGTTTAAGCTATTCAAAGTGACGTAACTGGTTTGAACCTCAAACCATTGAACGACGTCGTTGTTATCTCTATAAGCTTTTATCTGTTGCTCGAAGATTTTGATTTCCTGCTTTTGAACTCGCAGAACTTCAGCTAACAAGATATTGACTTGGCGTCGGTCCGACGACTCCATAAAGAGGGGATCGGGTAACGAATCAATTCGAGCATCGAGGTCAACAGCAGAATCGGATACCTGCGGCTGAGATTGTAAGTCATATTCCAAGTTGGCATGACTAGGCCATGAGAGAATGGCTAAAGTGAGGAGTAAGAAGCGCGATAGTGAACGCATAAAAGTCTCTTAGAATTATGAGGTTAGGATTACTATAGTTAGATAATCTTACTTTGTGAAATCCAACCCCGTATCGGGGGCGAGTACTTTATTCCTGTTTCGATCGATTTTGTCATGAAATTGTCAGGGATTAGGCTAGTATTTGAGCATCTTGGCTATGTCTGTGCCTGCTTTGATCGGGTTGGTTTTACTGTAACTGATCAGCATACGATATATTCAATGGTCGGCATGATTTGGGACGTTATATCTCTCCCATTTTAGGGCGCCGTTTGATATTTTGTTTTCCCTGAAAATCAGCGGCTTTTCGTCGATAAATAGAAAATCAAAAGTGTGAGTCAGCTCAAACTATGATTTGGTTGGGTTATCACTCACTTAATAGCGGGTAATTGCAATCAAGACTTGCAGTTAAAGCCCCGAACAAGTAACGTTGCGGCGTTTTTCACATTAAAAAGGTAACGGCATTGATCTCCACAGCAAATATCACCCAACAATTCGGCGCTAAGCCACTTTTCGAAAATATTTCAGTTAAGTTCGGCGAAGGCAACCGCTACGGTTTAATCGGCGCGAATGGCTGTGGTAAATCGACGTTCATGAAGATCCTATCTGGTGAACTTGAGCCAAGTGCTGGTAACGTAAGCTACGATCCAAACGAGCGCGTAGCTAAACTAAACCAAGACCAATTTGCTTACGAAGAATTCACGGTAATCGACACGGTTATCATGGGTCACAAAGAGCTTTGGGCTATTAAGCAAGAGCGTGACCGCATTTACTCTTTGCCTGAAATGAGCGAAGAAGACGGCATGAAGGTAGCTGATCTTGAAGTTCAGTTCGCTGAAATGGACGGTTACATGGCAGAAGCGAAAGCGGGTGAGCTTCTTCTTGCGGTAGGTATTGAAGAATCTATGCACTTCGGTCTAATGAGCGAAGTAGCACCAGGTTGGAAACTTCGTGTTCTATTGTCTCAAGTACTGTTTGCAGACCCGCATATCATGCTTCTTGACGAACCAACGAACAACCTGGACATGGACACCATCAAGTGGTTGGAAGATACGCTAAACCAACGTAACTGCACAATGATCATCATTTCGCACGACCGTCACTTCCTAAACTCTGTTTGTACACACATGGCTGACCTTGATTACGGCGAACTTCGTCTATTCCCTGGTAACTACGATGAGTACATGACAGCTGCGACTCAAGCTCGTGAGCGTCTACTGTCTGACAACGCTAAGAAGAAAGCACAAATTGCTGAACTTCAAACGTTCGTATCTCGTTTCTCTGCTAACGCATCTAAAGCGAAGCAAGCAACGTCTCGTGCTAAGCAGATCGATAAGATTCAACTAGACGAAGTTAAAGCATCTAGCCGTCAAAACCCATTCATCCGTTTTGAACAGTCTAAAGAGCTATTCCGTAACGCACTTGTGGTTGAAAACCTATCTCAAGGTTTTGAAGAAGACCTATACAACAAGTTCGACGGTATTTTCGAAGTAGGTGAGCGTGTTGCTATCATCGGTGAGAACGGTGTGGGTAAAACAACGCTACTTAACACACTAGCTGGCGCTCTTGAGCCACGCACTGGTGAGTACAAGTGGTCTGAAAACTCTAACATCGGTTACTACGCTCAAGATCACGCACACGATTTCGAAACAGACATGAACTTGTTTGATTGGATGAGCCAATGGCGCCAAGAAGGCGAAGACGAGCAGGTTGTTCGTGGTTTCCTAGGTCGTATGTTGTTTGGTCAAGACGACATTAAGAAATCTGTAAAGGTTATCTCTGGTGGTGAACAAGGTCGTATGCTTCTTGGTAAGATCATGATGCACAAGCCAAACATCCTGCTTATGGATGAACCAACGAACCACATGGATATGGAATCTATCGAAGCGCTTAACTTGGCTCTTGAGAACTACAAAGGCACATTGTTCTTCGTATCTCACGACCGTGTGTTCGTAGACTCGCTTGCAACTCGTATCCTTGAAATCAAAGATGGCAAGATCAACGATTTCCGCGGTACTTACGCTGAGTTCTTGAAAGCACGCGGCTAAGCTTTAAGTTAGCCTTAGTTTTCAACTCAATGCGTTGGAAATTCAGGCATAAGCTATAAACCGAAAATTAAAAATTAAAAACGCCGTCATACTGAAAAGCATGACGGCGTTTTTGTATCTTGTATCTAGCTAAGTTTCTATGTATCTATCCTTGAAGGGTCACTAACTCTTTACATCAGAACTTTACAATTAGAAGCGGTTAGTGAATCTCCAATCGAACCTACGCTTTTTTCCGACTGCTGATTATTCACCTTTCACATCAAATTCAATCTTCTCTGCGCCAGTGAACACTTGGAAACGCAGGCCTTTAGCGCGAGCAATGGTCGTGATACCAAATTGCTGAGCCAAGTCTAAACCCATTTGCGTTACGCCTGAACGTGATAACAGAACAGGAATACCCATCTGCGCCACTTTGATGACCATTTCAGAAGTCAGGCGGCCAGTAGTGTAAAAAATCTTATCTTCACCAGACTCTTTGTTAAGCCACATCTCACCAGCCAACGTATCTACTGCATTGTGACGGCCAACATCTTCAACAAACGATAGAACCTTGTCGTCTTTGCAAACAGCGCAACCATGTACCGCGCCAGCTTTCTTGTACGTGTCGTTGTAATGAGTCAGTGCTTCTAAAGCCGTGTAAATTTCAGATTGCTTAATTTTGGTCTGAGGCACTTGGTAATCTTCCAACTGCTTCATCACGTTACCAAACATGGTGCCCTGACCACAGCCAGAGGTCACCGTCTTCTTCTTAAGCGCTTGCTCAAGCTGGCTCGTATCTTCATTGGTAATGACCGCTGCAGAGCTGGTTTCCCAATCGATGATGATAGATTCAACTGCTTCAGGGTCAGAAAGGAAGCTTTGGTTCTTCAAATAACCCAAGACTAAAGATTCAGGACGCGAGCCGAGCGTCATCAGAGTTACGATCTCTTTCCAGTTCAACATGACGGTAAGAGGGCGTTCACAAGCGATCTGTTTGGTTAGCTTCTCACCATATTCATCAAACACTTCAACTTCGATTGTTTGAAGTGGGTTTTCACTAGTTTTTATTATGTTTGGTTTTACCACAGTCACGTCCTACTTAATGAGATAGCGATTTAAAGAGATAAGAAGTTAACAAGAGGGTCTAACGCCGATCTTGTTCATCGATTCTTTAACTCATGCTTAAAGCAAATCTTATTCCAAAATAACGGGTATTCAGGAAAACATGAAGCATTTGATTAAAATAGCGCAAAATATGGGAGTTCACCGAGTGGAGTTGTCTGAAATAACCAGTATCGACTAACGTTAAGTGACAACTTGATGACGAACATCGTAGATGCGCTATTGAAGTTAACCTGTATTGGCGTGTTTATTGCTTTATAGCGCTTATAGGATTGAGCTAAGTACAAAATGTCCTAAGCACATTCAGGCCAAAGAAAATCAATTGGGTGAAGTATGTCTGAGATAAAAGAATTCAAAGAACAATACGAAAAAACAGAAGCAGCTTGGCCAATAGGTGTCCAAAGAATAGAGAAAGAGATCAAAACAGGTATCTGGGTAACCACTCAATGGGAATTGAAGGGGTTTGAATTGTCACCAGAAGATGACGCCCCAGACGTTTGTTTACTTCAATTACATAAAGATGAACGTACAGACTATCGATTCAACCTAAGCTCTCAGCAACCTAAGCTTTTCTTAGTAATGGATAATGTCGATTCTGATGTTAAGCCCGTCATTCAGTTACTTACTGCCTCACAAACCGTTGCAGGGCAATACATGGACGGTGACAACCAAGTACTTTCCTACGACATTCCATTACCAGTACAAGCTTGGATGGAAGCGTTCATCGGTCGTCATGGCGAGTTATTAGAAACAAGACGTAAGAAACGCAAAGGCGCGGGAAGATCAAATGGCAACTAACTTCTTTAGCCGTTGGTCTCAACGAAAGCTTGATGAATCCACTGACGAACCTTTGGAAGTAGAGCAAACACTGGAAGCAGCAGCGCCTCAGTCTTTAGAGAGTGAAGCTTCAGAAACCAATGAAGATGTTCATGTTGCTGACGTTCAAGATCCCGCACCAGAAGCCACTGAAGATTTGTCTGTTGCCCAATTATTGGTATCAGAAGCCTCTGAAAGCGTAAAAAAAGCGGCATTGCGTAAACTATTCCTCTCAGAAGAGTTCAACGTTCGTGATGGTTTAGATGATTACGACGACGATTACAGCAATTTGAAGTCTCTGTCTGAAGGAGTTGCAGAAACTCTTCGCGATTGGGTAAAAGACAAGACAGAAGAAGACACAGTAAACGAACCTGAACAAGCCGCTGATAATGAAGAAGAAACTTTGATTGATGAGGTTGATGACTCTATTAATGAAGCCGAAGAGACCGAGTCAGAACTCAGTGAAAGTGACGAAATTGCGGGTGAAGAAAAAGGACTGTATAAAAACACAGTGACCGATAATAAAGCTACAATGTCAGACGAAGCTGACCTAAAAAATGTGGGACAAAATATACCACACAAATAATAGGTACATTTTGACTAAACACTCAATGAACCGCTTGCGACAAAATGTCCCAAGCGGTTTTTTTATACGCACAATAAACGCTATAAACCATTAAGTCACTGATATATAACACTTATTAAATTGGCATGGCATTTGCTAAATAACGTTCATTATCAACTTTTTTGTAGATAGACGAGTTCAGGGTCTAACGAATGGCACACTAGCTAAAGAGTTAGTTGTTAACGGATTACTCAGCAAGTTCTCTATCGCTTACTACAATGAAGGTTGAACAGATTATCCATGTCCATAGATGGAACTGAGCAATGCTTAAACAATTATTAGAACAAGCAACTTCAAATAACGCTAAAGCAAGACTGTATGCATTTGAAAATACAGTAGAGTTAACAAATCTGATTCCACCTACTGTTAGCTACGAAAGCGGCGGTAACACACTTGTTATTGGTCCAACTGCGATCATTGAAAGTGCTGCGGCGCAATTACCTCAATTAACGAGCTTAACCTTATTGTCAACAGACGGCGAAAAGGGCACAAACCCAGAACTGTACTTCGCGAATTCGGTTCAAGTATCGGGTTTCCTCGGCACGTTTGAAGTCATGATTGAGAGTAAAGGCACATCAAGCAACCTAGCGAAAGTCGCCATTAATCACGATTGTTTCGATGTTGTTCTAGACCTATGTCTGAACAGCTGCATGACAGAAGAAGTACCTGTTCCTGGTTATTACCCAGTAGGGCGAGGCTATCCAAAACTGGCCGAAGCACTGGAAGAGATTCCAACGCTAATGGGCACGTTCGATAAGCCTAAGTTCTTCCGTTTAGACACCGACCTTTGTGCGCACAGTTCACGTGGCGTTAAAGGCTGTGAGCGTTGTGTTGATGCTTGTCCTGCTGGCGCACTATCAAGTGAAGGCTCAGACAAGACAGGTCACAAGATCGAGATTAACCCTTACCTATGTCAGGGCGTTGGGACTTGTGCAACAAGCTGTCCTACAGAAGCGATTACCTATGCGCTTCCAAATCCTGACGATACGCAAAAGTTCATTGAACGTACGCTAGCTAACTATGAACATGCAGGCGGTCTGGACCCAATCGTACTTATCTGTAGCTCACGTCATGAAACTTACAACGTGATGGCTCTTAAAGCGCTACCAGATAACGTGATTCCAATCGTTGTTGAAGAATTGCCTTCTATTGGTATTGATACTTGGTTTGCAGCGTTAGTGAATGGCGCAACTCAGGTTCTGTTTGCTGCTTCTCGCTTTATGCCAGAGACGATCATTCGTGTCCTAAATAACGAAGTAGGGATCGCTCAAGAGTTACTAGACCAAATCGGTGTTCCAAAAGAAACCATCGATATCCTGTATTTGGAATCTCTACGTGAAGGGCCTCCAACACTGTGTGTTGATTCGTTCGATCTTGCACTTGGCGATCTTCAAGGCAATAAACGTCAACGTCTATTCACAGCACTTGACGCGATGTCTTCATCTCGTATTCCTGTTGAAAACATTGTTGAGCTTCCTTCGAATGCGCCTTATGGCACGGTTTCATGTGAAAGCAAAGATTGTACTTTGTGTATGAGTTGTGTGGCGGTTTGTCCTACACGTGCTCTTCATACCGATGGCGCGTCTCCATCACTTAAGTTTGTAGAACAAGACTGTATTCAATGTGGTCTGTGTGAAAAGGCATGTCCTGAGAATGTTCTTACTCTGACTCCTCGTATGAATTGGGTGAAAGAAGAACGTCAGAAGGCTGTTGTGATTCATGAAGAGAAAGCAGCGGAATGTTTACGTTGTCATAAACCATTCGCACCGCAGTCTATGATTGACATGTTACAAAGCAAGTTACGCGGTCACTCTCATTTCTCAGATGAGACAGCAATTAATCGTATTGCGATGTGTGAAGACTGCCGTGTGGTAGACATGTTCGATTCAATGGCTCAAGACCCATTGAAACAATTGAAATACTAGGAGTTGGCCTTGGATACTCATTTGGATCAGGCACAAGAGCCTGAGCTCGCAAAAGAATTAAAGCAAGAACAGACACTAAGAACTGAAATCTATCTGGTTCTTTCTGCATTGTTTCGTAGCGCACCTTCTGAAGAGGTGATCAACTTTCTCAAGACGCTAGACATTGAAGCGTCTGAGAGTGCGATGCAAAAGGCTTGGATTGCGATTCAACAAGCCGCAACCGAATCAAACCGCGAAGCACTAGAAGATGAGTATCAGAATCTTTTCATTGGCATTGGCCGCGGAGAGATTGTTCCATTTGGCTCTTGGCATAGAACTGGCGCCATGATGGAAAAACCATTAGCAGAGATTCGTCATGACCTAGAACTTTTAGGCATTGAACGTGATGATCAAGTGAAAGAACCAGAAGATCATATCGCGGCTCTTTGTGAAGTAATGGCGATGCTAACCGATGAAGAAGACGCGCTACAACAAGCCGTTTTCAATAAACATATCGGGCCTTGGTTTAACTCTTTTACACGTCAGCTTGAAAGTGCAGAAAGTGCGAACTTCTACAAATCAGCAGCACAGCTATGTGAAGCATTCTTAACGTTGGAGCAGGTTCGTTTCAGCGTGAATACAAAAAGCAGTAAACACAAATTAAAGATTGATGTGAAAAACGTCACTGATTACGAGTAATCGAGCAGTACGCGATTATATCGATAGAGGGGCATGAAGCCTCCAAAAAGATCTACCGCAAGGTAAGGAAGCAATGATGAAAGATAACAAAGAAATAGATACAAGCCGTAGAGACTTACTCAAAGGTTTAACGACTGCAGCCGTTGCTGGTGCCGTTGTCGCTGGTACAACGAAAGTGGCAACTGCTTCAGAAACGGTTGAAATGCCGAAAGAAGACGTGAAGAAGACGGGCTATCGTGAAACGCAACATATTCGCGATTACTACGACACACTTTAGGAGATAACGGATGAAACTTGTCAAACGCTCCGATAGTGTGAGCAAAGAAACCAATCAACTGGGTGTGTCTCGACGTGCCTTCATGAAAAACACCTCATTAGCAGCTGGTGGCGCGGTAGTAGGCGCAAGTCTATTCGCTCCAGGCATGATGAAAAAGGCGCAAGCTAAGTCAGTCGATCCTGAAGCAAAAACAGAAGTGAAACGCACTATCTGTTCTCACTGTTCTGTGGGTTGTGGTATTTACGCTGAAGTTCAAAACGGTGTTTGGACGGGTCAAGAGCCTGCATTCGATCACCCATTCAACGCTGGTGGACACTGTGCTAAAGGTGCAGCTCTGCGTGAACACGGCCACGGTGAGCGTCGTCTTAAGTACCCAATGAAATTGGAAGGCGGTAAGTGGAAGAAGCTTTCTTGGGAACAAGCGATTGAAGAGATCGGTAACAAGGCACTAGAACTTCGTAAAGAGTCTGGCCCTGATTCGGTTTACTTCCTAGGTAGTGCAAAACACAGTAACGAGCAAGCTTACGCATTCCGTAAGATGGCGTCTTTGTGGGGAACAAACAACGTTGACCACCAAGCGCGTATTTGTCACTCAACCACAGTAGCCGGTGTTGCAAACACTTGGGGTTACGGTGCGATGACAAACTCGTTCAATGACATGCACAACTGTAAATCGATGCTGTTCATTGGTTCAAACCCTGCAGAAGCTCACCCAGTAGCAATGCAGCACATCCTAATCGCGAAAGAGAAGAACAACTGTAAGATCGTTGTGGCAGATCCTCGTCGTACGCGTACGGCTGCGAAATCTGATCACTATGTTTCTCTACGCCCGGGGTCAGACGTTGCGTTTATCTGGGGTGTGCTATGGCATGTCTTTGCTAATAAGTGGGAAGACAAAGAATTCATCCGCCAACGTGTATTTGGCATGGACGAGATCCGTGAAGAAGTCGCGAAGTGGAGCCCAGCAGAAGTTGAACGCGTAACAGGCGTAAGCGAAGAAGACGTTTACCACACAGCAAAACTGCTTTCTGAGAACCGTCCAGGTTGTATCGTTTGGTGTATGGGTGGTACTCAACACACGACGGGTAACAACAACACACGAGCTTACTGTGTACTTGAGCTTGCGCTAGGTAACATCGGTAAATCAGGCGGCGGTGCAAACATCTTCCGTGGTCACGATAATGTACAAGGCGCAACTGACCTTGGCGTACTGTCTGACACACTTCCAGGTTACTACGGCTTGTCTGAAGGTTCTTGGCGCCACTGGTCTAAAGTTTGGGACATCGATTTTGACTGGGTGAAAGGACGTTTCGACGACAACGCATACGGCGGTCAAAAACCAATGAACAGTGCAGGTATTCCTGTATCTCGTTGGGTTGATGGCGTACTTGAAGACAAAGACAAGATCCGTCAGCGCGAAAACATCCGTGCCATGTTCTACTGGGGTCACGCGGTGAACTCTCAGACTCGTGGTCCAGAGATGAAGAAGGCGATGCAGAAGCTGGATATGATGGTTATCGTTGACCCATATCCAACAGTTGCAGCAGTGATGAACGATCGCACAGATGGCGTTTACTTGCTTCCAGCAACCACTCAATTTGAAACCTACGGCAGCGTAACGGCATCAAACCGTTCTCTACAGTGGCGCGACAAGGTTGTTGATCCTCTGTTCGAATCTAAGCCTGATCACGAAATCATGTACCTTCTTTCTAAGAAGCTTGGTTTCTCTGATCAACTGTTCAAAAACATCCGTGTTGAGAACAACCAACCGTTGATTGAAGACATCACTCGTGAATTCAACAAAGGTATGTGGACGATCGGCTATACAGGTCAAAGCCCAGAACGTTTGAAAGAACACCAGCAAAACTGGCACACGTTCCACAAAACAACGCTTGCTGCAGAAGGCGGCCCAGCGAATGGCGAGACTTACGGTCTTCCTTGGCCATGCTGGGGCAACCCAGAGATGAAACACCCAGGTACGCATATCCTTTACGATACGTCTAAACCGGTTGCTGAGGGCGGCGGTAACTTCCGTACTCGTTTCGGTGTCGAATTTGAAGGTCAAAGTCTATTAGCTGAAGACAGCTACTCAAAAGGCAGCGAAATCAAAGACGGTTACCCAGAATTCAGTGACAAACTGCTGAAACAACTGGGTTGGTGGGACGATCTAACCGCAGAAGAGAAAGCTTCAGCGGAAGGTAAGAACTGGAAGACTGACGTTTCTGGTGGTATCCAGCGTGTGGCTATCAAACACGGTTGTATCCCGTTTGGTAATGCGAAAGCGCGTGCGATTGTTTGGACATTCCCAGACCGTGTACCTCTACACCGTGAGCCACTTTACACGCCACGTCGTGATCTTGTTGCTGATTACCCAACTTGGGACGACAAAGAAGCGATTTTCCGTGTTCCTACGTTGTACAAGTCAATTCAAGACCAAGACAAGTCTGCTGAATACCCAATCATTCTGACTTCTGGTCGTCTGGTTGAGTACGAAGGTGGTGGTGAAGAAACACGTTCAAACCCATGGCTAGCAGAACTTCAACAAGAGATGTTTGTTGAAGTGAACCCGAAAGACGCAAACGACATTGGCTTTAAAGATGGTGATGATGTTTGGGTTGAGGGTGCAGAGAAAGGCCGTATCAAGGTGAAAGCGATGGTCACTCGTCGTGTGAAACCGGGTTTAGCGTTCTTGCCGTTCCACTTCGGTGGTAAGTTTGAAGGCGAAGATTTGCGTTCTAAATACCCTGAAGGCACTGATCCTTACGTTATTGGCGAAGCAGCCAATACAGCAACCACATATGGTTACGACCCTGTCACGTTGATGCAGGAAACGAAAGTAACCCTTTGTAATATTCGTAAAGCGTAAGGAGTCTTAAAATGGCTAGAATGAAATTTCTTTGTGACACCAAACGTTGTATCGAATGTAACGGTTGTGTCACTGCATGTAAGAACGAAAATGATGATGCTCTGGAATGGGGTATTCAACGTCGCCGCGTTGTGACACTGAACGATGGTGAACCGGGTGAAAACTCTATCTCAGTCGCATGTATGCACTGTACTGATGCCCCTTGTATGGCAGTTTGCCCAGCAGACTGTTTTGAACATACAGAAGACGGCATCGTACTTCATAATAAAGATCTATGTATCGGTTGTGGTTACTGCTTGTTTGCTTGTCCGTTTGGCGCACCTCAATTCCCTAAACAGGAAGCCTTTGGTGAGCGCGGTAAAATGGACAAATGTACCTTCTGTGCTGGCGGCCCTGAAACAGAACCAGGTTCTGTGGAAGAGCGTCAGAAGTACGGTGCGAACCGTATTGCTGAAGGCAAGCTACCAATGTGTGCTTCGCTTTGTTCAACAAAAGCGCTGCTTGCAGGTGATGCTGAGCAAGTCTCTGATATCTTCCGTCAGCGTGTTGTAGAACGCGGAGCGAAAGGTGCTGGTTGGACAGACGGCAACGACCTTTCTTACGATGCGATGAAGAGCTAGTTAGGAGAGACATATGCTTACAATGTTTAAGCGTCTCTTCCTTGTTGTGCTGCCGATGTTGGCAGCACTAGCAATGCTGTCTCCTTTGAGTCATGCATCTGAGACGAACTCATCACAAACTCAATCGAGCTCTGCTGAAAGAGAAATCACACAACTTGCTGGCGCTGATTTTTGGCGACAAGTAAGAAACGGTGAGGAAGGTTACACCACATCTCAATCTGCTGAGCACGGTGTGTTAATCAGTACGCCCGGGCAAACGTGGTACATATTGAAAGAGAAGTGGATGTCGCCAGCCGGTGCCGTCGCTATCTTTGGCAGTATTGCTTTCGTTACTCTAATGTACGTTGTGATTGGCCCATTAATGCTGAGTGCGCCAAGAACTGGCCGTAAGATCAAGCGTTGGTCTCGACTGGATCGTGCGTTGCACTGGAGCATGGCGTTTACTTTCTTAACGCTCGCGTTCAGTGGTTTGATGTTGGTTTACGGCAAGCACTTTTTGAAGCCGTATATTCCAACTGACCTTTGGGGCTTTATCGTTCTATTGGCGAAGCAATACCACAACTACATCGGCCCGATTTTCTATGTGCTATTGATGGCTGTTCTTATCAAGTGGTGGCGCAAGTCGATCTTCAAAATGGTCGATATTCAGTGGTTCATCAAACTAGGCGGCATGGTAGGGAAACACAAAGGTTCTCATCCATCGGCAGAGTTTTCGAACGCGGGTGAAAAAGCGCTATTTTGGCTGCTTATCGTTATGGGCAGTGTCGCAGCGATCAGTGGCTTGGTGTTAGATTTCCCAATCTTTGGCCAAACACGACGTGATATGGAGCTTTCGAACTTAGTTCACATGCTTGCTGCTCTGATCCTTATCTGTGGTTTTGTGTTCCACATCTACATCGGCCTGTTCGGTATGGAAGGCGCACTAGAAGGTATGGTAACGGGCGAAGTCGATGAAACTTGGGCTAAAGAACATCATGACCTTTGGTACAAAGAAGTGATGGAACAAGAGAAAAACGGCGTTGAACAAAGCGCTAACGTAGCAACAGAGAAAATGGAAGGGGTGAATAAGAATGAACAAACCTCATAAGGGTATTTGGGTTGCTTACATCCTAAGCTGCTTTACACCATTTACTTGTCTTCTCTCTGGTGTGATTGCCATTATCTACGCGGGCTATCGTTTAGATAAAGGCGAAGACGGCGAAGTAGTGGATACCCATTACTACGGCTTGATTCGCTCGTTCTTTTTGAACCTGACGTTTTTTGTTGTGCTTATCGTCACGGTAGCGACCTCAAACGGCGTGTTAATTGGTGTGAACGATTACTGGTATCAAAACCATATTATCGATGACATCGCTTACTACATTCCATATGTGGGCATGTTATTTGGTGGTGTGGCGATTGTGGTGTGGTTTATTCGTATGTATCAAGGCATGCAGCGTTTAAGTCAAAACCTACCGCAAAACCCGACAACAGGTCCAAACCTTTAAGCGTTTATATGTAAGCCGTTCGGGTTACCAAACTCGATAATAGCTCCTTTGCGATGAGTTAACTGTAATCAGCGAAAGACCTTAAAAGCCCTGTGATTCATTTCACTGGGCTTTTTGTCGTTTGGGCGCTAGGTAACTGATCTAATGCCTTATATTGACCGCATCAATATGGTGCAATTCCCACAATTGGTGCAATCAGTTATCGAATGTTTTCTCTCTCTGAGAACCAATAAAGTGCACCTAAGAAATTAACCACAAAGAATCAATAACTTAAAACCAAACTCTGTTGCACGTTTTTTGCGTAACCAAGTTGGAACGCATCTTGCGTTTACTGTTGAGTCTTTAATTAATTACGACATCAATTCGCACGGTTCTAGTGCAATTGAGACAAAGCTAAGGGAGAGAGCTTTAATGAGTCAAACGGTTAACCAAGTTCATAGCGCAGTACAGAGCTTGACGCAGAGTTCGGATACTCTGTTTTTATTATTAGGCGCCATCATGGTCTTCTTAATGCACGCAGGCTTTGCATTTTTGGAAGTAGGTACAGTTAGAAAGAAGAACCAAGTTAATGCGTTGGTTAAGATCCTCTCGGACTTTGGAGTCTCCGCCATTGCTTACTTCTTTATCGGTTATTGGGTCGCTTACGGCGCGCACTTTTTTGCCGACGCAGAAACGCTATCGCAAGGGAATGGATACGAGCTAGTTAAGTTTTTCTTCCTAATGACCTTTGCCGCAGCAATCCCTGCGATTGTATCCGGTGGTATTGCAGAACGTGCACGTTTCTATCCAATACTCATCGCAACACTGTTCACCGTAGGCTTTGTTTATCCATTCTTTGAAGGCATCATCTGGAACGGTAATTTTGGTTTCCAAGATTGGCTTGAGGCGCAATTCGGTCATGGCTTCCATGACTTCGCGGGCTCTGTTGTCGTTCATGGTGTTGGCGGCTGGATTGCATTGGTCGCGGTTTACTTCCTTGGCATGCGTAAAGGCCGAATCCGCGCTGGCAAACACACCAACTTCGCACCATCGAACATCCCTTTCTTAGCATTAGGTTCTTGGATCTTATGTGTGGGTTGGTTTGGCTTCAACGTGATGTCTGCTCAAGCAATCAATGGCATTAGTGGACTCGTGGCGATGAACTCACTCATGGCAATGGTCGGCGGTATTCTTGCGGCTCTAATTGCAGGTAAAAATGACCCAGGCTTCATTCACAATGGACCTTTAGCTGGTCTCGTCGCTATTTGTGCGGGTTCAGATTTAATGCACCCACTTGGCGCTTTGGTGACTGGCGGCGTGGCAGGCGCGCTGTTTGTTTACCTATTTACTTACATGCAAAACAAAACACAGATAGATGATGTACTGGGTGTGTGGCCTCTACACGGCGTATGTGGTGCTTGGGGTGGCATAGCAGCAGGTATCTTCGGTTCGCAAACATTCTGGGGGCTAGGGGGCGTAAGCTTTACTGCTCAGGTGATTGGTACACTAGCAGGCATTACGGTAGCTTTAATCGGTGCATTGGTTGTCTACGGTGTGTTGAGCAAAGTAACTGGCCTAAGGTTAAGTGAAGAAGATGAGTTTAATGGCGCGGATCTTTCAATCCATAAGATCTCGTCTATCAACGAAGACTAACGTCGTTCGTTTTGATGGGGTAAAGCTACATCTAGTAGACATCAGTTAACAAATCTAAGCGGCTTCGGTCGCTTTTTTATTTCTGTGAAAAGCAAAACAGAGAGTTTGAGTAAGAACGGCAACAACTATCAAGCGAGTTATGTCACAAATAGCCAATGAATTCAGTTGGCTAAGACTATGGTCTAATCCCTAAAACTATTGTTGGAATTTGAACAGTGCTAAGCTGTTACCAAGTGACATATTGAAAAGGACGTTATATGCATTTCCCATATCGAAATATCGTAATTCTTACTGGCGCCGGTATCTCTGCGGAGTCGGGGATACAAACATTCCGAGCACAAGACGGATTATGGGAAAACCATAAAATCGAGGATGTTGCGACACCTGAAGGTTTTGCAAAAGATCCTGACCTTGTACAAGCGTTTTACAACAAGCGTCGTCATGGATTACAGAGTGAAAATATCTTTCCAAATTCAGCCCACAAGGCGCTAGGAGAGCTTGAAGATAAGCTCGATGGCAAAGTAACTATCATCACTCAGAACATCGACAATCTGCACGAGAGAGGCGGTAGCAGCAATATCATCCACATGCACGGTGAGCTTCTTAAGGCACGTTGTAGTGAGTCAAACCAAGTTCTAGAGCACAAAGACGACATTCATACTGGTGAATTGTGCCATTGTTGCCAGATACCAGCTCAAATGCGCCCTCATATTGTGTGGTTTGGCGAAATGCCATTGAGGATGGGCGACATTTATTCAGCGTTAGAAGAAGCTGATTTGTTCATCTCGATCGGCACGTCAGGTGTGGTTTATCCAGCCGCAGGTTTTGTACATGATGCTAAAATGCATGGAGCACATACGATCGAGATAAACCTCGAACCCAGTGCGGTAGAGAGTGAGTTTGAAGAGAAACGTTACGGTAAGGCGAGTATCGAGGTACCTAAGCTAGTCGGTGAGCTATTGCTGTCAGAGAAGGGGTCTCTAACGGCCTGACCTTGTGCCAATAAATTGATTGACCCGCTTAAGGTTGGAACTTGAGAGCTCGTTATCAGCAACAGTTATCATTTATCAGTGGCAAACTGACATTTATTCAGATAAGGCTCTAGTCATCGGTTTGCCTTGTTGTTTCTATATTCAGGCAATTTGTCTCTAGATTAGGACAAGACGTGCACCAAGAGTTTTGAACAGGTCGTTGAGCTTTTTTCATTTCGTACATCGCCTTATCGGATTCAACCAATGCCTGTTTAAAATTATCTCGGCTGGTCACTTCGATACCGTAAGAAAAACTAATGTTCTCACCATGCAGTAAGTTATTGACTTGGCTGACAAACTCACCACCACGACCGAGCTGAGCCGTTGCAACAAACTCATCACCACCCACTCTAAACACCATTTCATCTTCCAAAGCAGTTTGCCTCAGAGCCTGAGAGAAACGAACAATCATTAAATCTCCAACTTTGTGGCCTTTAAGGTCGTTTGCCTCTTTTAGTCCATCTAAGTCGAAGTAAATGAGCTCAAACTCTGCAAGTTTGATCGCGTCAAACTTCTTGCGATTATACAAACCAGTAAGCTCGTCGCGTTTACCTTGGTCTTTGATTTTTCCAGTTAATTCTGTAATGCCGTAAGCGATCAATAGAAATGCGATTTGTAGCAACCCGTCTTCCAAGAAGGTATCTATTAGTTCATTTTGGTCAGCCCACTCATCAAGATGTTTAAGCTCGGTTGATACGTCATAAAATAGGTTAAAAATGAGTAATAGAGCGCCGTAGCGAAGAACTTTGTGGGGACGAATTGAATGACGCGCAACATAATAGATGTACATAGTGATCACGAGGGTATTTGTTTCGAAAAACAAATCATAGTTTGAATCAATATGAATAAATGAACTCAAGCCAAGCATCAACAGTGATGCTAACAGCATAAAAGTCACAACTAACAGGATAGGGTTTGCTTGCATATGTAATCGCACTTCGTATTGTTTGCTCAATCCTATATAAATTCTGAATAAAAATAAAGCGGCTTACGCCGCTTTATTTAACTTACTAGCAACAATTAAATTTTTGCTAACAAATTAGTTGTCTACTTTAAGTTTTTGAAAGTACTCGTCATAAATAACGCTCGCTTCGCCAACTTCGTCTTGCCAAACACCATTATCCATCACTGATTGTGGCGGGAAAACGTTCTTATCTTCAGAAAATTCTTTCGGAAGAAGAGGGTAAGCAGTTTTAACGGGTGTTGGGTAACCGATCTCAAGAGCAATTTTCGCAGCGTTTTCAGGGCGAAGTAGGAAGTCGATCATCTTATGTGCCGCTTCAGTGTTCTTAGCACCAGCTGGAATCGCTAGGCTATCCATCCAGAAGATAGCGCCTTTCTCTGGCCAGATAATGTCAATCGTTGCGCCTTCTTGACGTGCCATGTAAGCAGAGCCATTCCAAAGCATACCAAGAGACACTTCACCCGCTAGGTAAGGGTTTGCTGGGAAATCTGAGTTAAATACCAATACGTTTGGCATTAGCTTACGAAGTTCTTCGTACGCTTCTTTGATTTCTTCAGGATTAGTCGTGTTTGGAGAGTAACCCAGTTTAGACAGTGCGATATGGAAAACTTCACGAGAGTCATCCATCATCATCAGTTGACCTTCCCACTGTGTATCCCACAGATCGCCCCAGTTTTTAACTGAAGACTTGTCTAGCATATCTGAGTTGATACCAATACCCGTTGCGCCCCAGATGTATGGGATCGAGTAGTTGTTATTTGGGTCAAATGGCTTATCTAAGTAATTTGGATCCAAATCTGCAAAGTGGCTTAGCTTAGTTTTATCAAGCTCTTGAAGCATGCCTTCTTTACGCATCTTAGAAACGAAGTAAGTAGAAGGAACGACCAAGTCGTAACCCGTACCTTGAGTTTTTAACTTAGCGTACATGCTTTCGTTAGACTCATAAGTTGAGTAATAGACTTTAATGCCAGTCTCTTCGGTGAAGTCTTCTAGTACTTCATTTGGAATATATTCAGACCAGTTGTAAAAATACAGTTCTTGGTCAGCTGCGAAAGAGGGTGTAGAAAGTAAAGTAGCAGCACACAATGCGCCGGTATACAGTGTTTTTTTCATTACTGTTCCGTTCATTTGTTTGATTTGGAGCTGGGTATTGAACCCAAAGTAAATGGATTTCTAAAAATCGCGCTAAATTATAGCAGTGATATAACAAAATAGGCAGCCTAAGCTGCCTATTCATTGATATTCTTATTTTTAGTTTGTTGATTACCTAACTAGGCTTGTTAAGTAAACCAGTTACTTATTAGCCTCTTTTGACCGGAGCAATTAGATAACAAACTCGCTTACTGACCGGCTTTAAGTTTCATGAAGTAATCTTCGTACTTCACCGTCTTATCACCAACCGCAGCTTGCCATTCCACACGATCAAGGTCTTCTTGAGATGGGAACAGCGCAGGGCTGTCTTTAAACTTCTCGTTAGACGCTTTAACGGCTGTTAGGTAGCCTGTGTCACGAGAGATTTGCTCTGCAATTTCTGGGCGAAGTAGGAAGTCGATCATCTTATGAGCTGCATCTACGTTTACCGCACCAGAGCTAATCGCAAAGTTATCAACCCAACCGATACCGCCTTCTTTAGGGAAAACCAGTTTGATTGGTAGACCTTCGTTTTGCGCAGCAGCAGCAGAACCATTCCAAAGCATACCAAGACCCACTTCACCAGACATGTATGGCGCACCAGGGTTATCTGAGTTAAATACTAGAACGTTCGGCATTAGCTTTTGTAGTTCAGCGTAAGCTTCGTCGATCTCTTTCTCGTTGGTTGTGTTACCAGAGTAACCTAACTTACGCAGTGCGATGTGGAACACTTCACGCGTGTCGTCCATCATCATCAGTTGGCCTTCAAGCTCTGGCTTCCATAGATCAGCCCAGCTTTGGAAGTCTTCCGGATCGTATATTTCAGTGTTAACAGCAAGACCTGTAATCGCAACTACGTGTGGAATAGAGTAGTCGTTGCTTGGGTCGTACGGCTTATCTAAGTAGTTAGTATCTAGGTTCTTGAAGTTGTACAGCTTAGTTTTGTCGATTTTTTGTAGCATACCTTCGTCACGCATCTTAGAAACGAAGTAAGTCGACGGCACAACTAGGTCGTAGCCTTTGTTGTGTGTTTTTAGCTTTGCGTACAAGGTTTCATTCGACTCGTAAGTTGAGTAGATAACCTTGATTCCAGTTTCATCAGTGAACTGTTCTAGAATCTCACTATTGATGTAAGGTCCCCAGTTCATGAATACCAATTCTTTGTTATCTTTTGCAAATGATGATGCAGATAACATTGAAAGCGCACATGCACTACCAGCTAATAGAGTAGCCCATTTTTTCATTGACGTTAGCTCCAAACTAAACGTTGCCTAAAGGCAGTAGATAGAAAAACAGAATGGCAATTTACCATTCTGTTTATGAATAACACTTTTGTTAAACTTGAATCTTATCAAGTCCGTCTCAGTAAACAGTAGGAGACTTACTTGATTTTCTCTCTCGCTAACAACTGAGAAATAATCACCAGTATTAACGACACCACTAACATCACTGTTGCTAGGGCGTTGACCTCTGGAGATATACCGACTTTAACCATCGAGTAAATCTTCAGTGGCAAGATTTCGTAAGTTGGACCTGTTACGAAAGAGCTGATGATCACATCGTCCAAAGACAGAGTGAAGCTCAATAACCACCCCGCAGCAACCGCTGGCTTAGCAAGAGGCAGGATGATCTGTTTTAGAATCGTCCACTCACTTGCACCTAAGTCTTTTGCTGCTTCTAGCATCTTCACATCAAAGCCATTCAAGCGACTGTAAACCGTTACCACAACGAACGGTTTACAGAAAGTAATGTGCGCTGCAAGTAGGGTAAAGAACCCAAGTTGCACACCCATAACCAAGAATAGCGCAAGAAGCGAAATCGCCATTACGATATCTGGTGACATCATCACGATGAACAACATGCCATTGACGATGCCTTTACCTTTAAATTGGTAACGGAATAGGGCAACGGCTGTCAGGCTTCCGACAATCGTTGCGGCAGTCGCTGAGAACACCGCTACGTTGATCGAATGCCACGCAGCCTGCATTAGGCTGTCGTTGTTAATCAGCGCGTCATACCACTTGGTGGTAAAACCACCCCATTTCATGCCGAATTTATTGGCATTAAATGAGTTTGCAATCAATACGATAATAGGTAGGTATAGAAAAGCGTATACCAACGCCATAAAGCTGAACTTAACTGTGCGACCCATTAGTCTAGCTCCACTTTCTTATTCAATAACTTGCCTGCACGGTAGTAGGCATAAAGCATCACAGCCATTGCCACGGTCAGTGCAATACTCGTCGCAGCGCCAAACGGCCAGTCCCGAGCATTGAGTACTTGGCTCTTAATCACGTTACCAATCAGCAGGTTCTTTGCTCCGCCTAATAGGTCAGAGATGTAGAACATACCTAATGCAGGTAATAACACCAATAAACAACCGCCGACAATACCTGGCATAGTCAGTGGTAACACGACTTTCAATAGCGTTTGCAGTTTGTTCGCACCTAAATCTTTAGCCGCTTCTAAATAAGTGTCGTCTAGCTTTTCGATTGCTGAGTACAACGGCAAAATCATGAACGGGAGTAGGATATACACTAAACCGATCATTACTGCCGTTTCTGAATACATAATACGAAGTGGCTTATCGATAATGTCTAACGCCAACAAGCCTTTGTTCAACACACCTTGAGTACCCAGAACCACTTTTAATCCGTAAGTACGAATCAGTGAGTTAGTCCAAAATGGCACAATCACTAAAAACAACATGATTGGACGCCACTTCGCAGGCATCTTTGCCACGATATAGGCGAACGGGTAACCAATGATTAAACAAAGCAGGGTAGCAACGATTGCCATATAGAAAGAGTGCATCAGCACTTTAAAATACAGCGGATCAGCCAAACGCACATAGTTATCGAGAGTAAAGGTCATCTCAATCAAGTTAGCTTCATCACGAGTTAAGAAGCTAGTACCGATGATCATGATGTTTGGAATCATCACGAACAGCACTAACCAACCTGTGATTAAAGCAACAATTGCGTTTTGTAAATTAAACTTCTTGCTCATCTTCTAATACCACTTCCCAGCTCTCAACCCAAGTTACTGCAACTTTTTGGCCCAGTGAGTGATCAACATCAGGGTCATCTTCGTTGAAGAATTCGCTAACCATGACACGCATACCCGACTCAAGTTCTACGACTGAATCTAATGTCATGCCTTTATAGGTTCGCTCGACAATGTAACCAACAATACCGCGTTGCTCAGATTCTTTGATTTCTTCGATACGAAGATCTTCAGGGCGAAGCAATACTTGCAGTTTTTGACCCGGTGTTACGTCTTTATCGTGATAGATAATGGACTCTTCACCTTCGATTGTCGCAACAATGCGCTTTTCATCTTGACGAGATTTAGCTGTCGCTTCGAATACGTTAATTTCACCAATGAAACGCGCTACGAATAGGTTCTTAGGCTCTTCGTAGATCTCTCTTGGTGTTCCGTCTTGTTCAATCACGCCATCACGCATAACAATAATGCGGTCGGACATAGAGAGTGCTTCTTCTTGGTCATGCGTTACAAAAATGAACGTGATACCAAGTTGGCGTTGCAGTTGTTTCAGCTCGATTTGCATCTGTTTACGTAGTTTGTAATCAAGAGCAGATAAAGATTCATCCAACAAGAGAACTTTAGGCTTATTAACGACAGCACGAGCGATTGCGATACGTTGCTGTTGGCCGCCAGATAGCTGGTGTGGCTTTCGTTGTGCCATTTGCTCTAAGCGCACCATTTTCAAAGCATCCATTACACGAGGTTCAATCTCGCTGCTTGGAACTTTCTGCATGCGTAAGCCAAATGCCACATTATCGAAAACGGTCATATGCGGGAATAGGGCATAGCTTTGGAAAACAGTGTTTACATGCCTTTGTTCAGCAGGAACTTGGGTTACGTTCTGTCCAGCTAATAGTATTTCACCACTATCCGCCGTTTCAAAACCCGCAATCATTCTTAGCACGGTTGTTTTACCACAACCTGATGGGCCTAAAATCGTGAGAAACTCACCATGATTTACGTTTAAATCCAGATTGCCGATGACTTCCTTACCATCGAAACTTTTACTGATGCCAGTTAGCTGTACTACTGGCTTCCCTACTGATTTTTTAGCGTTCAACGTCTGTTTTTCTCCACCTTGGTTCTATTTGAGACCTGTTGCTATACACCTCTAAGGCGCGCATCATAATCACCAAAAACGTGAATTCAAAGCATTTTTTATCTTTCGAAGACAAAAAAATTCGCAGGTAAAAGTAAACATCCTTTACCATACTGTTATTTGTTGGGTTCACACCCTAACAAGTGTCTAATTATTAACCATTAAGACGTAAAAGCAAGCCTTGTTACAGATTCATATTTTAGTTTGCATCCGACATATGGGTATAATGAAGGTAATTTTTTATCAATAAGTTAGGTGCCTTCGTTTAGTTGGCGCACCTAGGTATCAATATGAACAACGACATCGAAAAAGATTTTAATTTGGGCGGTAGTATCGACCGTGCACTTTCCGGCGATTATGAGCTCAAAGCAACGGCTGTATTCCAAGAGGCTTGGAAACATACGATAAGTCACTTTCTTTCGTTTTCCCCTGCGATTGTTGCGCTAATGTTCGTACAATTGGCTATCTTTTATATCGCACTAAAACTGCAACTTGGTGACCCTGCAGTTATCTTAGATGCGGTAATCGACCCTGAGGCCTTTACACCCCAGATCGTTGAATCGATTTTCATTGCGAATTTTAGCTATGAAGTCGTCAGTGCACCTATCTATGCCGGCATCTGTTTAATGGCAATGAGCCATGCTGCAGGTCTTCAAACTAAAGTGCGCCACATAGGCAAAGGTTTACAGTTTACGATCCCCGTTATTCTAGTGACTTTGTTCAGCCTAATGCTTCAAGGCATCGCTGGTATGATTCTGCCATTTCTGTCTATCTACTTCTCACTTGCGTTCAGCAACTCAATTCTGCTGATTTGTGATAAAAAAGTTCCACCGATGCAATCGCTATTACTTTCTCTAAGAGCAGTAAATAAGAAGATCTTCGTAGTCGCGTCTATATACCTAATGGTTATGCTGATGTTCATCGTTGCTGCGATGATGTACGGCATTGGCTTGATCTTCGTTCTTCCATTCTTCTTCCACGTGAAAGGTATCGTTTACCGTGAAATGTTTGGCATCAAGCTGAAGATAATTGCATCAGACCGCCCAATGAGCGATGACGATAGCGATGGCGGTAACAATAACGGCAACAACAGTAGCCATGGTAACAAGAACAAAAACCCGCAGGTCTTCGATGCGTAATAACGACAAAGGCAGCGCGAGTAAATCTCTTGCGCTCAAGGTAACAACACTAGCAATCGTGGGTTCTATCTCACTGATTGGCCCATACCTTTACCAAGAAGAAGAACGCCGACGTACGACAGAACAGAGCTCTACTTCAGCAGACCAATTTGATGACTTGACTGTTGCTTCAAGCGCACCAAACTTTGCGGCTATTAAGGATGTAAACGAGAAAAAAGACGCGTTTTTCTCGTTCCTACGCCCAAGCATCAAGATTGAAAACAAACGTATCACCAAAGAGCGTGCGTTTTTAACTAAGATCTCTGAATCAGGTATTACGAATATTGATTCAGAAGACATGTCGTATGCGAAAAGGCTAGGGAAGTTATACAGCTTGCCAGTGCCATCTTCAGGATTAGATCAAGCTTGGCTTACGGAAATGCTTAGTCGCGTAAACGTACTGCCAGAGGCGCTTGTATTAACACAGGCTGCCAATGAATCGGCTTGGGGGACATCACGTTTCGCCACCAAAGCAAACAACTATTTCGGACATTGGTGTTACAGCAAAGGTTGTGGCCTTGTTCCGCTACAACGTAACGAAGGCAGCTCGCATGAAGTAGCAACATTTTCTTCAAGCCAAGAATCCGTACACCGTTACTTCATGAACCTTAATCGTAACCGTGCCTATGCAGATTTAAGAGCCATTCGTGCGCAACTGGCAGCAAATGGTAATGATCTGTTAACCAAAGAAACGGCGACCGAATTGACCAATGGCTTGTTAAAATATTCTGAGCGAGGTTCAGACTATGTGACTGATTTACAAGCTATGATCCGTCACAACAAGGTATACTGGGAAAAGTAACTCATTTGGATATCCGTTTGATTGACTTCTTTAGTCAATTTGACACCAAGCAATATCGCAAAAGAACAGCTCATTGGCTGCTCTTTCTATTTATAAACGCTCAACTTCAACAAGATTATAATAATGAAAAAGACAGCACTCGCTTTATTAGCCACTTTAAGTTTTGGGGTTTCTCTTCCAGCTTCGGCGCAAGAATACATGTTCACGTATTCTAAACTCTATACTCAGCTGAAAAACAACACCAAAGAAGGGCACGATGATGTCAAAGTTGCGGTGTTCTTTGTTGACCAACAAGCACAGAAAACCTGTCACATCAGCAAAGCTTGGATGGAGAAAGAAGAGCACTACGAAGAGCTAAAAGTGTCTCCTGCGAATGAGCTGCTTCTACCTGTAGATCAAAACCTGCGCTCAGCAAATCCTCTTATCTTTGTGCAAACCCAAGAACAAGAGTGCGCATATTCGCTCGTTGTAATGACTCAAGAGCCTTTAGCTGGCAATGTTGAAGTTGCACAACTAGAAAGCCTGTTACCACAGATGCAGGCAATGCTAGAAGACGTCAGCGGCATGTTCTCTAGCTGGTTCACACCTGATATCCAAGGGTTAACGTTGGAGTTCAATGACAAGCTTGAAGGCAACATTGCTCTATCTAACGGTAAACAGATCCCAATTAAAGAAGGGCGTGCTAAATTCACCTTAGAAGAGCTGAATGGAAGTGACAGCATCACTTTACCAGAGCCAACGGTTCGCGTATTACCGTACATTCCCGCGCAATAAGTCTAGCTAGAAGCACTCCCTACGCTTTGAGGAAGTAGTTCTTAAGCAGCCTGGTCTTTTAGAGAAGGCTGCTTTTCTTTGTCTACTATACAAACCTCGAATTTGTTAAGACGCGTTTATCTAACCGTTTAGAGAGCTTAAAGCTCAAAAGAATCGGAATCTTTCCAATACTCAGCTTGTTAATCCTGCCGTTACTATTTCAACATCAAATAAAAATCCGTATAATCCACGCCCTAAAACAGTCCCACTAGCAATCTACAGTCGGTAATACGACGGTGTGAGAGTCGCAATGAACCAAAACGAAAATAAAAAAGAAACACTTGAATTCAACAAGCTTCAGAAACGTCTGAGACGAAATGTTGGAAATGCCATCGTTGACTACAACATGATCGAAGAGAATGACGTAGTAATGGCATGCATTAGTGGCGGTAAAGATTCATTTGCGATGCTAGATATTTTGCTACGTTTACGTGAAGCTGCACCTATCAAATTCGATGTTGTTGCCGTAAACCTAGACCAAAAACAACCTGGCTTTCCTGAGCATATTCTTCCTGAGTACTTCGAAACTCTGAACATTCCTTACTACATCGTAGATAAAGATACGTACTCCGTAGTTAAAGAGAAAGTGCCAGAGGGTAAAACAACTTGTGGTCTATGTTCTCGTCTTCGTCGTGGTACTTTGTACTCGTTTGCAGAGAAAATTGGGGCGACTAAGATTGCTCTTGGCCACCACCTAGACGATATTGTTGAGACGATGTTCCTGAACATGTTCCACGGTGCACGCTTGAAAGCAATGCCGCCAAAATTGCGTTCTGATGATGGCCGTAACGTTGTTATTCGTCCACTGACTTATTGTCGTGAAACGGACTTAATCCAATACGCAGAGCACCTAGATTTCCCAATCATTCCTTGTAACCTGTGTGGCTCTCAAGAGAACCTACAGCGTCAGAACATTAAAGCGATGTTGATTGATTGGGATAAGCAAACGCCAGGTCGTGTTGAGAAGATTTTCAAGTCAATTCAGAACGTAAGTCCAAGCCAACTGGCTGACCGAGAATTGTTTGATTTCGTAAACCTTCCACTAGACCGTAGTGAAGATCGCAAGGCCTACGAATTCGAAGAAGCTGAAATTTCCTCTTCAAATATTGATGAGTCAATGTTCATCGACGTGACTAACGTATAATACCAATCGTAGTAAATAA